>CALUKK010000139.1 GCA_944321205.1 uncultured Alistipes sp.
ATCTGGCTCTCGGGCGAACCCGTGTCGGTGTTAGACTTGCCGTACTGGCCGAAAAGCTCCTGCTTTTTCTCAGCTGTTAAATAAGCCATTTTGTAAAAGTTTATTTAAGTTCCACTCTACGACGCATTCCCCTTACCGTGAATAACGCCAGAGCGTTCGGCAAAGGTACGAATATAATTATGATTTAGGAATGAAAAGTCAAAAATTCTTCGTCTTTTCGGGCGAAAAATGAAAAGTTTACGGGGAAAATCGTATTTTTGTGGCTAAACGCAGGAAAATTATGGGAAACAAGCGAGTCTGCGGCGCCTGGGCCGTGGTTGCGGCGGTGGTTCTGGCCTCGTGCGGGAGTCGCCCCGACTATACGACCGTCGACGGTGTGATGCTGGGCACGACGCTGCATGTGGTGGCCGACGTGCGGGATGTGACGTCGCAGGAGCTCTATGCCGAGATCATGGAGCTCGACCGCCAGGCCAAGGCCTCGATGTCGATCTTTGACGAGGGGTCGCTTCTGAGCCGTCTGAACCGCAACGAAACGGATACGGTCGACCGTCATATCGCCTTCAATCTTCGGTTGGCTGACAGCATCGGGGCCCTGAGCAACGGGCGTTATGACGTGACGGTCAAACCGCTGGTCGAGGCGTGGGGCTTTGCTGGCAAGGCGGCACAGGCTCATCCGAATATCGATTCGATTCTCGCCTTCGTCGGCCGGGAGAAGGTGCATATCGAGGGCAACCGCCTGGTAAAGGCCGATCCTCGCGTGCAACTCGATTTCAACTCCATCGCCAAGGGTTATACGGTGGATCTGCTGGCAGCGCTGGTCGAGCGCTTCGGTGCCGAGAACTACATCGTCGACATCGGGGGAGAGGTTCGCTGCCGGGGTGTCAACCGCCAGGGCAATCCGTGGCGGATCGGTGTGGAGACGCCCTTCGACGGCAACATGAGCAACGGCGATTACCTCCAGCGGCGGATCAGCCTCTCGGAGGGCGGTCTGGCCACATCGGGCAACTACCGCCGATACTATCTGGATGCCGACGGCAACAAGGTGGTCCATACGATCGACCCCCGTACGGGGCACAGCGTCGTGTCGCGGCTGCTGTCGGTGACGGTCGTGGCTCCGACGTGTGCCGAGGCCGATGCCCTGGGGACGATGTTCCTGGCCATGGGGGCCGATGATGCCCGGGCGGCGGTTGAGCGGATGCCGGGCGTGAAGGTCTATTTCATTCTGGCAGGTGACGGTGATACCTACGAAGAGTATGTCTCTGCGGCGATGCGGCCCTTGATCCTGGAGTAACCCTCCACCACAAGCAGCAAACCGAATGGAAATGAAAACCGCAGTTTTTCTCTATAATCCCGAATCGGGCCGTGGGCGAGTCGCCCGCGAAGCCGAGCAGATCGACGAAATCTTCCGGACCAACGGTTACCGGGTGATCCCGCATCCGATCGATTTTTCGGTCAACCCCTTCGAGGGTCATGAGACGATCGATCTGATGGTTGTGGCCGGCGGCGACGGAACGGTCAATTTCGTGGTCAACGCCATGAAGCGCAAGGGCCTTGACATTCCGATCGGGGTGATCCCGGCCGGCACGGCGAACGATTTTGCCGGGGCGCTGGGCATGTCGAACGAACTGGTCGAGGCCGCACGTCAGATCGCTTCCGGGAGTGAGGATCGGGTCGATGTCGGACGGGTCAACGACTTGTGGTTCGTGAATATCTTCTCGTTCGGGATCTTCACGACCACCTCGCAACGAACCCCCAATTCGCGCAAGCACCGCATCGGCAAACTGGCCTATATCATCGAGGGGGTCAAGGAGTTCCGGACGATTCATGCCGTGCCATTGGAGATTGTGGCCGATGGTGAACACTTCGATCTGCGGTCGCTGATGGTGCTGATCTTCAACGGCGAGACGGCCGGAGGCTTCCGGCTGGCCCGAACCTCGTCGATCCGCGACGGACTCTTCGACTGTATCCTGCTTGAAAAGAGGGACCTTTTCCGTTCGACCCTGGCCATGGGGCAGTATCTGCTGGGTGGAAATCCGAAAATCGTACGCCATCTGCGGGCCCGCCATATCGACATTCAGTCGACGATCAATGAACCGACGGATGTCGACGGACAGCCCGGGGCCGAATTCCCGTTGCATATCGAGTGTGTGGCGGGAGGACTTCGCGTAATGTGTCCGCGGACCGGTGAGGAGTAAACGGGCCGGGGCGGATTTTGTGTCGGGGATTCTGTCAGGGTATTTTATTTTGTGCTCAAATTGCCGGGACGGGCGATTTTTTGGATCCCGACTTGCGATTTTACGGGTTAAAATGCTAATTTTGTCAAAAAACACGACGCTATGGCGGGAAACGGCAAAACGATGCGCGGCAACGGACGGGAAGGTTTGCACAAAGTCTCCATCTCCCGGATCAAAAAGGAGATGAGCGATGTCTTCTACCTTTCGGACGATCTGGTCATCACGACGCTTACGGCCGACAAGAATACCACGGCAAACTATCCGACAGCGATCGACGGCTTTACGGCGATCATCATGATGGCGGGCGAGGCGGTCGTGTCGATCGACATGCAGAACTACACCGTACGTCCCAATACGATCGTCTTCTTCAATCCCGACTCGATCATCCGTACGGTGAAGTGTTCATCGAATGCGGCGGCCTATCTGCTGGCCTTTTCCAAGTCGTTCGTCAACGAGATCCAGATCGACCTTTCGACCTCGCTTCCGGTCTACATGCGTTTCGGCAAGGCTCCGGTGCTGGAGGTTACGCAGCAGGATGTCGACGAGATCCGGCAGCTGTTCCAGTTGATCAAGACCATGCTGCTGAGCGACAAGGAGCGCTATCGCCACGAGATTATCCGGACGCTTTTCACCACGGCATTCTATATCATTACGGAGATCAATCTTCGCGAGCAGCCCGGCGCGATCAAGCAGGGCCGCTGCGAGGTGCTGTTCGACGAATTCATGTCGTTGTTGCAGCAGTACAGCAAGCAGGAACGCAACGTGAGTTTCTACGCCAAACAGTTGAACATCACGCCGAAATATCTTTCGTCGGTGGTCAAGGAGGTCAGCGGCAAGACGGCGGCGCGCTGGATCGACGAGGCGGTGATTCTTGAAGCGAAGGCCCTGCTGAAATATTCGGGGATGAGCATTCAGGAGATCGCCTATCATCTGAATTTTTCGACGCAATCGTTTTTCGGGAAGTATTTCAAGCAGCATACCGGCACCTCGCCTTCGCGCTACAAGCGAAAGGGGTAACAGCCCCGGCGACCGCACCCGGGCTGTCGGTCATCGGCTTTCTCATTTTACCTGTCCGTTTCCTCCTTGTCCGGGTACGGCGACCATCCGTGTACGGGGCTTTACAATATGGATGGGGCCTTGCAGTTGATAAAACGGCCGTCGGAGTATCATCTCCGACGGCCGTTTCCGACAAATGGAAGCGTTAAGTTATTTGGCGAGGAATTCGAGCATTTCGCGTCGGATCTGTCTGAATCGTTCGACGGAGGTGTCGTAGCGGTCGTAGTCGAAGACGATTGAATCCGCAAATTCCCGGGCGCGTTGCGGGTCCCGATCCTCGACAAGTTTCAGCAGATCGTAATCGCGGATTCCGTCCCGCATGGCGGAGAGCCGAATCGAGGGATAAAGTTTTCGGTAGCCCGGATAGACGATGTGAGAGTCACCTCCGGGCCAGTCGTTGGCCGGGGCGGAGACATCGCCGAAGGGGTCGCCGTTGGCGCCCCATGCGTTGAACCCCCAGTGGAGATAGCCCGGAGCCTGGTATTTGTAATTGATCCAATGAAGCAGCCGGGTTTTAATGAGGGGCAGGGTAACGTAGCGATTGGCGAAATTGCCGCGCGGATACATGCAGGTATAGAACCAGCAGGCGTGGTTTTCAGGCATCTGGCGGTAGATGGTGCGAGGCAGTTCGTCGAGTTGGGGAACGAGAATGTCGATCAGTTCCGGATCGTATCCGGAAGCGCGGAAGGCTTCGATGATCCGGATATCGGGAGCGGCCCTTTTTATCAGTCGTGCGAGGGCTTCCCAAGATTGGAGATTTTCGTCGAGCGGTTCATCGGCGACGTGTTGGACATAGATATCGAGCCAGGAGCGACCGCTTCCGTCGTCGAGGGGTTTGGACCGCAGGTGTTCCTGCAAGGCCTGGAAGTAGGCGGTGAGGTATCGTTCGACGCGGGGATCGTCAGGCGGGAGTCGTTGCCGGAGATATCCGCCTTTGCCGTCGGGGATCGGAATCTCGGCCCGGAACGGATCGATCCAACCGTTGTGAGCCCGTTTGGCGATGTGGTTGGCCTCGATCATCCGGACATGGGTGTGAGCGAGCAGGAATTCGATTGTCCGGTCCATTCTCGCAAAATCGAATTTCCAGGACATACCGTCGGATCCGGGGAGGGGTTCTCCGGTTTCGTGGAGAAGCCAGACATTCTGTCCGTATGCGGAAGCGGTCTCGACCAGACGCTGCATGCATTCCCAATAGAGAGGCGAATCATCCTGGACGGGAACTCCCGCATTCATGTAGGAGAATTTGTCGGGGAAATACCAGTTGGTGATCGACAGGGACTGTTGGGGAAGCGTGACGGGATAAACCTGGATGTTGAAACGGCAGTCATCGACAGTCCGGCGTCCGTTTTTCCGGCCGCAGATGCGCAGTGAACCTTCGTAAAGGCCCGGTTCGGCATTGTTCGGAATCGGGATGTCGACCCAGAGCAGGGCGGGTCTTCCGGGAGTGACGATTCCGACGGTATCGGTCAGAATCGGGTCGGGATACTCGCCCAGGGGGGATTGCAGTGCGTCGGGTGCTGCCGGCATGTAGGCGTGCGAAGCTCTGACGTTCTGGACCCAACCGAAGGTTGCGTTGTCGCTGAGTTCCGCACCCTGTGCCGATCTTGCTTTTCGGAGCCGAGGCGTCAGCCCGACGATGGAATCGTTTGCCGAAAGGACGAACTGCACGACGGCATTCTCGCCACGGGCTACCCGGATCGTGTCGTCGCCGCCTGCCGGAAGCGGAGCTCCGGGCAATACGTTGAACAGCGGATCGACGGAACGGATCGTGACACCGCTTTCGGAGCAGGCCGTTGCAGCGAACAGCAGCAGTCCGCAGCAACTTCCCGACAAACGGTTTGTTGTTTTTCGCAAAGAGAAGGTCTTCATGATGACGAGGACATGTTTGGAAGAGAAAATCGGATATTTGTCATTCGGTGACGGGAAAGACCGTAAGTCGGAGTTCGGTGCATCCGTACGGGATCAGATCGAGGTATTCGACGGTATCGGAAATGGGCTGTGCCACTCCACCTTCGGGGAGTCGCGGTGTATAACGCTCCTCTTCGAGCTCCCAGCGGATTTTTTTTGCCGGAACCCGGATCTTCACGGGCGTTTGTTCCGCCTCGAAAGGATAGCTGCCGGGTTTGGCCTCCTGGGGATGGATAACCTCCGGGAGCATGGGGGAATCGGTACACAGGGCGTAGTTCCAGGCTCCGGCAGGTTCGATGCTCCAACATTTGAATGCGGGGTTTGCGGGGGTCTTTCCGTTCATGTTCGCATAGACGGTTTGGTCTTCGGTCTTGTGTTGCGGCACGGCGTAGGAGAAGACCAGCGGTCCGCGTTGGAGATAGACGCCCTGTCCGGGAATGGATGTCAGGTGCGGTTTCATGGCGAGGCTCAGCCGGATCCGATCTCCGTTCCTGAAATTCCGGCGGATGGTTACGAACGTCCCATGGGTTGCCGGGAGCTTCCAGGGTTTGCCATTGACGGATATCTGGGCGTCGTCACACCAGTCGGGGATACGCAGCAGAAAGGGGATTTCGGCCTTGCCATCCAGGAAGAAACGGAACTCGATCTCTCCCTCGAAGGGATATTCGGTGTGTTGTTCGATCCGGCAGGTTTTGCCGTCGGGCAGATCGAACGTTCCGCACGACGGTCCGTACAGGGCTGCGGCGATGGCTCCGTCTTTCCGGCGCAGCCACATGTAGGTCACATAGTTGGGCATGAAGCGGTGTACGTTTCCCGAGCAACACTCCGTTTCGTGAGTCGGGCGGTATGCCATCCATGTCGAACCGTGGAAGAAGGCGTTGTGGTTCGAGCGCCCGGTGGCGATCACCTGATTGACGGAGGAGAAGTATTGCAGGGCCCGGAAATCTTTGGTCACGGCTCCGGGTCCGGCGTTGAATACCGCTTTTTCGATCTTGTCGGCCCATGCGACGTCTCCCGTTGTGAGAAGAAACTGTTCGAGGGTCCAGGTGTAGTCGGTAATATCGCAGGTTTCGTGGCTGTTGATGATGTTTTCGTTGCCCACGAGGGCTTCGGCGCTGGCCGGGACACCGTCGGGAAGCATGTGATCGCGCGTGAGTTTTCGTTCGGCATTGACGGCCAGTTCGAGATAACGGTGTTCGCCGGTGTAGGCATAGAGCAGCATCGGGAGTTTGAGCTCCTCCATGCAGGTCACGCCATGCATGGAGAGACGTTCGTCGTTGGCTGCCAGCTCCGGCGTAAGATCTCCGAATTTACCGTCGTCGTATGCCTGTCTGGCGGTTTCAAGCAGTTTGCGGTTTGCGGTTTTGCCGAAGGTCCACAGCATGCCCTCGATCGAGACGATGTTGCGCCATTGTTCCACCTCCTCTTTGGAGAAGTTCAGATAGTGTTTTTCGAGGGCACGGGGAATTTCGGGGTCCCCCGTTCGTTCGTAATAGGCCTGCATGACGCGGAAATAGACGCACATGGGCCACATGGTCTCGATTCGGGGATTTCCGAGTTTTCCCGTTTCGGAGGCGTTTTCCAGCGTATACCGGATACCGGCTTCTCCTTTTTCGATCAGATCCGGATCCCTGAGCAGATAGCCCAGGCGGAGCAGACCGTCGCTGTAATAGGCCGTCTGCTCGTATCGCCACCAGTCGCTTCCGTAGCTGTCGGTATTTCTCCGGATCTCCCCGGCCCAAAGCGAGGAGTCATAGGGATAGGAGAGCGCTTCGGGATGTCCCGTGAGTCCGGATTGTTGACGACGGAGGAACTCTTTGATCCAACCTTGCGGTTCGATGTCGACATGCATGCCGCCCTGAAAGACGGCATGGGGAGCCTGGGCTCCGACCTGAAGGCAGAGAAGCGTCAGCAGAAGAGAGACAACGAGTTTTTTCATGATGTGTTTAAAGTTTGACGAGGTCCTTCCCCGGATCCGCTCCGGAGACAAAAATACGTAAATGTCGGGAATTTCGGACGCCGGTGTGGAAAAGAGCGTGATGATAGAATCGATTTATTGATAGGTTTCGACTCTTCGGTCGTGAATGATTCCGTTCCAGTCGAGTCCGAATGCGAAATCGTAGGTATTTCCTTCCGTATCGGTGTGGCAGATCATGTCGCGGGGCCGATCTTCGGCCTGGAGTTCCACGGTGTTCATGTCGGCCGGCAGTTGCATCGGAAGGAGACCCGAAGGCTCTGCCGCACCGCAAAGGATCTCCAATACGGCCTGATGCTGTACGCCGAAGGTGAGCAGGATCGCGTCGGCGGCGGGTTCGAACTCCGCCGGGACGAACGGCTTTGTTGCCGAGATGACAACGACGACGGGTTTCGAACCCATCATGCGCCGGGCCCTTCGCACAAGATCCAAAGCCTCCGGATTATCGGCCGATATGCTTTTGTTCCGATAGCTCCGGTTGGAAGAGCTCTCCAGCGGATCTCCTCCGGCAATGCTCACCCTGCGGGCTTTCTGCGCCGTGTACTCTCCGTATTGGAGGCTGATTGGGACATACCCGTTGCCTCCGTCTCTTCGATCTTCGGCGTCATATCCGCATCCACCATGGGGCTCATCGATGAATACCAGCGCGAAATCCGCCTCTTGGGGGTTACCGACCGGTTTGTAGCGACGGGCCACAAGCCCCGAGTCAACCTTCGAACCGGTACCTTCGGCCGTCAGGAGATAAACCTTGCGATGCTCTGCGAGGGGTAAGATACCGTTGCGATTCTTGAGCAGGACGATCGATCGGATTTGTGCCTCGTATCCGGCTTTCATGAAGTCCGGATTTCCGACGATCTTTTCGGCCCGGAGCGGATCGACATAGGGATTTTCGAACAGTCCGGTCCGAAAGATATTGAGGAGCAGTCTGACGGCCGAGCGTTCGAATCGTTCGCGCGCGGACTCTTCGCCGAAGTCTGCGGCCCACATGTGCCAGGCTTCAAGAACGGGCTTGAGATCGTCGTTGCCGCCGAATTGGTCCACGCCGGCCCGAATGGCCAGATAGTGGCGTTCGGCGATGCCGAGGGATTCGGTTCCCCAGCATTTCCCGTCGGCTTCATCGATTTGGAAGTAATCGTGTGTGATCCCCCAGTCGGTACATACGACACCGTCGTAACGGAATTTTTCGCGCAACAGTTCGCTAATGAGGTAATGGCTGAATCCGTTTCCGAGGCTCTTCCCGGAGGGATCCACTCCCCAGCTGATCGTATAGTAGGGCATGACGGCTGCGGCTTGTCGGGTTTTTCCGTGCAGGCGGAAAGCCCCTTCGACGAAGGGTCGGAGATGCTCCTCGAAATTTCCGCCCGGATAGACCGCGTATTTTCCATAGCTGTAATGGGCATCCCGTCCGCCCTCTTCGGGACCGCCTCCGGGCCAATGCTTGACCATGGCGTTGACGCTTTCATATCCCCAACCGTCGGCGATTTCCGCCACACCTTCCGAGGTTTGAAATCCGTCGATGTAGGCCCTTGCCAGATCGGCGGCCAGGTCGGGATCTTCACCGAAGGTCCCGCAGAAACGATTCCAGCGGGGTTCCGACGCCAGATCGATTTGCGGGGAGAGGGCCGTTGCGATTCCGAGAGCCCGGTATTCGATGGCGGCGATTCGGCCGAATCGTTCGACGAGCGAGGGATCAAACGTTGCGGCCAGTCCGAGTTGCGAAGGCCACAGGGAGATCCTGCCGCCGGCTCCGGCATTGTATTCGGCACGGGGTTGTGTCTCGTGGCGCGGGTCGGAACTGATGTTTACGGGGATTCCATGACCGAGACTCTCGACGAAACGCTGGAGGTTGTTGTTCCATTCCGCCGCAATCCGGGGGCTTTCGACCCGAACGACCAGAACCGCCCGAAGATGATCCTGGCTCAGGAAACGCTTCTGTTTGTCGGAGATGGCCGAATGCGGCAATCCGCTTTCACGCAGCGAGGTCCCGTTGTAGGTCGAGGACCAGAAGCCTGCGGAGTCCGTTGGTACGGCCTGGTGGGGGCTGTAGAGCATCAGACCTGCAATCTCTTCGGGAGACAGTTCGGCGGCCAGGGCTTCGGCCCGGATTCGGGGTGTGTTCCGCCAGTCTTCATAACGGTCGAGACGTCCGTTTCGGTTCAGATCCTTGAAGACGAGTCCCTCCACTTCGAGGAGTTGCACCCCCGAATCGGGAGCAAAACCGAGTGTTGGCCCGTTTTTTTGACGGACGAGTGTATAGGAGCCATGCGGCTCGAGGTACCAATGTTTCGTCTCTCCGCAATTTGTAGACAGGATGCCGGAGCCCGCAAGCACGCAGAGCACGATCCTGAAGCCCCATCCGTTCAATTTCCGTATCATGCAGGGATTCTTTTTTTCTACAAAGGAATTCCCTTCTTCGGATTGCGGGGTTGAAAATTTTCCGGAATGCTTCTTTTTGCCTTCGCGGGAGCCTTCATCGGGCTTTCGAGGTTGTGAATCTCGGAAAAAAAGATTAACTTGGATCCACGGAATCACATTATGAGTCGTTTTTGTCACATATTTCGCTGGTCGGGTGTTGCCATCGGAATCCTTTGTCTCTGCGTGTCGGCTTTTGCCGCGGATCGTTATCCGCAGGTGAATTTCGTGGCGTTGCCTGCAGACATGCTGCCTTCGAACGAGATCCGCAAACTTTATCAGGATTCCGACGGTTATATCTGGATCCCCACCTATAACGGGCTGGCGCGTTATGACGGTTACGGAGTGGTCACCTACGGGATGCGGGATGTGGCGAACGGGTTGTTCAACACGTTTGTCAATGTCGTTGCGGAGGACCGGGCGAAGAATCTCTGGATCGGAACCGAACACGGGTTGTTCCGGCTGGACAAGATTCGGGGTGAAATCGTGGCCAACGAATATCCGGAACTGCTTGACTGCAATATTTCGGTTATTCTGTGTGATTCCGTGGAGGGGGTGTGGATCGGGAGCAACAAGGGACTTTTCCGTAAGGAGGTTTCGGGTACACACTTTCATCGCGTAGCGTTGTTTCATGCCGACGGACGCCCCGTGGAGGCTATCACATCGGTGGTTGCCGATCGGCATGGTCGTCTTTGGGTTGCGGCTTTCGATCAGGGTTTGTTGTGCTATGACATTGCGACGGAGCGGGTTCGTCCGTTTGATGATCCGGTGTTGCGGCGAGCTCACGTCGTGGCCTGCGACTCTTCGGGCCGCATCTGGGTGGGAACCTGGGGCGCCGGTCTGGTACGGTTGGTCGATTCGGAGGCTCGGGATGCGGTGCGTTACGTGCATTACCGGCATCAGGCGGGAAATCCACGGTCACTGCTCGACGATATCATCTATGCCATCGAGGAGGATCCCGAGCAGCAGACCTTGTGGGTGGGAGGGCGCAGCGGCCTGAGTATTCTGCACGATGCCGAAGATCCGCATTCGTTCCAGAACTTCCGTCCTGGGGATAACCGGGGAGATCTGCCCTATAACGAGGTGAATTCGATCCTTCGTTCTCGCGACGGATTGATGTGGATCGGGATGCTCGGAGGCGGGGTCTGCAAGAGCCAAACGAGCGGTACCAAGTTCGAGGCGGATCGTTTGGAACGGATTCGGACCCGGTACAATACCAGTTCGATCCGGAGCATGTATTATGCCGGAGAGGGACGGTACTGGTTCGGACTGCTTGATTTCGGCCTGCTCCATTACGATGCCCGGAGCGGATCGGTCGTCGATTATCACGAACATCCCGATCTGAAGAAACTGCCCTATACGTCGACTGTCAATGCGATCCTTCGGCGGGCGACGACCGGAGAGTTGTGTTTCGGGACCCAGAATGCGGGTATTTGGCTTTATGACGAGGCCCGGCATCGGGTTCGGGTGCTCAACAGATATGTTACGGCCCGTTTTTTCGACGATTGTGTCATTGCGTTGTGTGAGGATCGGCAGGGGAATCTCTGGATCGGATCCCGGGAGGGGGTCTATGTCGAGACAGCGGAGGGGACTTTTCATACCATTGCCGAATGGACGGGTCATGCCACGCCGTTCGATCGGATTCAGGTATTCGATATTTGCTGCGATCCGAAGGGAGATGTCTGGATCGCCTCGAACGGACAGGGTATTCTTTGTGTCGAGGGAGCAACCCGGCGTTGTCGTCATTATGCCGCAGGCCGCGGCATGACTTCGGATTATGTGTACTGTCTGGAGTCTGACGATTCGGGATGTATCTGGGCCGGGACCGTGGCCGATGGTCTGGCCGTGCGTATTCCTTCGGAGGATGGGTTTCGGAAGGTGACGGTCTTCCCGAATCTGGAGAACAGGGGGGTGAGTAATATTGCCCGCGGGGACGACGGCCGGATGTGGCTCACCACGAGCAATTCGGTTTTTTCGTTT
Source organism: uncultured Alistipes sp. (assembly GCA_944321205.1). GTDB lineage: Bacteria > Bacteroidota > Bacteroidia > Bacteroidales > Rikenellaceae > Alistipes. The sequence continues at coordinate 11,566 of CALUKK010000139.1, forward strand.
TTGCCGGACCGGGGCGGGAACCCGGAACATATCAATACCTATGTTATATCGACCGACATGCCGTCGTATTTTTTCAATCGAAACACCTCGGCACAGATCGATGGGGGTCGGATTGCTTTCGGCGGGTCGAACGGACTGATGATCTTCACGGGAGCACGAACCCCCTCCGACCAGATCCGGTTGCCGATCGTACTGACCGACTTCAAGATCCACAACCGTTCGTTGCGGACGTTCTCCGCACAGGACCGTTCACGGATCTGCGACAAGGATATCAATTATGCCGAACGCGTGACGCTCACGCACGATCAGAATAATTTTCTCATTGAGTTTTCGATGCTCTCCTACGCCAATTCCCGGGATCACATTTTCCGTTACAGGCTCGAAGGCAATGACGAGGAGTACATATCGGTAGATTCACATCATCGGTTTGCCTCCTACAACAATCTGCCGTCGGGACGCTATCTGTTCCGGCTGCAGGCGGCCGGAGACAACGGAGTCTGGAGCAGCAACGAACGGTTGTTGGAGATTCGTATTCTTCCGGCTCCCTGGTTGTCGTGGTGGGCCTGGACGCTGTATGTCATGCTGTTCACAGGTGCGATATATGGGGCGGTTCGTTTTCTGCACTATCGTTTCCGTTTGCAGCAGGAGGTTCAGCTCTCCAAACTGGAGCAACAGAAAATCGAGGAGTTGAATCATGCGAAGTTGCAGTTTTTCACGAATGTGACTCATGAGTTGATGACGCCGTTGACGATCATCCTCACCTCGTTGCAGAATCTTACGGCCGGGACGGGGGATCAGGCGACGCTTTATGGGGTGATGACGGCCAATGCCACGCGTCTGATGCGTTTGATTCAGCAGATCCTGGAGTTTCGGAAGGTTGAGAGCGGGAATCTGAAGATCCGGGTTTCGCAGGGGGACATCGTGTCATTGGTCCGGCGATGTGTGGAAGCCTTTGCGCCATTGGTTGCGCGGAAACGTCTGAATGTCTATTTTCACACGTCGGCGGATCGGATCGAAGGGTGGTTCGATCCGGACAAGCTCGACAAGATCGTCTACAATCTGTTGTCCAATGCCGCGAAATATACGCCCGAAGGCGGAGAGATTTCGATCCGTATCGAATCCGAGACCCCGGATCGGGTCCGTGTTTCGGTTATCAACAGCGGGGATCCGATGAGTCCGCAGACGATCGAGGGTCTGTTCAAGCGATTCTATGACGGCAGCTATCGGAAATTCCATACCGTCGGGACGGGCATCGGCCTGTCGTTGGTCAAGGATCTCACGGATATCCATAAGGGAACGATCCGCGTGACGAGCAGCGAGGCTGCAGGAAACTGTTTCCGGGTGACGTTGCCCGTTGGCCGGGATGCCTACTCCGAAGAGGAGATCGATGACAATTTTACGGATGCAGGGAGCGAAGGCGCTCTTCTTGCGGATTCCGGGATACTTGATTCGACGGTCTCTTCGCTTCCGGCGGATCCCGAGGATCCGGACGCCGGGACTGCGGACCATACGCTGCTGGTTGTTGACGACAACGAGGAGTTGCTGTTGTTGATGTCCAATCTGTTGTCGCCCCGTTACCGGGTGGAGACGGCATCCGACGGGGAGGCGGCCCTGCGGGTGCTTGCCGGGAAGCCGGTTGATCTGGTGATTTCGGATATCATGATGCCCGGGATGAACGGTATCGAGTTGTGCCGCAAAATCAAGAATACGTTCGAATATTGTCATATTCCTGTGATTCTGCTAACGGCGAAAAGCGCCGATGAGGATCGGATCGAAGGATACGATTCGGGAGCTGACGGCTATCTCACCAAGCCGTTCAATCTGCAACTGCTGCATGCACAGATCGCCAACCAGCTTCGCAAACTCGAACTGCGCGGTTCCCGGTTCCGCGATCAACCGGTATTTGAGGTTGAAAAGCTGGAATATACATCGATGGATGAAAAATTCATGCGCCGGGCCGTTGCGTGCGTCAATGCGCACATCGACGATTGCGCGTTCACCCAGTCGGATTTTACGCGGGAGATGAACATGTCGCGTACGGTACTTACCGAGAAGCTCAAATCCCTGACGGGATTGACTCCGTCGGCTTTTGTGGTCGATCTTCGGCTTCGTGCGGCCTATCACCTGCTTGAGACGCAGCAGAAGATCCGCATTGCGGATCTGGCTTACGCCGCAGGGTTCAACGATCCGAAATATTTCAGCACGTGTTTCCGCCGGAAATTCGGGGTGTCACCCAAGGAGCTGATTGCCAGGTTGCATGAAAAGGGAGACAGAATTGTGTGAGGTGGCTTGTCGGTCGTACTCCCCGTTTTGCGGTAAATATTCGACCCGTAACCGGGTGGTTTGATCTAATTTCGTCCCTGGTCGGAGGGGTGTTCTCCTCGCCGACCGGGATCTGCCCGGGTCCGCTGCCGGGCAAACGATGAAGAAAGAATTTATGAAGAGTGTATTGTTGTTGAGTCTAGTCTTTGCCGCCCAGTCCGTTGCTGTAGCCGAGCCAACCAAACCCCGGTTGGGTCGGGATCCGCTTCGCAGGATCGTGGCCGCCATGACTCTTGAAGAGAAGGCGTCGTTCCTGGTTGGAGCTTCGATGGAAGGCTATACGGGAGACGGGGCCGTTACGGGTCATACCTTGAAGTTCGTGCCGGGTTCGGCGGGGACGACCTGTCCGCTGCCGGCATACGGTATTCCGGCAACGGTAATGGCCGATGGCCCGGCGGGCTTGCGGATCGATCCGCATCGGGACGCTGACTCCCGGAGTTATTTCTGTACGGCCTTTCCGATCGGCACGCTGCTGGCCTCGACCTGGGATGAGGCGGCCATCGAACGATGCGGTGCGGCAATGGGTAACGAGGTGTTGGAATATGGTTGTGACGTGATTCTTGGACCGGGCATGAATATTCACCGGCATCCGCTTTGCGGGCGCAATTTCGAGTATTATTCGGAGGATCCGCTTTTGAGCGGCAAATGCGGCGCGGCGATGGTACGCGGCATACAGTCGCAGGGGGTCGGGGCTTCGGTGAAGCACTTTGCGGCCAACAACCAGGAGTCACTGCGTTTGCAGAACGACGCCCGGATTTCGCAACGGGCTTTGCGGGAGATCTATCTGCGGGGCTTTGAGATTGCAATCCGGGAGGGGAAGCCCTGGACCGTGATGTCCTCCTACAACCGGATCAACGGGCCCTATACGCAGGAGAATCGTGAATTGTTGACTACGATTCTTCGCGAGGAGTGGGGGTATGACGGTATTGTTGTTTCGGACTGGATCGGACGGCGCAACACCGTAGCGCAGATTCATGCCGGGAATGATCTGCTGATGCCGGGGGAACCGTCCCAGGTGGAGGAAATTGTTGCGGGGGTGCGTGACGGACGTCTCAGTGAGGCGGATGTTGACCGCTGTGTGATGCGTATGCTGGGATATGTGCTTCGTACACCCCGTTTCCGGGGCTGCGAAGCTTCGGAACATCCCGATCTGAAGGCGCATGCCGCCGTGTCGCGAAGCGTGGCAACCGGGGGTATGGTGCTGCTGCGCAATGAACATGCCGTCCTGCCGTTGGCGGCCGGGAGTCATCTTTCGCTCTTTGGGGTCAACGGCTATGATGCCATAGCCGGAGGAACGGGTGCCGGACATGTCAACAAGGCCTATACGGTGAATCTGGATGAGGGGCTTCGAAATGCCGGATTCGAGTTGAATCCCCGGACGACGGATCTTTATGCGAAGTATATGGCTTTCGGAGAGGCGTTGCTTTCGGAGCAGAATGCCCGACGATCTCTGGGCGAGAGATGGTATGTTCCGGAGACGGTATTGACTCCGGAGTTCATTGCCTCAAGAGCTGCGGAGAGCGATGTGGCGATCGTATCGTTCGGTCGCAATTCGGGTGAGTACAACGACCGTCCGACATCGGATTTCTACCTGTCGGACACGGAACGCGGGTTGCTCGAGACGGTTTGCCGGACATTCCATGCCGCGGGGAAAAGAGTCGTCGTCGTGCTCAATGTCGGCGGGGTGATCGAGACGGACTCGTGGAAGGAGTTGCCGGATGCCATTCTGTTGGCCTGGCAGGGAGGTCAGGAGATCGGGAATGCCGTTGCGGATCTGCTGAGCGGGCGTATCACGCCTTCGGGACGTCTTCCGATGACCTTCCCGAAGGATTTTCGGGATCACCCCTCAAACCGGAATTTCCCGCTCGATTATCAGGGACGTCGCGGCGACTGGGCGGATGATGCTCCGGAGCGTCTGCAGCGCAATCTGGGATTCACCTGTTATGAGGAGGATATCTGGATCGGGTATCGTCATTTCAGTACACATGCTCCGGAGCGGGTCTCCTATCCGTTCGGTTACGGTTTGAGTTATACGGATTTCGCATGGACGGAAGCTGCGATCAGACGCTCCGGCCGGGAGTATGTCGTAACGTTGCGCGTCACCAATATCGGAGAGCATGTCGGTCGGGAGGTTGTCGAGCTTTATGTGGCGTCTCCGAAGGGCCCATTGACGAAACCCGTTCGGGAATTGCGGGCCTTTGCCAAAAGCCGCGAACTCCAGCCTGGAGCTTCGGAACTCGTGACATTGCGTTTTGCCGTGTCGGATCTGGCCTCGTTCGACGAGGCGCGTTCGGCCTTTGTGGTTGACGGCGGAAGCTATGTGGCGGAGTTGGGACGTTCGGTTGATGATATTGTTACACGTTTGCCGTTCAAGGCGGAATCTTCCGTTCGCAAGGTTCCGGATGTCCTGAAACCTCGGGAACCCCTGCGGATTCTTGAATTCTGACGCGATGAAACTTTTTCTGGCAGACGAGTGCGTAATCGCGGGAGTGCTTCCGCTTCGGATTTACGACTCACCGAATCCTGAGATGGAGAAACCTTAAACTTTTGGATATGAAAAATTTGCTTTTTCCGGCTTTAGCCCTCATTGCCGTGTTGTCGGCATCCGGAGCGGACAATTCACCGGCGCTTGTTCCGGCTCCGCAATATCTGGTTTGTGATTCCGGGTCGGGATTTGATCTCTGCGACGCCTCACGGATTGCGGTTCCGAGCGGAGATCGGGTTCTGATGCAGACTGCGGAATACATGGCGCGGGAACTCTCGCAGGAAAACAAGCTAACCCTGAAACCCGCAAAGAGCTCTGTCGGAGAGCTTCTTCTGGCGAAGGACCCGTCACTCGGAGACGAAGCCTACCGGCTGAGGATTGCTTCGGAGGGAATCCGGATCGAGGGAGGATCTCCGGCCGGAGTCTTTTACGGATTTCAGACCCTGCGTCAACTTCTTGCACAATATGGTACGACGCTTCCGCTGATGCGCATTGAGGATGCCCCTGCGTTTGCCTATCGCGGAGCGATGCTGGACTGTTGCCGGCACTTCTTCACGGTGGAGGAGGTCAAGGCGTTTCTCGACCTTCTGGCTTTGCACAAGATCAATCGTTTTCACTGGCATCTGACCGATGACCAGGGATGGCGTATCGAGATCCGGCGCTATCCCGAATTGATGAAGATCGGTTCGGTCCGTTCCGAGACGGTGCTTGGTCACAACACGTCGGCATGCGATGGCGTTCCCTATGGCGGATACTATACGCAGGCGGAGATCCGGGAGGTGGTAGCCTATGCGTCATCCCGATTCATCGAGGTGATTCCCGAGATCGAGATGCCGGGTCATGCTTCAGCGGCTCTTGCGACCTATCCGTGGTTGGGGTGCACCGGGTCCGGATACAAGGTTCAGACCCGGTGGGGGGTATTCCCCGAGGTTTTTTGTGCCGGGAAAGAGTCGACTTTCGAGTTTTTGCAGCAAGTTCTTGCGGAGGTGATCGAACTGTTTCCTTCGAAGTATATTCATCTTGGGGGCGATGAGTGCCCGAAGACGAGTTGGAAAGAGTGCCCGTCCTGTCAGCAGCGGATTCGCGACGAGCATCTGAAGAATGAAAATGAATTGCAGAGCTATTTTGTGCTTCGGATGGAGCGATGGCTCAACGAACACGGCCGGAACATGATCGGATGGGATGAGATTCTGGAGGGCGGAATCTCGAAGAGTGCCACGATCATGTCGTGGCGCGGATCTTCGGGCGGTATTGCGGCGGCCCGGGCCGGGAACAAGGTCATCATGACTCCCAATACACACTGTTATCTGGATTATTATCAGACGTCGGATCCGCAACGGCTGGAGCCGTGGGGTATCGGCGGATACCTTCCGTTGTCGAAGACCTATTCGTTGGATCCCTACGATCGGCTCACGGAGGATGAACGATCCTATATTCTGGGCGTGCAGGGCAACATCTGGACGGAATATATTGTCTCTCTGGCGCATGTGCAGCATATGGCACTGCCGCGTTTGGCGGCCTTGTCCGAGATCGGCTGGACCTGTGAGCGTCGGGATCTGGAGGATTTCCGTCGACGTATGGAGGTTTTGCGCACCCTTTACGATCGCAAGGGGTGGCGATATGCGCCCTATTTTTTCGATGGAACGGATGCTCCGAAGCCCTGAAAACGAATTTCATGAATGGTAAATGATACGCCGGAAGTGATGAATCCGAACGAACGATTGCTCTCGCTGGATGCCTTGCGGGGATTTGACATGCTTTTCATCATGGGATTTGCCGGTCTTGTGACGTCGCTTTGTGCCTTATGGCCCAATGCCGTCACGGATGCTCTGGCGGCCCAGATGCACCATGTGTCGTGGAACGGTCTGACCCAACACGATACGATCTTTCCGCTGTTTCTCTTCATTGCCGGGGTTTCGTTCCCCTTTTCGCTGGCCAAACAGCGTTCCCGGGGATCCGGGCGGTCGCGGATCCTGTATCGGATCATCCGCCGGGGAGTGATTCTCGTCCTTCTGGGGCTGGTTTACAACGGTCTTTTTCAACTCGATTTCGCAACATTGCGCGTGGCCAGCGTATTGGGACGTATCGGTTTGGCGTGGATGTTTGCGGCGATGCTGAGCCTTTTTCTGGGACCCCGGATGCGAATCGGAATTGCCGCGGTCATTCTGATCGGACATTCGGTACTGCTGAGCCTCGTCCCGGCACCCGATGCGCCTCCGGGAGCCGAAGCGTTGTCTCTGGAGGGGTGTCTGGCCGGTTGGATCGACCGGCAATGGCTGCCTGGACGGTTGATTTACGGAACATTCGATCCCGAGGGGCTGTTGGGAACGTTCCCGGCAGTCGTGACCGCGATGTTGGGTATGTTTACCGGGGAGTTTCTGCTTGCGGAAAACGGAGAAGGACTGTCCGCAACGGAAAAGACCCGGTGGATGGCATTCGCCGCTGTGCTGCTTGTTGTTGTCGGGTGGTTGTGGAGTTTTGCGGTACCCGTCAACAAGATGTTGTGGAGCAGTTCGTTTACTTGTGTGGTTGGCGGTTACTCGCTGGGTCTTTTCGCGCTTTTTTACTATTTGATCGATGTGCGCGGGTATCGTCGTTGGACTCTCTTCTTCCGGGTCATCGGATTGAATTCCATTACGATTTATCTGGCCCAGCAGATTGTTCCACTGCGGTATGCCTCGGATTTTTTTGTCGGAGGCCTGGCCTCGAAATGCGGCGAAGCCCTGGGAAATGTGATCTATGACAGTGGTTATGTGATCCTTTGTTGGCTGTTTCTCTATTTCCTTTATCGGAAAAAGACCTTTTTAAAGGTTTGAGCCGGGTTTCCGGAGACGAACCGGGTGCGCCGGTCATCGTGTATGCATGAAAAAAGAGATATTTTGATGAAACGTATTTTGGGATTCGGACTGTTGCTGCTTGTTCCGTGGCGGATTGCGGCACAGAACGAAGAATGGGTGATTGTCGCCCGGGATACTCTCCCCGCCTATTACGCCGCGGCCGTGGCGAACGGTGAACTCGGTGTGACGGTGAATCGGGAACTCTTCTCGCAGGGGGCCGTGATTTTGGGCGGAGCCTATGAATCGGGTTCGAGGAACGGTGTAGCCCGGATTCTGGAGGGAATCAATCCGTCGGGTTTGTCGATAACCATCGACGGAAGAGGCGTTGCTCCCTCGGCAATGCGTCCGGTCGATCAACGGATCGACATGCGGCGTGCGGTGCATGAATCCCGTTATCGGTTGGATGGTGTTTCTCTGGTTTGCCGAGTCCGGGCCCTGCGCAACATGCCATATGCCTTGATGACCGAGGTGGAGGTCACGGCGCATCGGAAGGTGGAGATCTCCTTGACGAATCGCCATGTACTTCCGACAGACTTGGCCGATACGCTGCGGGAATCCCGGACCGTAGTCTGTGATGATGGCAGTCGGCTTCTTCTGCAGCGCAGTTCGGGAAGTTACAACAACTCGAGCGACTGGATCGTATCCAGTTCGACGTTTCTTTGCAACGAAGGGGTTGAAATGACGGCTCCGGATCGGGTCCGGATCCTTCTGCGGCAGGGGCAGCAAGCCACGTTCGCGCTTGTGGGTGTCGTCTGTACGACGTCAGCCTTTGCCGATCCGTGGAACGAATCGGAACGACAGGTCATTTACGCTTCTCGGGAGGGAATCTCCCGGCTTGTCGAGGCTCATGAACATCTCTGGAGCCGCTTGTGGCGGGGAGATATCGAGATCGAGGGAGATCCCGAAGCGCAGAGGAACGTTCGTTTTGCCTTGTTCAATCTCTATGGTTCGATCCGGGAAGGCAGTCGGCGGAGTATCCCTCCGATGGGTCTTTCGGCCAGGGGATTTTACAATGGTCATATATTTTGGGATTCGGAGATCTGGATGTATCCGGCCCTGCTGGTATTGCAGCCCGAACTGGCTCGTCAGATGCTCGACTACCGAATCGACGGGCTTGCCGCAGCACGCCGTCGGGCCTATTTGCATGGTTATCGGGGGGCAATGTATCCCTGGGAGGGTGACAACCGGGGTGAGGAGTCCACTCCGACATTTGCCTTGACCGGACCGCTCGAACACCATATCACGGCCGATATTGCCATAGCCTGCTGGAATTATTACTGTGTGACCCGGGATCTGGAGTGGCTGCGTCGGGAGGGTTTCCCCTTGATGCGGGAGGTTGCGCGATTCTGGTGTGACCGGGTTTCGCGGAATGATGACGGCAGCTACTCGATTCGCAACGTGATCGGGGCGAACGAATATGCCGTCGGTGTTATGGACAATGCCTTTACCAACGGTGCGGCACGTCGTGCACTGGAATATGCGGCTGCGGCTGCATCGGTATGTGGAGAGCCGGGAGATCCATTGTGGCGGGAGATCGCCGCGGGACTTCGGATTCTGCGCTTCGAGAATGGTGTGACACGCGAACATGCGGATTATGGCGGTGAGCGGATCAAACAGGCCGATGTCAATTTGTTGGGTTATCCGTTGGGCCTTGTGACCGATCGGGAGTCTCTCATGCGGGATCTGGCCTACTATGAATCCCGGATCGATCCGCAACATGGACCGGCAATGAGTTGGTCGGTTTTTGCCGTTCAGTATGCCCGATTGGGGATGGCGTCGAAGGCTGCGGAGTTTTTCCGGAGGTCCTATCTTCCGAATCTGCGTCCGCCTTTCGGGGTTTTTGCCGAGACGGCAACCAGCGGCAATCCCTATTTCATGACGGGAGCAGGAGGAATGCTGCAGGCCGTGCTGTTCGGCTTCGGAGGTCTGGAGATCACCGCGGAAGGTCTCGAACAACGGAACTCCGTGTTGCCTGCGCCCTGGAAAAGTTTGCACATAAAAACGGAAGGAAGAGTTTATCGAGTTGATAACGAAAGGATGAAGCAATGAAAAGGATCGTATTGTTTTTAGGTTTGCTGTGGACATTGTGTCCGATGATTCCGGTTCAGGCCGTATCTGCGCCGGGAAGTTTCAAATTGATATCGTTCAATATCCGGACGGCTTGGGGTCGGGATGGGGACAACAGCTGGCGGAACCGCCGTTCGGCCACTGTGGAGATGCTTCGTCGGGAGGCTCCCGATGTGTTGGGCGTGCAGGAGGCGATGCAGGAACAATTGTATTATCTTGATTCCGAATGTCCGCAGTATGCCCGGGTCGGAGAGGACCGGGACGGAGGAGCCGAGGGCGGCGAGACGATGGCAGTATTTTATCTGCGGGAACGTTTCGATTTGCTGGCGAGCGGAACTTTCTGGCTCAGCCAGACCCCGGAACAGGTGTCGCGGGGTTGGGATGCGGCATGTAATCGGACGGTGACCTGGGTTGAATTGCAGGAACGCTCCTCGGGGAAAAGATTCTTTTATTTCAATACGCATCTGGACCATCAGGGAAAACAGGCTCGGGAAGAGAGTGTGAAGCTGATTGTCTCGAAGATCCGGGAGATTGCCGGGTCCCGGGCCGCCGTGATTCTGGGCGGAGATCTCAATGCTCCGGCGGACAGTCCGGTTTTCCGGCCGATTGTCCGGTGGATGAAGCCGGCGCGGGACAAGGCCGCCGAGAGCGACTCCAAAGGAACCTTCAACGGCTTCGGAACGGCTCCCGATACGATCATTCTGGATCATCTCTTTTTCCGGGGAGGGATTCACTGCCGGCGTTTTGCCACCCTGGACGGTAATTACGGAGCTCCCTATATCTCGGATCACTATCCGATAGCCATGGTCTTTACGTTATAAGGACGGGAATCCGGCTGCAATGGCCGGATTCTTCGGTTATTCGAGGTCTTTCCGATCGGAAGGCAACGCATCGATCGGGAAGTAGCGATGTCGGATTTCGCCGTTTCGGATCGAGATGATCCGTACGCCGGATCGGGCCGCGCCAAGAGGCCGTCCGGCGGGGCCGGTCACGATCGTCGGAATGCCCCGATACGCAGCTTCGGCGTTGTCGTGCAGATGTCCCGAGAAGAGAGCGTCCACATTGTATTTCTCAAAGAGATGGAAACAGCGTTGCCGAACATCCGGAGCGAGTGTCGAGTATCCTGCGGGCTCTTCGATCCGCTCCAGGAAAAAGGGATGGTGCGTAAAGAGGATCGAGACTTCGTGTTTCCGTTTGGAGGCGAGTTTTTTTTCGAGCCACCGGAACTGTTGCTCGACAAGCGAGGGATTGGCGGTTTCATCTTTCAGATAGACGGAGTTGATTCCGGTCAGCAGAACTCCGTTCAACCGGAAACAGAAACGATCGTTCCCCAGGTGTTTCTCATACGGTGTCGTATCGACGGTTCCGTTGGCGATTCTCACGTCGTGATTGCCCGGAATGTAGGCCGTGCGGATTCGGGTGTCGAGAAGTGCGACGATCCGCAGAAACTCGGTCCATTGCCGATCGTTGTCCGCCTCGTGGACATAGTCTCCCGTGAAGACGACGGCGTCGGGATGCAGCCGGTTGATCGCCTCCACGATTCGTGACAAGGCATCGGTTTCGTAGATCATGTCGCGGTTGTCGGTATAGAAACCCATCTGCGGGTCCGATACCTGTACGATGACCGTAGTCGTGGATTCCCGCTCCGCAAAGACGCCGAGTGAAACGAGGCAGCAAAGAGCCGTTACGAAAGATCTTTTCATGGATTTGAAGTGGAAAAGTGTTCAAAAGTAGATAATAAGTTATTGATATCCAAAAAAATCCAATAAAAAAATCCGGGTTTTTCCTCAGGAGCGTTTTTTCGGTAAAAATTCGACTTTTTTTGCGTGATCCATTCCGAATTTTACATCGCCATCCGGCCAGGAAAACCATTTTGTCAACCGAATGAATCTATGTATATGAAGAGACGTTTATTCCTTTTATGTAATGACTGCCGTGAGGAGCTTTCGTTCCTCCATTTTCGATTGTAGGGCCCGAAATGAAATCGTAGTATCATGAAAAGTTTCAGAGATCAAATTTTACGCAGAGCCCGGATATTTCTGTTTGTCGCCACTATCTTGTCTGGGGGGTTCCAGATCGGAGTTCTGTCGGCCCAGGGTGTGTCCGAGCGGATTTCGGGCCTCATTACCGATGCGGCAACCGGTGATCCGTTGATAGGAGCCACCGTTCAGGTGAAGGGAACGACCCTCGGGACTTCGACGGATCTGAATGGATCCTTTATGCTCAATCTGCCGGCATCTCAACGGACATTGATCATCTCCTATGTCGGGTATCGGAGTCAGGAGGTGACGGTCCGGCGGAACGAGACCTCGCTTCACATCGCCCTGGAAGGAGATGCCAACGCCCTGGACGAGGTTGTGGTGGTAGGCTATGGACAGCAGAAGAAGGGCATGCTGGTGAGCTCCGTCCAATCCATCGCGCCGTCGGATCTTCGCATGCCGTCGTCGAGTCTTTCGACAGGATTTGCGGGGCGTCTGGCCGGAGTGATTGCCGTGCAGCGCAACGGACAGCCGGGAGCCGATCAGGCCGACTTCTGGATTCGGGGTATCTCCACTTTCGGGTCGGCGACCGATCCGCTGATCATCCTTGACGGCGTGGCCATCGACGCCAACGAACTGAACGGTCTGGATCCGGAGATTATCGAGAGTTTTTCGGTTTTGAAGGATGCGACGGCTACGGCGCTTTACGGATCGCGAGGTGCGAACGGTGTGATGATCGTCACGACGAAGAGTGGAAAGAATCTGGACAAACCGATCGTGAACTTCCGTTTTGAGACGGCGTTGTCCATGCCGACGAGCCGACCGGAGACGGTGGATGCCGTAACCTACATGCAGATGTACAATGAATCGGTTCTGACGCGCGGTACGGGACAGATCCCCTACACGCAGGCGAAGATCGACGGTACGCGGGCTCATCGTAATCCGTATATCTATCCGGATGTGAACTGGTACGACGAGATGTTCAAGAATCTGGCGGTGAACGAGAACTTCAATTTCAACATCCGAGGGGGCAGTTCGCGAGTGGATTACTTCATGAGTGCGACGGTTCGTCACGAGGAGGGAATGCTGAAGAGCCTGAGCAAGGACTATTTTTCGTACAACAATAACTATTCGGTGTGGCGTTATGCCTTTCAGAACAACGTCAACGTCAATCTGACCCGAACGACGAAGGTCTCATTGAAGATCAACACGCAGCTTCGGGACAGCCACGGTCCGGTGAAGGCGAGCGAGGATATTTTCGGGATGATCATGAACGGCAATCCGGCGGACATGCCGATCACGTTTCCGGACGATCCGACGGTGAATCATATCCGATGGGGCGGGAAGGCGATGGTGAAGAATCCCGTTGCGGAGATGGTGACGGGTTACAAGGATGAGTTTCAGAGTGTGCTGAACGCCAATCTGAGTCTGGATCAGAATTTTGATTTCATCACGGAGGGACTTACGGCTTCGGCCCTGATCTCCTTCAAGAACTACTCCTACACGCAGACGTCACGGTCGGCCGGATACAACTCCTACGAGATTGCGGGGACGCACGAGGGGGAGGATGGCGAGACGTACGATCTTGAGATCCGGGGCAATGAGCAGAGTACAACCCTGTCGACGAGCAGCGGAAGCGAGGGCGACCGGAAGATCTATATCCAGGGAATGATCAACTACAACCGGGATTTCGGTCGGCACAACGTAAGTGCCATGCTGGTTTACAACCAGGAGGAGACGGCTATCAGCAATCCGGGGACGCTGTTTGCCTCCTTGCCCAAGCGGAAGCAGGGCATTGCGGGCCGTTTGACCTACGGATACGACAATCGCTATTTGCTCGAAGCCAATTTCGGATACAACGGGTCCGAGAATTTTGCCAAAGGGCGTCGTTTCGGCTTTTTCCCGTCGGTAGCCGTGGGATACGTGGTCAGCCAGGAGAAGTATTGGAGTTCGCTCAAGAAGGTTGTATCGTATCTCAAGTTGAGGGGTTCTTACGGACTTGTGGGCAACGACGGCGAGGATACCCGTTTCATGTACATGTCGGATCTTTCGTTGTCGGGAGCCGATTATACGACGGGTTACGATGGCGAGTATACGTTGAGCGGTCCGGTTTACAACCGCTTCGAGAATGCGAACATTACCTGGGAGACGGGCCGTAAGCTCAACGTGGGAGTAGACTTTCAGTTCTGGAACCGGTTGAATCTCGTTGCCGATTTTTTCCGGGAGATCCGAAGCGGGATTTTTCTGGAGCGGGGGACGATCCCGGCCTTTCTGGGGACCTCTTCGACGAAGGTCTACGGCAATCTGGGCAAGGTGAAGAACCGGGGACTGGATCTTTCGATGGATTATACGCAACGGATCGGCAAGGATTTCTTTCTTTCGGTGAAGGGGACCTTTACCTTTGCCCGCAACACGGTGCTTGAACAGGATGAACCGGATTTTCTGCAATATCCGAATCTTTCACGCGTGGGTCATTCCGTCAATTCGTTTCTGTTATACGAGGCCCAGCGGTTGTTCATCGACGACAACGAGGTGAAGTACAGTCCGGAACAGCTTCTGGGCGGCACGATCATGGCCGGCGATATCAAATACGTGAACCAGGCAGATGCGAGCGGATCCTACGACAATGTCATCAATTCGAATGACCGGATCTATGCGGGTTATCCGGAGGTTCCGGAGATGGTTTACGGATTTGGTTTTTCGGCGCAGTGGAAAGGTTTTGACTTTTCGCTCTTCTTCCAGGGAACGGCCCATACGTCGTTGGTGATGAGTGGTTTCCATCCGTTCGGTATCAACAATAACGTCAAGCGGAACGTGATGCAGTTCGTAGCCGACGACTATTGGAGCGAGAGCCATCCGAACATTCATGCCGCCTATCCTCGACTGAGTGTCGAGGAGTACGGCAACAATACGGTGGCGTCGACCTATTGGCTTCGGGACGCGTCGTTTCTGAAGTTGAAGAATGCCGAGATCGGCTATACCTACAAGAAGATGCGCATCTATATCAGCGGATCGAATCTGTTGACCTTTTCGCGATTCAAGCTCTGGGATCCGGAGCAGGGCGGCGGTTCTGGACTGAAATATCCGACGCAACGAGTTTTCAACGTCGGTATTCAGATGACATTGTAAAGGACGGAAAATAGGACAATTATGAAAACATATCTGCGAAATGCGCTTTGGACCCTGATGTTGGTTCTTTTTTCGGTGTCGTGCAGTTATCTGGACGTGGTTCCGGACGAGACTCCGGAGGAGAAGGATGCCTTTCAGAATCCGACGATGGCCGAACGTTATCTCTATTCGTGTTACTCGTTTCTTCCGGATCCCCGCCATGAAACGGCTTCATTGGATCTGTTGACGGCCGACGAGGTGGTGACGCCGTGGGAACACGAGACGTTCGCCAACTTTCCGAAGGGGAACTACAATGCCAGCGATCCGGTCATCTCCTATTGGAATACGCTTTTCGGCGGCATACGGCGGTGCTATCTGCTGCTGGAGAACATCGACAACGTGCCGAACATGACGGACACGAACCTGCGAACCTATAAGGGGGAGGCGAAGTTCCTGATAGCCTACTATCACTTTCTGTTGTTGAAGAACTATGGTCCTATTCCGTTGATCGAGAGGGTTCTGCCCATTGACATGGACAAGTCGGATTTTCCCGAGCGTGAGAGTTACGATGTCTGCGTGGAGTGGATCTCGAATCTGTTTGACGAAGCGGCGGCGTTGTTGCCCGCGGAGCAGATCTCCACGGCATACGGGCGAGCCACGAGTGTGGCGGCCAAGGCCTTGAAATCCCGGTTGTGGCTATATGCGGCCTCTCCGCTCTTCAACGGCAACAGTGAATATTATGCGGATTTTGTCAGCAAGGTGGACGGACGACATCTGATCAGTCAGAGTTATTCGGCGGAGAAGTGGGAGCGGGCAGCCGCTGCGGCCGAGGAGGCGATTTCGGTTGCGACGGCCGCCGGATACAAACTTTATACGGAGAGCCCGATCGGAACCTCGAAGTTCTCGCAGCCCACGGATCCGACACATCGGGTTTTGCGGTTGAATTTCATCGATTACAGTACCTCGAAGGAGGTTCTGTGGGCCGACACGCGGTTGGAAGGGCACTATGGACTGCAATATAAGTCCACCCCCTATCGCGTGGGACCATCATCGGGCAACGGTGTCGGGGTGACGTTGACAATGGTCGAGATGTTTTATACGAAGAACGGTTTGCCGATCGATCTGGATCCGGAATACGATTACGCGGGACGTTATCGCTATGGGGAGTACCACAATGACGTGTGTGACGGCGTGACGATGAATCTGAATATCGGCCGGGAGCCTCGTTTTTATGCGTGGGTGGCGTTCCAGAACGGTTATTACGAGGTTTTGCGCCGGGATGAGACGGACGAGAATGCCCCGATCGTGAAGACGCAGTTCCGCAAGAACGATCTCTTCGGCATCAAGGAGCGTACGACGAACTATACCCCGACGGGATACTTGAACAAAAAGGGCTGCTCACCATTATACAACAACATTCAGGAGGATGTGGCGGCGCCGCATTATCCGTGGCCGGTGATCCGCATGGCGGAGTTGTATTTGAATCTTGCGGAGGCGTATGCGAATCTGGGTCGGATCGAAGAGTCCGTTGAAGCGCTGCGTCCGGTTCGCGAGCGGGCGGGTCTGGTTTCGGTCGACGAGGCCTTCCGGAAGGCGGGGCTGACGTTGGATCAGGCGGCCATGCTCCGCATGACGCATCAGGAGCGTACGGTGGAACTCTACCTGGAGGGGCATCGTTTCTGGGATGTGCGCCGCTGGAAGGAGGGTGACAAGTATTTCAATGTACGACCCAAGGGGATGAACTACAACGGAGCGACCGATGCGGAATTCTTCCAGATAACCGAGGTGGTCGTACAACGCAAGTTTTCCACGCCGATGCACTATCTGATGCCGATACCCAAGGATGACATCAACAAGAACGAGCGGAAGTTCGTGCAGAATCCGGGCTATTGAACCATTCATTGAAAAAGAGATCGAACATCATGAAAAATATTGCCAGAATTGTTTGGTTATTAGCGTTTTGCGGATTTTGTCTGTCGTGTCGGGAGGAGGATCCCGGGATGACGCCGCTGGTTGTTGGCGGGCTTCGTGCCGAGGCGTTGTCGGGTGCCATTCGGTTGAGCTGGACGCCTGTCGAGGAGCGAGGATTTCTCTATGCCGAGGTTTCGTATTACGATTTCGGTACACAGACGACGGTTACGGAGTTGTGCAGCCGCTATACGAATACGCTTTATATTGACGGTCTTTTGAACCGTTATGGCAAGTATCGTTTTACGTTTACGGCCTACGACATGCAGGAGCGTCCGGGTCAGCCGGTGTATATCGAGCAGCAGTGTCTGAAAGCGGAGTCGTATTATGTGGTAGTTGCCGAGAATCCCATCACGCTGACGGTCGAACAGTTGGGGACCAATGCCCAGGAACCGAGCGAAGGACCTTTGGCCCAGTTGATCGATGGGGATCCGGATACCTATTTTCAGAGTTTCTGGGATGAATATACCTATCCGGAGTTGAAGCCTTCGGGTTATCATTACGTGACTTTTGATTTGCGGCAGGAGGTTTCGGCCTTGAAGTTCCAGTACTGGAATCGGAAGCGTGGCGGATCGTTGCCTCAGGTCGTGAATATCTACGGCGGGCAGGACGGTACGACCTGGAAGTTGCTCTCGCATCTGGAGAATCTGCCGAGTGATCCGGGCTCCTCGTATACGTCGGAGACGATACTGAGTGAAGAACCGGTATCACGGATTAAATTCGAGGTGGTCCAGGGCACGGATACCTATCAGCCTTATTTTGCCCTTGCGGAGATCGAATTCTTCGAGATCGTGCGGGCGTTGATCGATCCCGAGACCGAGTGACAATACAAAAAAGAGACAAACGATGAAGAAGAGTTGGAAATATCCGATATGGCTTTTGAGTGTGTTCTGTATGGCGGGATGCACCGGGTCGGCGGAGGTGGATGAACTGTTTGCGGGCCGGCCTTTTGCCCTGGTAACGGCTGCGGACGGGACAGGTACGACGATCTCTGCGCAGGTCGATGACGCGACGAGAACAATCGGATTGACGTTCTTTAAGCGACAGACTCTGAATGACGTGGCATTGACCATTCAGTTGAATCCGGGTTATGTGCTGGTTCGTCCCGCAACGTCGGAGGTGACGCTGGATCTGACGCAGGCATATGCGGTGACGGTCCGTTCGGGCTCCGGAGATGTGACCTATATGCTTACGGCGACCAATGAAACGCCCTTGTTGGGAGTTTCCATGCAGTTCCGGGGAGAGAGGATCGATGCCCGGATCGATCAACAGACGCGAGAGGTTCGTTTTCCGATCCACACCATTTATGCTTCGGAATATCCGTCCGAGTTGTTGTCGGACGTGGCGCTGGAGATCCGCACATCCGAAGGGTATGAGATGTTGAAGGCACAGGAGCATTTCGATGTGGCCGGAGGAGAGACGATCACGCTTTACAAGGGTCGGGAGACTTATGTTTATAAACTGGTTGCGGAGGTCAATCCGTTGCCGGTGGCGGATCATCTGTCGGGATTCCGTTTCCATCGGGGTGTGAACCTGGCCTACTGGATGACGGAGGCCGATCGGGACTGGTTGGAAT
This sequence comes from uncultured Alistipes sp., assembly GCA_944321205.1. Taxonomy (GTDB): domain Bacteria; phylum Bacteroidota; class Bacteroidia; order Bacteroidales; family Rikenellaceae; genus Alistipes. The sequence goes on from CALUKK010000139.1 coordinate 29,908, forward strand.
ATGTGACATTGTCGCACTTTCCGATGTGGAAGGAGTTGGGATTCGACCATTTCCGGGTTCCGATTGAGGAGCGATGCGTATTCAACGAGGATGGAAGTTTCAATGCCAAGGCCGTTGATAAATTGCACGAACTCTTTACGTGGTGCGAGCAGAATGAGATGTATGCGATTCTGGACATGCACACGCTGGCACCCCGCCAGGGAACGGACAGTTATCGGGAAGAGGAGCTTTATGATCCGGCCTATCCGGAGTTCCGGGCCCATTTTGTCGATCTCTGGCGGCGGTTGACGGCAGAATTCCGGGGACACAGTCTGGATCATCTGGCTTTCGAACTGTTGAACGAGCCCCACGACGGGACGTCGGATGCCAGTGCCTGGAATCAGCTCCAAACGGAGGTGCTGACGGCGATCCGCGAGCAGGATCCGGAGCGGATCGTCCTGGTTCCGGCGATGAGCTGGCAGGATCCGACCTATATTCGCTATGCCCGGATTGCGGAAGGGGATCCCAATGCCCTGGTGTCGTTTCATTACTATCTTCCGATGCTGCTTTCTCACTACAAGATGCTCTCTTTCAGTGATTATCAGGGAGGAATCAACTACCCGGGTCTGGTTATGCCATCGGCTCAGGATGCGCTCGATTATCCGCAGTATGCCTCCAACCATACGACGACCTACAATGCCGCCCGGATTCTGGGAGAGATTACGCAGGCCGCAGCCGATGGCCGTAATATCGGACGTATGGTTCATTGCGGGGAGTTCGGTTGCAGCAAGCGTGTTCCGGAGTCGATGCGTCTGCAGTGGTTTGCGGATCTGGTAACAGCCTTGGAGACAAACGAGATTCCATGGACGCTTTGGGAGTGTCTGGACGGCGGATTCGGATTTATCGACATGGAGTATGGCATCTATCGGATCAATTGTGCGCTGTTGCGGATTCTGACCGGGAAAGAGTTAAGCGAGTCCGAGGCGAAGACTCTGCTGACCAAATATGGATTCAAAAGCGAGTGAACGGATGAGGCTGGAATCGATTCTTTGCGGGTTTGGGTTGGTGGTGTCACTTCTTTTTCCCGGGGTGGGCCGGGGGGCGGAGTGGGACGTACTGCCCGAGAATACGGACTATCGGGTCGAGATCTTTCGGGACGGAGTCTGGAGTCGTGTAGCCGTGCGCAGTGCGCGGGTTTCGGATTATGCCGGTAATCCTGATGCGGGTTATACGCAATATACGATGGGTTTTGCGATGTTTACCGCATCGTTTACCGAACCTCTTCCGGTTCGTGTGACGCGTTGTGGGCGGGCCTTTTCCCGGGTTGAGATCCGGCCGGGCTCTTACGGGATTGTACCGAGACGGGTCTCTTCGGACACGATCGAGTTTCTGTTGCCCGATGCCTCGAAGAAGGTTTCGGTCGAGTTCGACGGGGACAGGATGGAGAATCTGTTTCTCTTTCCCGATCTCCCCGACACGGTGATACCGATGGGTGCGAATGTAACCTTTTTCGGCCCGGGCGTTCACCATGCGGGTGTGATCCGCATTGCCAACGAACGGGGACGGACTCTTTATCTGGATGAGGATGCCGTGGTGTTGGGGCGTATCGAGGCGGAGAATGCCGCGGATCTGACGATTCGGGGCCGTGGAATCTTCTGCTCCTCGCAGGAGAATCACGGGGAGGGGCGTCGTCCGCAGATGGAGTTCCGGAATTGCGACAACCTCAAAATCGAAGGGATCCTGTTGCGCGATACGCCGAACTGGACGCTGAAAATCGTCGGCTGTACGGGCGTGCATATCGACAATATCAAGCAGATCGGGTGGATCATGAATTCCGATGGCATGGATTTCCTCTGTTGTCGGCGGGTGCTGGTGGAGAACACCTTTCAGCGCAACTATGACGACAACGTGACAATCAAGGCCTTCAATGCCCGTCCGGAGTATATTGCGGCACATACGAATCCCGATGGGACGTATGCCGATGGCGGGATCTGGATGGTTGCCGGGCTTCGGGAGTTCGATGTTTGTGACTACGAGATCCGGAATTGCGTTTTCTGGGCCGACAAGGCACATAACATGCTGGTCGGGCCGGAAGCTCGGGGCAATTCGTTCCGAGACATTCGCTTCTGTCGGAATATCGTGCTGGAGAATCGTCAGGACGACGGAATCTATCCCGGAGCGATGGCGGTGATGGTTGCCGATGACGGGGAGTTCGAGAACATCACCTTCGAAGATATCCGGATCGAGGAGATTCGGGGCGGGAAACCGCTTTGCATCCATTTCACCAATGTGTGGGCCTTTGAAAATCTCTATGGGCGAGGTGCCCGGAACATAACGTTGCGAAACATCTCCTGTGTCGGGACACAAGCCACTCCGAGCTGGATTCGCGGGCGTAATGCGCGGCAGACGATCGATGGCGTGAAGATCTCGAACTTCACGGTCAACGGCCGCCGGATTGCCGATGGAGCCGACCCGGCACTGGAAATCAATGAATATGTTCGGAATGTTACCTTCGAATGATGAATCTTATGGGACGACAGATGAAGATAAAAGTCTTGTGGGGCGTATTTTTGCTGGTTGCGGGATGTTCCGATCCGGGTGTTGAGACGGAGTCTGCGGGTTCCGGGTCAGGCCTGGTTCATGTCGTGCCGCGTGTAGCGTCCTCCTCTCCGGTCGAGGCATCTTATGCGCATCGGGTATTTCTGATCCGTGAGGGGTTGATTTCCGCCAGCGTTTCGGGAGCCGGGGCATCGGCACTCGAGCCGTTCCGCGTGGAGCCCGGGAGCTACGGACTGTTGGCTGTTGCGGCTTCCGACGAACAGAATCTGATTTTCCCGAGTCCCTCCGAAGGGGTGTCGCTTACGGATTATGCTCTTCGTATTGCGGACCTGACGGCACCGATTCCCGACCTGCTGGTCGGGAACGCCGTGGATTTCGAGACAAAGGGCTCTTCCAACCGTGTTCCGATTGCTTTGCAACGGGTTGTGGCGCATCTTTCCGTGACGGTGGTCGGACTGGAGGCGCTTGCTGTCGGGGAGTTGACGATGAGTCTCGATGGCATGTACGACCGAATCGGTTGGGACGGCACGCCGTCGAACAGTAGTTCGGAATTCTCTTCCAGAACGATTCCGTTGACACGGGATGAGAACGGTCATTATGTCGGTGCGGCTATTGTTCTGCCGACGGACATGTCGGCTGCAGGTGTGACATTCCGCTTTATGATCAACGGCCGGGAGTATCTCTCCACGCATGAGACCCGTATCGAGGCCAATCGCAAATATCAACTTACGGTGTCGGGACGCTTCAATGACGAAACCGATGTGAAGCTCACGCCGGTGATCCGCTATGTTCCGTGGGATGCCGAAACGACGATCGGAGATTCGTCGCTTCCGTTGCTGGATGATCGCCCGTCCAACGGAAACTACAAGGTGGAGCTTTTCCGGAACGGAGCCTGGGAGGAGATCTTTGTCCATAATGCGAAGGTCTCGGATTATGCCGCCAACCCCGAGTCGGGGTACACGCAGCATGACATGGGCTTTGCAATGTTCACCGACTCGTTTGCCGCACCGGTGCGGGTACGGGTCACGCGTTGTGACCGGGATTTTTCGAGGGTTGAAATCCGTCCGGACTCTTATGGGATCGTTCCGACGATGCAGACAAGCAACAGTGTGGAATTCGAGTTGTCGGAGGCTTCGGAGAAGGTTTCGGTGGAGTTCGACGGAGACAGAATGGGAAATCTCTTTCTCTTTCCGGATCAGCCCGATGTTTCGGTTCCGACGGGCTCGAATGTGACATACTTCGGTCCGGGCATCCACAACATGGGGCGCAAGGAGATCCTCTATCGGGATAACCAGACGATCTATCTGGCTGAAGGCGCCTTGGTCTACGGGAGTATCTATGCCAAGGGTTGCCGGAATCTCACGATCCGGGGTCGCGGCATTCTTTGCTCGTCGAAGGAGAATCACGGGGAGGGACGTCAGCCCCAGATCGAAACCTTTGATTGTGACGGGTTTTCCGTGGAGGGAATTCTGCTGCGGGATACGCCGAACTGGACGCTTAAGATCGTCGGAAGCACGGGGGTGCATATCGATAACGTCAAACAGATCGGCTGGATCATGAATTCCGACGGCATGGATTTCGTGTGCTGTCGGGATGTGTTGGTGGAGAATACCTTCCAGCGGAACTACGACGACAACATCGCCATCAAGGCCTTCAATGCAAAGAGCGATTATGTCACGGCCCATACGGCCTCGGACGGGTCGTTCACCGATGCATCGATCTGGACGGTTTACTATCTTCCGCAGGAGAAGTTCGATGTCTACGACTATGAGATCCGCCATTGTGTATTCTGGGCCGACAAGGCCCACAACATGGTGGTTGGACCCGAGTCACGGGGCATCTCCTTCCGCAACATTCGTTTTCATGACAACATCGTTCTGGAGAACCGTCAGGATGATGAGGTTTATCCGGGGGCGATGTCTGTGATGGTGGCCGACGACGGGATGTTCGAACAGATCTCCTTCGAAAATATCCGGATCGAGGAGATTCGGGGCGGGAAACCGCTCTGCATCCAGTATGCCAACGCCTGGGCCTATGACAATCTTTACGGGCGGTGGGCCCGGGATATTACGCTCCGCAACATCGTCTGCACCGGTACCCAATTTACCCGAAGCCGGATCCGGGGCCTCAGCGACACGCAGACCATCGAAGGGGTCAGGGTCTCGAACTTTACGGTCAACGGTTCCCGGGTGGTCGACGGTACGGGCCCGGATCTGGAGGTTAACTCTTATGTGCGGGAGATCACATTCGAATGACGATAAGTAAAACAATCAACCAAACTCACTTTAAAACTATGAAAAGAGAATCCATTTTTGTGCTTGCCGCGATCGTCGTGTCGGGCATGGCGCTGGCGGGCTGTACCACTTCGGGGGAGGAGATCCCGGAAGCCCGCGTTTCAGACGACACTCCGCAGTTGGTCCTCGAAACCCGATCTGAGGATGGTTCCGAGGCATCCTATGCTCACCGGGCTCTTTTGATTCAGGGAGGAGCGATTGCAGCGAGCAAACAGTCTTCGGATGCATCGGGCCTGGGGGCCTTCTCCGTGGAACCGGGAGAATATACGGTCTATGCGACGGCGGCAAATGACGAGTCGAACCTGATCTTTACGGGGTTCGAGACCTCGAATGTTGCGAGCGAAGCCCGGATCCGGATTGCCGACATGTCGTCTCAGATACCCGAGTTGTTGGTCGGGAATTCCGGAGCGGTGATGGTCGGCGAGCAGGGGGCTGCGGCATCGTTGGAACTCCGACGGGTTGTGGCGTCGCTTGAGGTGACGGTCAACGGTCTGGAGAATGTGGATGCCGAGAGTATCACGTTGACGGTCGGGAACATGTATGATCAGGTGGATCTCGAGGGAAATCCTTCACAAAGCGCATCGGCCTATGTTTCGAAGAGCCTGATTCTCACCAAGAACGGTGAAGGACAGTTTACGGGAAATGCCATAGTGATGCCGACGGCCGGAGACGCATCGAGCCTGTCGTTGACCTACAATGTGAACGGCACGGACTATACGAGTTCTCCGGAGGGGCGTCTTGAGGCGAATGGACAGTATCGGTTGGAGACGACCGTGGAGACGGGGAGTCTTTCGCGGGTAGAGTTGACCTCGTCGATTACCTATGCGACCTGGAACAGTGAAGTTGTGAAACTCTCGGACAGTTTCACCGTTGAGGAGCCGACGCCGGCGCAGCAATGGGTCGGCCCGACGGCGCTGCCCATTGGCGG
>CALUKK010000140.1 GCA_944321205.1 uncultured Alistipes sp.
GACAGAATTCAACTGCTTCGACGGCGGTAGCGCCCGCCACCGCGGGGAGTCCCCTCTCCGTTCCGCCTCCGCCCGGCGCCGGGAAGCCGTTGCCGCGGCATCCGGATCTGCCGCCGCTGCGCAGCGACGGGCGGCTGCCGCTCTATTCGGCCGTCAGCCGCTCCCGCCATGCGTCGGGAACGGGACGCGAGCACTGATTCGGAAAGTCGAAGACGACCATCACCGAGCGGCTTTCGCTGCGCACCTCGTCGCCGACGAGCAGCTGCTGGTAGAGGGTGAGGCTCTTGTTGCCGACCCGCTCGCAGGTGGTGGTGATGCGCACCGGATCGGTCATGCGCACCTGACCCATGTAGGAGGTCGAGGTCGAGACGGTGACGATGCGCAGATCGCCCAGCAGGGCGCCGGCGCCGCCGAGCACCTGGTCGTAATACTCCATCTTGCCGACGTCGAAGTACATCTGCTGCGAGACGTTGTTCACGTGCTGGAAGGGATCGACGTCCGAAAAGCGTTTCTGAATCGGTGTAACGAGGGTGCGTGCCATCTTACTCGCGGATGATCTTCACCTCGCCGCCCTCGCCGAACGCGATGATCGACGATGCCTTGCGGGTAGGTTTTCCTTCGAAACGGGGATTGACGACGAAGTCCACGCCGTCGATGATCTCACGGGTGACGTCCTGCAGTCCGACGGCCGTCGGCTCTCCGGAGATGTTGGCCGAGGTCGAGACCACGGGCCGCCCCAGGGCGCGCAGCATGCGCTGGCAGAATTCGTGGTCGGGGATCCTTACGCCGAGGGTCCCCTCCTCGGGGATGAGGTTCGGGGCCAGCCCCGCGGCGCCGGGCAGGATGGCCGTCAGCGGCGTGGTGGCCATCTCCATCACCTCGAAGGCGATGCCGGGAGCGCGGTTGACATAGCGCACGACCATGTCGGCCGAGGCGCACAGCACGAGCATCGACTTCTTGTTTTCGCTGCGTTTGAGCCGGCAGATGCGGTCGACGGCTTCGGCGTTCGTGGCGTCGCAGCCGATGCCCCAGACCGTATCGGTAGGGTAGAGGATGATGCCGCCGCGGCGCAGCACCTCCACGGCGCGTTCGACCTCCTCCTGCAGGGGGGCGTTCTTTTTTTCGCTGGTCTTCTGCATGTTCGTCCTATTTTTGGAGCGGAAGGATCTCGATCCAGTAGTCGTCGGGATCGTTGATGAAGTAGAGACCCATCTCGTGGTTCTCGAAGCACAGGCAGCCCATCGCGCGGTGGTACTCGCGTACGGCGTCGTAATCGCCCGCCACGCGCACGCAGAGATGGCTCTCGTTGTCGCCCAGCTCATAGGGTGTTGCGGCGTGGTCGCGCAGCCACGTCAGCTCGAGCTTGAACGACGACTCGCCGTCGCCGACGAAGACGATCTCGTACGATCCGTCGGCAGCCTTCTGGCGGCTGATCTCCTTGAGTCCAAGGGCCTTGTCGTAGAACTTCAGACTACGTTCGAGGTCGGTGACATTGACATTGAAATGGTCGAAACGGCTTTTGATCTCCATGGTATTTTCTTTTTTCGTGTGACAAAGTTTTGCCGCCGGGCGGCGGTCCGGATCCGCGTCTTGCCTCCGGTTCGGTCCCGGCGGGATGGTTTCCGCTGCAAAAATAGACAATTCTCGGGAGAATCCCCGCCGCAGGCGTGGAATCGTATGGAATATTTTTTGCGGCACTTCCATTTTTTTTCTGAATTTTATACCTTTGTACGCTGAAAGAAAAAATCCGAAAATAAAAATTCATCATTTATGGGAAGAGCCTTTGAATACCGCAAAGCGCGGAAGTTGAAGCGTTGGGGGCACATGGCCCGCACCTTCACCAAACTGGGTAAGGAGATCGAAATCGCCGTGAAGGCCGCCGGAGCGGATCCTTCGGGCAATACGCGTCTGCGTATTCTGATCCAGAACGCCAAGGAGGAGAACATGCCCAAGGAGAATATCGAGCGTGCGATCAAACGTGCCACGGAGAAGGATGCGGCCGACTACAAGGAGGTCATCTACGAGGGATACGGTCCTCACGGAATCGCCTTCCTGGTCGAGACGGCCACGGACAACACCAACCGTACGGTGGCCAACATCCGCATGCACTTCAACAAATGCGGCGGTACGCTGGGCAACAGCGGTTCGGTGGGCTTCCTCTTCGACCACAAGTGCGTCTTCAAGTTCAAGGCTCCGGGTGCCGATCCCGAGGAGCTGGAGCTGGAGATGATCGACCTGGGCGTGGACGAGTTCTACCCCGAGGAGGACGGCATCACGGTCTATGCCCCCTACGAGTCGTTCGGCGCCATCCAGAAGTGGCTCGATGACAAGGGATTCGAGATTGTCTCGGGAGAGTCGGTACGCATCCCGACCGACACGAAGGAGCTCGATGCCGAGGGGCGCGAATCGGTTGAGAAACTCGTCGAGCGCCTCGAGGAGGATGACGATGTGGTGAACGTCTACCACACGATGAAGGAACCCGAGGCCGAGGAGGAGTAGCCCCGGGCGGGGCCTCGCCGGCCCGATCAGATGCCGGATACGGAGAGCGGAGAGGATTCCGAGGCTTCGTGTCCGGCTTTTTCGTCCCCGGATCCGACGGCGTTCTCCGGCCCGAACCGGATGAACTCCTCGCCCGAGGTCAGACAGTGCGGACAGTAGCGGTCCAGATGTTGTGATTCATAGAGATTCCCGCAAACGGGACATACGGCAAACTCTTCAGCTCCGATGGCATTCAGATTCTCCAGCAGGATGATTTCACGCAGATCCGTCGCTGCGGCCCATATCTGCAGGCGGGCGGCATAACGGTTCCCGCGACTCATCGCGCGCCGGATCTCGGCGTCGGTGTGCTTCCCGAAGCGGTGTCGTTCGACTCCGATGCAGCGTTCCAGGTTCCTCGATGTCGAACCGCCGTAAAGTGCGATCTCCTGCGGCGGAGCGTAATTCCCGCCCAATCGGCGGATGGCCGCGGCAAGATTCTCCTCCTGGAGGTGCTCGGAGCAGGCGATGGCCCGGAAAAGACGGGCGGCACCGATTCGATTCTCGGCGGCGGCGATGTCGGCAAAATGTTCGTATTGACGGGCCTTGAGGTGCTTGCGGCGTCCGCAGGCCTCCAGGTCGACGAGGATCTCGTGCCAGGTCGATCTTCCGTGTCTCGGCGGCAGGAAGGCCTTGCCGTCGTAGAGCCAGACGAGTACGCCGACGGAGACGACGAATAACGACAGAATCAACAATAATCGCGGTTTCATGGCTGCCTCTCTTCGTGGACAAAAGATACTCGTGCGGTGCATTTTCCGTGCCACAGGTGCGGATGCCGGGAGCGGGAATCGGATTTTTGACGTGCGGTTTTGGATTTCCCGGATCAATTTTTAACTTTGCAAACCGCGCTGTTGCGAAAAAACTGGTTGTCTATGCGATGGAATCTTGCACTGTGTGTCGTAGTGATGTGGGTTGTGGGGAGTGTCTCCTGCTCGAAGCGGAGCGGAGAGGATGCGGGTGGTTCCGAGCCTGTGGACCAGGGGTGGGAGCTGATCTCCTGGGACGGTGGTACGGCGATTGCCGGCCATGTCTTTTTGCAGTTGGTGGACAACCGCTTCACCCTTTATCAGTCGGTCGGTGATCTGTCGACGGCCGGATACCTTTCGTATACCGGAACCTATACCCTTACGGAAAGTTCGGAGCAGGGAACGTTGCTCCGGGGAGTCTACGCCGACGGGAATCCCTGGAAACGTGTCTATGTGGTTGAAGCCTGGACGTCGTCGGAACTCCGCTTGCGGTCGCTCGACGAACAGATTGTCTCGGTCTATGCGTGGAGTGTGATCCCCGACTATGTGAAGTTGGACCCCGTCACGATCCGATCCCGGGGGCCGGGTCTTGAGGAGCCGTTTTTGTAAGAGCTGTTGATTCTGAGTCCTTCCGATAAGCCTGTCCTCTTCCCGGGACGGGCCTTTTTTTGCCTTCTTCCGGAATCGGTTTAGAAAACGGCGCAGACCTCCAGTCCGAGCGTCAGCTTGTGCAGCGGTTTGTTCGAGGACCGGGAGATGGAGGGCGCCAGATCGTAATCCATGGCAAAACGTACACCCAGATTCTGTGTGGCCAGATAGGTGGTCGAGAGTCCGGTTCCGAGGGCAAGGCCATTGCGTGCCGGAAGATCCCCCAGATGCGTTTCACAACTTTTATAGAATTCGTATCCTCCGAGGAGCTTGCTTCCGACCTGCCACCGCAACGATATGGGATAGGAGAAGTAGGGACCGACATAGGCCGAGGCACATTCGAAATTGTCGTTTTGTGCGACGTTGTTCACCTCCATCCGCAGATTGGAACAGGACAGACGTCCTCCCACTCCCCAATAGGGGGATGCGAACCACGCCCCCTGTACGCCGGTCGTGGGACCGGAATGGAACTGCATGCGAAGCCCTTCGTAGGGGATATAGGTCCCCGGAACGGTTGTCATGCCGATTCCGAATCCCAGGAATGACGGATGGCGGTAGCGGTCATGGACCGAGAAGGTCTCGTAGACGTTCAATCCCCGCTCCTTGAAGATCAGATCGGCCAGAAAGTAGCCGAATTCGGTGGCCAGGACACCGATGCCGGCACCGACCATGATGTCGCTCATCCAGTGTCGGTTGTTGAGCTGTCGCGTGACGCCGATAGCCGTGGCCACGGCATATCCGCCGATGCTGTACCAGGGGCTGCGGTGTCCGTACTCCTTGTGGAGCATCGTGGCGGTCATGAAGGCCGTGGCGGTGTGTCCCGAGGGGAAGGAGTTGCGGGTTGAACCGTCGGGGCGCATGACGCGGCAGGTATACTTGAGCGAGTTGACGGCAATGGCCATCAACCCGGCCGAGAAGGCGTCCGAAACCAGCATCCGGCCCCAGGAGCTGCGCCCCTTGACGCCACAGGCCTTCAGGGCCAGCATGGCTCCGGCCGGCGCATACTGGAGCCAGTCGTCGTAACTCTGGTGGAACGAAGGGGCGTATCCGTTTCTGAGGCGGCGGAAGTCCGCGTCATAGCTCTGCATGATGACCCCGCCGACGATCAGCGGCGTGCCGATGTAGAGCATCCGGTAGGCTTTCGTGGAGGTGTGGCGATCGATCCGTTTGCGGAATTCGCCGCCGGCACTCCAATCCACGCTGTCGCGCCGTTGGGCCCGGGCCTCGCTTCCGAAGAGCACCAGCACGAACAGCAGGGCTAGGGTCATCGTTTTGAACATCTTTTCGGATTTTTGGGGGTTATCTTCTGCTTGGACGGTGGCGCCGGATGGCCCGGACGGTCTCGCCGCCGAAGGCCAGCAGGGAGGTCAGCCCGATGATCTCGATCCACTCCTGCCACGAGAGCGGCACGGTACGGAAGACCTGTCCGCCGAACTCGACAATGAGCACCTGCCCGACGGCGATGGCGGCGAGGATCAGGAAGAATTCGCGACATCCCTTCAGATGGGTAAAGACCGAGTGGTGTGTTTCGAAGCCTTTGGCGTTGAACATGTTCCAGAATTGCAGGAAGACGAACGTCGAGAAGAAGAGCGTCAACTGACACACCGACAGTCCGCCGTCGCGGAGCGTCCACCCGAAGAGCATGCCCAGCAGTACGACAACCATGATGCCGCCGCAGGTAAAGATCGTGCGGGCCATCGAAGGCGAGATGATGAATTCGTCGCGTGAGCGGGGTTTGTCCTGCATGACCTCGGCACTTGGCGGAAGCGAGGCCATGGCCATGGCGGCGAAGGTGTCCATGATGATGTTGACCCAGAGGATCTGCACCACGGTCAGCGGCATCTCGGTACCGAAGACGGCCCCGATGAAACAGATCAGAATCGCGGCAAAGTTGATCGTCAGCTGGAAGAGTACGAAACGCTGGATGTTGCGGTAGAGCGAGCGTCCCCACATGACGGCCGTGGCGATCGAGGCAAAGGAGTCGTCCAGCAGGGTGATGTCCGAGGCGTCCTTGGCCACGGAGGTTCCCGAACCCATCGAGAGCCCGACATTGGCGAAATTCAGTGCCGGGGCGTCGTTTGTTCCGTCCCCCGTCACGGCGACGACCTCTCCGCGCTGTTGCAGCAGTTTGACGAGCCGCTGTTTGTCGAGCGGTCGGGCCCGCGACATGATTTTCAACTCCTGGACGCGGTCGAGCAGCTCCTCGTCGCTCATGGCGGCGAACTCCGCACCGGTTATGCAGTTCCGTTCTCCGTCCGTCGCATCGTTCCAGAGTCCGATCTGGCGGGCGATCTCGCGTGCCGTGGCGGGGGTGTCGCCCGTGACGATCTTCACGGCGATGCCGGCCCGCAGACACTGTCCGACAGCCGCCGGAACATCCTCACGCACGGGGTCCGAGATGGCTGCCACGGCCGCGAAGTGCAATCCTCCGGCACGGACGGCCTCGGTGCAGTCCGACGCTTCGGTTTCGATCCACGCCACGCCCAGTGTCCGCATGGCGCGGTTCTGGAAGGTTGTGAGTTGGGCGGAGACCTCTTCGTCGTGTCCGTCCGGCGCACACATCGCGCGCACGATCTCCGGGGCTCCCTTGACACAGAGCAACCGGCGTCTCGTCAGGCCGCTTTCGATGATCGTGGCCATGTATTTGCGTTCGGTCGAGAAGGTCAGCCGGTCGACGATCTTCGCTCCGGCACGCAGCGTCTCGTAGTCGTTGCCGCCGCGACGCAGCCACTCGAGCAGCGCCCCTTCGGTCGGATTGCCGATGATCTTGCCCTCGGCGTCGAGGAAGGCCGTGGAGTTGAGCGCCACCACCTCGGCGAACTCCCGATCCGGGAGGGCGTCGTAGCGCACGAGCTCCTGGACGTGCATGCGGTTCTGGGTCAGCGTGCCGGTCTTGTCGGTGCAGATGACCGTCACGGCGCCCATCGTCTCGCAGGCGTGCATCTTGCGCACGAGGTTGTTGGTCTTGAGCATCCGCCGCATGGACATGGCCAGCGAGAGGGTGATCGACATCGGAAGCCCCTCGGGTACGGCCATGACGATGATGGCCACCGAGACCATGAAGATGTTGAGCACGTGCTGCGAGATGGTGAGCCAGTCCTGCTGGAGCAGGTCGCCCACGAGGAAGGCCTTGGCCAGCATCACACAGAAGATCAGCCCCGAGAGGATGATGCCCACGCGGCCGATCAGATGCGAGAGGCGGGTCAGCTGGCGGTCCAGCGGGGTCTGCTCGTCGCTCTGGACGGTCGACTGTTCGGTGACGCGCCCCGCTTCGGAATTGTCGCCCACGGCTGTCGTGACCATCACACCGTAGCCGTCGGCAACGGTTGTGCCGCGCATGGCGACGTTCGACGGATAGGTTGCTTCGGGGTCGAAGTGCGCCTCGTCGACCGTCTTGTCGACTTCGGGTTCCCCGGTGAGGGTCGACTCGTTGATCTTCAGCGAGACGGCCTCGACCAGTTCGCCGTCGGCCGGGACGGTCTCGCCGCCCTCGATGTAGACCACGTCGCCCACCACTACTTCCCGACGGGGTATTTCGCGGATCGTGCCGTTGCGCATCACCTTGACGGGAATGTCGTCGTTGACCTGATTCAGCCGGCGGAATCGCCGCTGGGCGTCCCACTCGAACCAGAAACCCACGCACGTGGCCAGGATGATGGCGCAGATGATGCCGATCGATTCGGTGAAGTCCCGGTGAACGAATCCGATGGCCAGCGAGAGCACGGCGGCCAGCAGCAGGATCCGGATGATCGGATCCCGGAACTTTTCGAGCAGAAGTTTCCAGGCCGAATCGTCTTTCGGTGGGGTGATGATGTTGTTGCCGTGTTCCGCACGGCTCTTTTCGACCTCGGAGTCGGTCAGACCTTTGGGGTTGTAGTGTATCATGTGTCAGGAGAATTTGTTCAAGGAAAACTGTCGGGTGGAGGCATCCAGCCGCACGGCGATGAAGAGCAGGATGGTGAAGGCGATGAGCGACGACCCGCCGTAGCTCATGAACGGCAGCGGAATGCCCATCACGGGCATCAACCCGATGGTCATGCCGACGTTCACCAGCACGTGGAACAGCAGGATCGAGGCCACGCAGTAGCAATAGATCCGTCCGAAGGGCTCCTCCTGGCGTTCGCCCATGCGCATGAGCCGCAGGATGAGCAGACACAGCAGCACCAGCACGAAGGTGGTGCCGAGAAATCCCCACTCTTCACCGACGGTACAGAAGATGAAGTCGGTGTGCTTTTCGGGAACGAAGCCGTATTTGATCTGCGTACCCTGGAGAAAGCCTTTTCCGGCGAAGCCCCCCGAGCCGATGGCGATCTTGGCCTGGTTGACGTTGTAGTCCGTGCCCAGGGGGTCGCTGATGATGCCCAGGAAGCTGAGGATCCGGTCCCGCTGGTGCTGTTTGAGAATCGAGGTGAAGATGTAGTCGGTTGTCGGGAGGAAGATCATCGAGCCGACGAAGAGCCCCAGGATGATGAAGATGTTCGTCAGATGGGTGCGCAGGGCGTAGCCTGCAGCGAAGAGCACCGCGACGAGCGTCATGATGAGCAGACTGTGGTAGATGTCCAGTGTTCCCGGGCTGATGAGGGCTGCGGCCAGACAGAGCAGGATGCTGGCGAGCATCAGGGCGGCGAGGAAGATGATGCGCGAGCGCCAGCGGCCGTTCATCATCGCCTCGGAGAGCGTGCAGACCAGAATCAGGCTCACAAGCAGGATCATCGGCGAGAGGAGGAACGAGACGATGAACAACGCCCCGATCAGCAGCACCGGAATGCACAGCCATCTGTTCAGTCCTTCGCGGTAGAGGACGAAGAGGAACGAGCAGAGGACGATGCCCGACCCGGTGTCGTTCTGCAGAATGATGATCAGCAGCGGGATGCAGATGACCATCGCCACCTTGAAGAGATCGCCCGGGCGGTTGATCGAGAAGGAGTAGTTGCTCATCACGCGGGCCAGAGCGAGCGCCGTTGCGATCTTGGCGAATTCGACGGGCTGTATGCGCACCGACCCGAATTCGAACCAGGCCTTGGCACCGTTGACCTCGCGGCCGAAGAGCAGGGCGGCGACGAGCAGCGCCAGCCCGGCGAAATAGGCCGGATAGGCGAACATGTGGTAGAAGCGTTCGTCGAGCAGCAGGACGACGAGGGCCGTCACCCAGGCCACGGCAATCCAGACGAGTTGCTTCATGTAGAAGTGCGAGAGCGAGAAGATCCGGGCCGTGGAGTCGTCGTACGAGGCGGAGATGATCGAGACGAATCCGGCCAGAACGATCAGCACGTACAGGAGAACGGTGCCGCGGTCCACGCCGTCGAGGATGCCCGTATGCCGGTTACTTGTCATAGGCCGGATAGTAGAGTTGCATGTTTTTGACGTAATCGAGCAGATAGGGCCTCCGGATCGTATCCGTGAGGTAATACTCCTCGAGCAGACTGGCGATCGGCAGGGCCGATGTAGCTCCGAATCCGCCGTTCTCGACATAGACCGAGATGGCGATCTTCGGATTGTCCTTCGGGGCGAAGCTCAGGAAGGTCGAGTGGTCGCGGCCGCGGGGATTCTCGGCCGTTCCGGTCTTTCCGCAGACGTCCCACCCCTCGAGCCGGGCCATCGTCGAGGTGCCGCCGACATTGACGCCGCGCCACATGCCCTCGACGATCGGTTCGAAATGTTTCGGATCGACCTTCGTATAGTGGCGTTCGTAGAAGCGGCGGTCGAGGGAATCCTGTCCTTCGACCTGCTTGACGATGTGCGGGATGTAGTAGTAGCCGCGGTTGGCGATGATGCAGGCCAGGTTGGCCAGCTGCAGCGGCGTGCAGCCCAGGGCATCCTGCCCGATCGAGAGCGAGAGGACCGTCAGGGAGTTCCACGAGCCGCGGTACTGGCGGTCATAGTAGGCGCGGTCGGGGACATAGCCGTTCCCCTCGTCGAGGAAGTCCGAACCGAGCTTGCGGCCGAATCCGAAACTTTCGACATACTCCTTCCAGACGTCGAAACCCTCCTTGACGTTGTCGTACTTCGGGTTGTCGAGGATGTCGCGGAAGACGTAGCAGAAGTAGGCGTTGCACGACGTGGCCACGGCAAAACGCAGATCGAGCGGCGAGGCGTGGGAGTGACAGGCCATGCGCAGACGCCCGGCCTGATAGCCGTTGTGGCAGACGTGCAGGTCCGAAGGCCGCAGAACGCCCTCCTGCAGCCCGATGAGCCCCTGTACGAGCTTGAAGGTCGATCCGGGAGGATATTTGGCCTTCACGGCGCGGTTGAACAGCGGTTTGCGCTTGTTGTAGAGCATCTTCATGTAGTTGTTGCCGCGTTCGCGGCCCACCAGCTCGTCGGGGTCGTACGTCGGCGAGGAGACCATCATCAGAATCTCGCCCGTCGAAGGTTCGATGGCCACGGCGGCTCCGACCTTTCCGCGCATCAGCTCTTCACCCAAAAGTTGCAGCCGGGCGTCGATCGTGCTGACCAGATAGCTGCCGGGCTCGGGAATCGAGTCGTAACGGCCGTTCATGTAGGAGCCCTTGATGGCTCCGTGGGTGTCGATCTCCTGGATCTTGACCCCTTTGACACCGCGCAGTTCGGGCTCGTAGGCCGACTCCACGCCGCTCATGCCGACGTAGTCGCCGACCTTGTATTCGGGATGACGTTTCAGATAGGTGTCGTTCACCTCGCTGACATAGCCCAGAAGGTTCCCGCCGATTTTGCGCGGATACTGCCGGACGGTACGGTCGACGGTGTAGAAGCCGCGGAAGTTGCCCTCGTCGAAACGGAGCTTGTCCTCTTTGGGGATGTAGCTTGTCACCAGCCGGGGAGCACGCGGGCGGACCCGGGCATTGGCCAGTTCGCGGTCGAGTTTCGCCCGGGAGATGCCGGCCACTTCGCACAGCCGTGCGGTATCGAATCCGCGTTTGTCGATTTCGCGGTAGATGACCATCAGGTCGTAGCATTCGCGGCTCTGGACGAGGTATTCGCCGTTGCGGTCGAAGACCTCGCCGCGTGGCGGATACTGCACGACGTGCCGCAGGACGTTTGCCTCGGCCAGCTCGGCATAGCGGGGGTTGAAGAGCTGCAGGTAGGCCAGACGGGCGACGATCACCGCGAAGATGAAGATCACGATGACCTGGAGAGTCCTCATTCTCACGAAGTTTTCGTTCTCGCTCATACGCGCACGGGGAGTTTTGCGGTGAAGATGCGCACGATGATCCATCCGAAGGCCACCGAGACGGCCGAACTGAGGAGAATGCGGAGCACGGTATGGAACAGATGGCTCCAGGAGAGCGCCTCGAGCAGGAAGAAGATCGCGTGGTGGAGGAGTGTGAGCGTCGACAGGTAGAGAAAGAACTTGCGCGTTCCGAGACGCCCGGGCGAGGGGATTCCCCCTTCGCGGACGTTTTCACGGCCGCAGATCATGGCGGCGAGCTGCGGGCGGAAGAAGGCGACGGGCAGCGTGGCGACGGTGTTGATGCCGGCGGCGCCCATGGCGAAGTCCATCGTCATTCCCAGCAGCAGCCCGGAGCCCAGCAGCGTGACGGGTTGGGCATCGAGCGGCAGCAGGGCGATGAAGATGATGTAGACGAGCGGATTGAGGTAGATGCTGATCGAGAGGTTGTCGAACAGAAAGACCTGCAACAGCACGGCTGCAACGAAGAGTCCGATATATGGGATTGTCCGATACATGTCAATTCAAACGGGTATGTTGTTCGACCTGTTCACTTTGCTGGAGTTCGCGGATTTCGTAGCGGTCGCGGTCGGCGACCAGGATGACTTCGTTGAGCCGCGACATCTCGGCGGCCAGGCGTACGCGAACGGTGTAGGAGGTTTTCGTTTCGTTCAGTTCGGCGCTCTCGACCCAGCCGATCAGCACGTCGGCGGGAAAGTATTCCGACAATCCGGCCGTGACGACCTCCTGGCCGGGTTGCGGGTCGGCATATTTGGAGAGCTCTCCGAGGATGACCGTATTGGGATCCACGCCGTCCCAGTAGATGGATCCGGAGTAGTCGGAGTCGGCGATTTTCCCGCTGGTACGGAACGAGGTGTTCAGTACGGACATGGCTACGGAGTAGCGTTCCGTGCAGGCGATGACATATCCGACCATCGAGCCGTCGGGGGCCAGTACGGCCATCTCCTCTTCGATTCCGTCCTTACGGCCGCGGTTCAGCGTCACGAGATTCTGGACACGGTTGAGGGTGTTTCCGACGACGGAGGCCGTGGCGAAGCGGTATCTTGACTCTCCGATATTCTGCAGGTAGGAGTCGAGGCGTGCGGCGGTTTCGGCCTCCTGGTATTGGGCGAGTTGTTCTTCGAGCCGGGCGACGCGTTGGGCCAGGTCCCGGTTTTCGCGTCCGAGGAAGAGATAGCGGCGGATGCCGGCAAAGAGTCCGTGTACGCCGCCCACGACCTGGTTCGAGCGGGCGAGAAGCCGGGCCTGGGTGTAGCTGGAGGAGTGGGCATAGTACCCGATGGCCGCAGCCTCCAGCACCACGAAGAGCACGGCGACATAGATGCTCCGTATGAACTCGATCAGCTTTCGCAAGGTGATTCCCGATTAAAAATGTGGACAGATCCTTAATTCAGATTGCGGACCGAGGCCCGCAATCTGTAAAATAATATGTGTCAACAGCTTATCGCATGAGGAACGAGAAGCGGTTGATGTTTTTCAGGGCGATGCCCGTTCCTCGGGCGATAGCCCGCAGGGGGTCTTCGGCGATGTGGAACGGAATGCCTGTTTTTTCGTTCAGACGACGGTCCAGACCCTTGATCAGGGCACCTCCGCCGGCCAGATAGATTCCATTCTTGACGATGTCGGCGTAGAGTTCGGGGGGCATCGATTCGAGGACCTTCATCAGGGCGGCATCGATCTTCGTCAGCGACTTTTCGAGGGCGTAGGCGATCTCGCTGTAGGAGAGCGAGACGGTCTGAGGCAGTGCCGTGAGCATGTTGGGTCCCGTGACGACGAAATCTTCGGGCTCCTCCTCCAGATCGGAGACGGCGGCGCCGATCGAGCATTTGATGGCTTCGGCCGTCCGTTCGCCGATGCGGATGTTGTGCTGTTGGCGGACGTAGCTCTGGATGTCGTTCGTGAAGACGTCGCCGGCGGTATTGATCGATTCGGAGCAGACGATGCCGCCGAGCGAGATGCAGGCGATTTCGGAGGTTCCGCCGCCGATGTCGATGACCATGTTTCCTTCGGGGGCCTCGACGTCGAGACCGGCTCCGAGGGCTGCGGCCATGGGTTCGTAGATCATGTAGACCTCACGCCCTCCGGCGTGCTCGGCCGAATCGCGCACGGCGCGGATCTCGACGTTGGTCGAGCCCGAAGGGATGCAGATGACCATGCGCAGCGACGGCGCAAAGAGACTTCCGGAGGTTTTGACCTTCTTGATCATGCCGCGCAGCATGAGTTCCGTGGCGTTGAAGTCGGCGATGACGCCATCCTTGAGCGGACGGATGGTCTTGATGTTCGGATTGGTTTTCTCGTGCATCTGCCGGGCCTGTTGGCCGATGGCGACGAGTTTTCCGGTGTGGACGTCGAGGGCGACGATCGAAGGTTCGTCGACGACGACCTTTCCGTTGTAGATTATCAGCGTATTGGCCGTTCCGAGGTCGATGGCCAACTCCTGTGTCAAAGAAAAGATTCCCATAAAGCTACACCCAACTCAGTATGTTTCGTAAAAACGTTTATTGTCAATCGGATAGATGGATTGAGGGCGGTTCGATGCCACGAACGCCGACATATCCGGACAAAGGTAGCAAAAACCCCTGGAAAATGAAGCGTTTCGGGGTGTATTTTTTTCTTGAAACGGGGATTTCTTCCGGGAGCGGCGTGTGTGGAGAGATCGATTCCGGACTCCCGGGGGCTCCGTTTCCCGGAGGAAGAGCGGGGAAAGTTGTGCGATATTTGCAAAATTTGTTTACTTTTGTAAGCTAAACAGAATTCCGCAGCATGGAGTATAAAATCGGAACCGACGCGCGATGTGCGGTGATCGGCTATGGCAGTTGGGCAACGGCTCTGGTGGGTTTGCTGACGGCCAACGGACAGCAGGTGGGCTGGTATGTCCGCAATGCGGAGGTGTTGGCCTCGTTGCGTACCGAGGGTCGCAATCCGCGCTATCTGAGCGATCTGGAGTTCGATCCGTCGAGGCTCCGGCCTTCGGATGATCTGGATGCCGTGGTGCAGGGGGCCGATATCGTGATTCTGGCCACGCCGTCGGCCTATCTGAAGGATTTTCTGGCACCCTTGACGGTCTCGCTCAAGGACAAATTCATCGTGTCGGCCATCAAGGGCATCGTCCCCGGGGACTACCAGACCGTCGTGGAGTACATACACGATCATTACAGCCTCTCCTACAAGCAATTGGGACTCTTCACCGGGCCGTCGCACGCCGAGGAGGTCTCGCGCGGGAAACTCTCCTACCTGACGGTCGTCTGCACCGATCCGGAGAATGCCCGCCTGATCGGTTCGCGCTTTGCCGGCGGCAACATCCGCCTGAGCTACTCGACCGATCTCTATGGCATCGAATATGCAGCCATCCTGAAGAACATCTACGCGTTGGCCGTAGGCATGGCCGTGGGGTTGGGGTATGGCGACAACTTCCTGGCGGTGCTTATCGCCAACTCGGCCGGGGAGATGACGCGTTTCCTGGAGGAGAGCTATCCGGATCGTCGCAATACGCAGGTCTCGGCCTATCTGGGAGATCTGCTCGTGACCTGCTATTCGACCTACAGCCGCAACCGCCGGCTGGGGCTGCTGATCGGCCACGGCTGTACGGTGAAGAGCGCCTTGAACGAGATGACGATGGTGGCCGAGGGCTACTTCGCCGCCGACTGTATCCGCCACATCAATACGCGTCACCGTGTGGAGATGCCCATCGCCGAGATGGTCCATCGGGTGCTCTACGAGGGCGCTTCGCCGCGCAGGGAGATGCAGGAACTGACAACCAAACTCATTTGACAAACATATGAAAAACGTAAAACTGGACATTTCGAAGGCCGGCGTCGAGATCAGCGCCGAGATGGAGTCGAAAGCACAGGCTGCCAATGCGCTGCTGCATTCGGGCAAGGGTGCGGGAAACGATTTCCTGGGTTGGGTGCACCTCCCCTCGTCGATTACGCAGAGCGATCTTGCCGCCATCGAGGCAACGGCCGCGAAGCTGCGTGCAAAGGCCGACGTGGTGATCTGCATCGGCATCGGCGGTTCGTATCTGGGCGCCAAGGCCGTTCTGGAGGCGATGAGCAATCCCTTCGAACTGCTGCACAAGGAGCATAAGAACCCCACGGTGCTCTTCGCCGGACAGAACATCTCGGAGGACTATACGGCCGAACTGCTGGAGGCCGTCAAGGAGCACTCGATTGCCGCCATCGTGATCTCGAAATCGGGAACGACAACCGAACCGGCCATCGCTTTCCGACTGATCAAGGCCGAGATCGAGAAGCGTTACGGCAAGAAGGAGGCTGCCGAACGGATCGTCGCCGTGACGGACAAGGCACGCGGAGCCTTGAAGACCCTGGCTACCCAGGAGGGGTATCCGACCTTCGTCATTCCGGACGACGTGGGCGGACGTTTCTCGGTGCTGACCCCCGTGGGTCTGCTTCCGCTGGCCGTGGCAGGTGTGGATATCGCCGCTCTGGTTCGCGGAGCACAGGAGATGGAGAAGGCCACTTCGGAGGAGGTTCCCTTCGCCGAAAATCCTTCGGCCATCTACGCCGTGGCGCGCAACCTGCTCTATGCCTCGGGCAAGAAGATCGAGATCCTGGGCTCCTACGAGCCTAAGCTGCAATACATCAACGAGTGGTGGAAACAGCTCTACGGCGAGAGCGAAGGCAAGGAGGGCAAGGGTATCTTCCCGGCCAGCGTGACGCTGACGGCCGACCTGCACTCGATGGGACAGTATATCCAGCAGGGAGAGCGCGAGTTGTTCGAGACGATCATCTCGGTGGGCAAACCGGCCTCGAAGGTCGTGATCGAACCCGATCCGGAGAATCTCGACGGCCTGAACTACCTGGCCGGCAAACGGATCTCGGAGGTGAACCGCATGGCTGAACTGGGCGTTCAGTTGGCTCATGTCGACGGCGGGGTTCCCAATCTGCGGGTGGAGATCCCGGCCATTACGCCCGAGGTGATCGGTTCGCTGCTCTACTTCTTCGAGAAGGCGTGCGGCATCAGCGGTTACCTGCTGGGTGTCAATCCGTTCGATCAGCCGGGTGTGGAGGCCTACAAGAAGAACATGTTCGCACTTCTGGAGAAGCCGGGCTACGAGGAGGCTACCAAGGCCATCAAGGCGCGTCTGTAATCGCTGCAACGGTAGAAAAAGAGGCGGTTCCGAATTTCGGAACCGCCTCTTTTTCGTCGGACCGCCTGCCGGGGGCCTGCTATTGTTTGCGGGCCGTGAAGATCAGCTCGTTGACCAGACTGGCCGGCTCGAAGCTCCCCATCTGATACTGGGTCGTTTTGAGCGTGAATTCCAGAAGCCCCTCTTTCGTGAAGGAGAGCTCCTGCGGCGATTCGATGGTGATCACAACCTCCAATCCGATGTTGATTCGCAGGACGGGGGTGGTGAGCGATGCCGAAAGCCGGGAGGCATTGGCCGAGACATCGATCATATTGGCGTCGTAGGAGATGGTCCCGATCTGTTCAAGCAGCGTTTCGGCCGCACTCTCCCCGACAAGCGCCTTGAGGATCGCTTCAATCGGGAACTCCGGGAAGTGGATCGTTGCCTGGTCTGTCACCTCGAACGAAACGGGAATGTCGGTCTGGGGTTGCGGGTTGGGGTTCAAATCGCTCGGCGAAGCCTTGAAGTCGAAACTCCCGCTGTAATTGCCCACCATCTGCTGAAGTGTCAGGTCCGGATCCGTTTTGGTGTCGTCGTCCTTGTCGCAGGCGACCAGCGCCAGCGTGAGACAGGCCATCGTTACGGAGGCCAGTCGATTCATGAATGTCTGCATCTGTTTCATGTGTCCGTGTTTTAGAAGTTTGTCATTGACAAAATTAAGTCGAGGGGGTATATGCGGCAAATAAATTCAACCGACGCCCGGAATTTGATCACGAAATGCCCTCCCAGGATCATGAAACATAAATTAACGGACTGATATTGTGTATGATATAAGAAAAGGGCCGTCCGGTGTTCCGGACAGCCCCTTTCGTCTTTAATGGCGCGGGAGCGCTTAGAGGATACCCTGCTCGACCATCGACTTGGCCACCTTCATGAAGCCGGCGATGTTGGCGCCCTTCATGTAGTTGATGTATCCGTCGGGTTCGGTGCCATACTCCAGGCAGGCGTGGTGAATCGACGACATGATGTGGTGCAGTTTGGCGTCGACCTCCTCGGCCGTCCAGTTGAGTTTCTGGGCGTTCTGCGTCATTTCGAGACCCGAGGTGGCCACGCCGCCGGCGTTGACGGCCTTGCCCGGTCCATAGGGGATCCTGGCGGCGATGAAGGCGTCGATGGCCTCCGGACGGCAACCCATGTTCGAAACCTCGGCCACGATCTTCACACCGTTGGCCAGCAGCTTCTTGGCATCCTCGCCGTCCAGTTCGTTCTGCGTGGCGCACGGCATGGCGATGTCGACCTTGACCTCCCAGGGCTTGCGGCCGGCGAAGAACTTCGCGCCGGGGAATTTCTCCACGTAGGGCTCCACGACGTCGTTGTTCGAGGCGCGCAACTCCAACATGTAGGCGATCTTTTCGTCGTTCAGACCGTCGGGATCATAGACATAGCCGTCGGGGCCCGAGAGGGTCACGACCTTGGCCCCGAGTTCCGTCGCCTTCTTGGCGGCACCCCAGGCGACGTTGCCGAAGCCCGAGATGGCGATCGTCTGGCCCTTGATGTCCATGCCGGCCTTCTGGAGCATCTGGCGCAGGAAGTAGACGGCGCCGTAGCCCGTAGCCTCGGGGCGGATGAGCGAACCTCCGTAGGTCATTCCTTTTCCGGTGAGTACGCCGGTATTTTCGCGTGCGAGTTTGCGGTACATGCCGTAGAGGTATCCGATTTCGCGGCCGCCGACGCCGATGTCACCGGCCGGGACGTCGGTCTCGGGACCGATATGACGCCAGAGTTCGGTCATGAAGGCCTGGCAGAAACGCATCACTTCGCGATCCGACTTGCCCTTGGGGTTGAAGTCCGAACCTCCCTTGGCACCGCCCATCGGCAGGGTGGTCAGGGCATTCTTGAAGATCTGCTCGAAACCGAGGAACTTGAGGATCGAGAGGTTGACCGAGGGGTGGAAACGCAGACCGCCCTTGTAGGGGCCGATGGCGTTGTTGAACTGGATGCGGTAACCGAGGTTGGTCTGGACCTCCCCCTTGTCATCCACCCATACGACCTTGAACGTGAAGATCCGGTCGGGCTCGACGATCCGTTCGGCGATGCGGTTGGCCTCGAATTCGGGATGCTGGTTGTAAGCGCCCTCCACGGTCATCAGAACTTCGCGCACGGCTTGCAGGTATTCGCTTTCGCCGGGGTGCTTGCGCTCGAGTTCCGTCATGATTTTGTTAACGTTCATAACATTGAAGCTTTTAGGTTTGGTATTCTTCTGTTACAAATATAGCAATATTCCTTATGGATTGTAACTTTTTTCGGGAATTTTTCGGAAAAATCTCACTCTTCCGAATTTTCCCGGACCATTCCCCGGTTCGAGCGTCCGTCGATGCAGACCCAGAGGGATCTGTCGAAGCGCACCTGACGCAGATAGGTCCCGTCGTAGAGCGCTTCACGGGCGTTGAGCACCTCTTCGCGGAAGAGCCCGTCGCCCCGGAAGGGGCTGATGGTCAGATATCCCACGCCCAGCGAGGTGACATTCTGGAAGAAGTGGGTACCCTGCGAGGGCTCGACCTCGAACTTCTCGATGCCGCACTCGACGATGACCTTGGCCTCGGAGATATGGTTCCATTTGACCGGAACTCCGAGATGGGGATCCGAAGACCCCCAGCGACCCGGGCCCACAAGGATATAGGGACGGCCTTCGTCTCGCATGCGGTTGTTCAGGGCCAGAAGTTCGTCGGCGATCTTTTCGGTGCACATCGAATCGAAGGCCTCGCTTTTCACATAGATAATGTCCGCAATGTCGGACATCATGCCGATCCCGAGGGCCTGTTCGCCGTAGATCAGCGCCCGGGCGGGATCCTCCTCGGACCAGTCGATGGCCCGGTTGTCCTGATTGTCGATGATGGGACGGATCTGCAGCAGATTGAAGATCTGCTGCTGTCCGGCAGCGACGTCCATGTTCACGGCAAACTCCACCTCCACCGGGCAGCGCATCTCCTCGGCACCCAGCCGAAGAATGTCCGTGATGATCTCGGCCAGCGGGAAGGTGTTGTACTTCAGGATGTTGTTGAATGTAATCACCTTGCGTCCCCGATCGAACGGACTGTCGGAGATCCGTTCATTTTCGCGGTCCCAGACCGAGCAGACGAATTTCGAGTTGCGGTAGTCTCCGATTTCGCGCAGGGAGAGTTTACGCAGGTTCACCGCATCGTCGATCGACGTGCGGAACTCTTCGGGGCGCAGACTCAGGGCCAGGACCTCGTTCTGCGTGTCGCTCAGGGCCAGTTCGGGCGTTGAGGTCTGGAGCACCTTCTGCGGGTAGCGGGGTGAGAAGCGGAGCGTGCGTCCTCCGTCGACGACGAGTTTTCCGAGGCCCATGGCGAGGTTGCAGACGCCGTCCGAGGCCTTTTCGTCTCCGATGGGGTAGTAGTTGATCGAGCGGGCGACGCCCGAGCAGGTGGGGAACCAGAGTCCGTTCTGCTCCGTGCCGCAGACCTCCTGGATGATGACGGCCATCTTCTCCTCGGAGATGAGGTTCTGCGATGAGGCGATGTAGGCCCTCGAGGCGGCGAAGTAGACCGAGGCGTAGACGCTCTTGACGGCACGCAGCAGCAGGCGCAGCATCTGATCCTCGTTGGGGGTGTAGGGGATCATGTAGGTGGAGTAGATGCCGGCAAAGGGCTGGTAGTGCGAATCCTCGAGTTTGGATGAGGAGCGCACGGCAAGCGGCGTATGGACGGTTCGGATGTAGGCTTTCAGCTCCTCCTGGAGGCGTTGCGGCACGGTTGAGGTGACGAACTCCGAGAGGATCTCCTCGTCGGAGAAATCCTGCGAGATGATGTATTGAAGGTCGTTGCGGCGGATGAATTCGTCGAAATACTCCGTGGCGATGACCACCGAGCGCGGGATCATGATACGCACGTTGTCGTACTTGTCATACTGGCGGTGCTTCATGAGCATGGAGTTCATGAAGGCCAGACCGCGGGCCTTGCCGCCAAGCGAACCCTCGCCGATGCGGGCGAAGGCCACGGCATCGGAATAGGTCTCGGGGTCGAAGCGTGCCACGACACCCTGCCCGAGCAGCGTGCGGTAGTCGCGGATCAGATTCACCAGGACCCGACGGTGTTCCGCCACCGACGAGAAGTGGCTCTTGTTGTACTGGCGGATCGAGGCGGCCAGGGGAAAGAGTCCCCGGGAGTAGAGCCACTTGGAGAGGTGGTTCTGGGAGGTGTGGTATTCGAAGGCCTTGTCGGGGATCGTGGCGATCATCTGCTGCATCTGCGTGAGATCCTTGGCGCGGCCGATTTCGGCTCCGGTTTCGGGATCCTCGAAGACGAAATCCCCGAAGGCGAACTCCTTGGCGATGTATTCGCTCAATTCGGAGAGGAGCGTTTTGGAGTTCTTGGCGATGAAGCCGGCCCCGAGGGCCCGGGCCTGCTCCCGGAAGGCCGTCTGGGACGACTGCAACAGCACGGGCATCAGCGGATTGTCCTCCTTGATCCGGCGGCAGAGGTCGATGCCGGCATCGAGTTTCTCGCTCTCCGAGGGGTCGTTGCGATGGAGGACGAACCCCACGTCGGAGATCACGCCGAGCAGGTTCTTGCGGTAGCGGAGGTAGAGTTCCGAGGCTTCGTCGTAGCTGCGGGCCAGCAGGATCTTGGGCCGGGCGCGCTTGCGGAGGACCTGTTGCTGTTCGTTGAAGGCATCCTTCAGGAACTCGGTGTTCTGGAGCAGGATCAGCTTGTAGAGTTCGGGCAGATAGGTCGAATAGAAGCGGATCGAGTCCTCGACCAGCAGAATGGCCTGTACGCCTCCTTCGAGAATATCTTCGTCGGCATTCATCTTGTCCTCGATGAGTTTGATGATACCGATGATCAGGTCGGTGTTTCCGTGCCAGGAGAAGATGTAGTCGAGGCCGGAGTGGTCCTGCTCCTCGATGCGGCGGTAGATGTCCTTGGAGAAGGAGGTCAGCAGCGCCACGGGAATCTGGGGATGACGCTCCTTGACGATGCGGGCAAAGGCGAAGACGTCGGGCTCTCCGACGTTGTACATCGTGAGGATGAAGTCGTAGGAGTCGTCCTCGGCCAACGCCTCGAGGGCTTCGGCCGTGGAGCTTACCCGGGTCAGCGAGGGGGGATTCGACATGTTGAGGTCGATGTACTCCTGATTGATCTGGGATTCGATGTGTCCGTCCTCTTCGAGAATATAGCCGTCGTAGCTGCAGCAGACGAGCAGGATCTTGTGGATCCGGTATTTCATGAACCGGTAGGGGAGTTTGCTCCCGTCGGGCATGTACTGTTCCAGGCTTTGGGTCATTCGGATTTGAAATTTGATGTATGAACAAAAATAAGGAAAAATTTGTTACCTTTGAACGTTGAAAACATTGAAATTAACCGTCAAGCAGATGAACAGGGAAAAATATACGTTGCAGGAGGTCACGACTCCGGCCGTCGAGCGGGAGTGGCTGGATCTTCCGAAGCGGATCTACAAGGGCAACCGCAATTGGGTCTGTCCGTTGGATGTGGATGTACTGGAGGTCTTCGACCCGAAGCGGAACGAGCTTTTCGCCGACGGGGAGGCGATTCGCTGGGTGGTGCGCGATGCCCGGGGCGAGGTGGTGGGTCGTATAGCGGCCTTCTACAACCGCGAGAAGGCCGCCATCGAGGAGCAGCCCACCGGCGGCTGTGGCTTCTTCGAGTCGATCGAGGATCAGCAGGTGGCCAACATGCTCTTCGATGCCGCGCGGATGTGGCTGGCGAGCCGTGGCATGGAGGCCATGGACGGCCCCGTGAATTTCGGACAGCGCCGCGACTGGTGGGGCCTTCTGGTCGAGGGCTACGAGTTCCAGCCGCTGTACAAGAACCCCTACAATCCGCCTTACTACAAGGACCTGTTCGAGAACTACGGTTTTCAGAACTACTTCAACCAGCACAGCTTCATCTGGCGGGTGAACAACTCGGAGGCCAACAAGCAGATCTTTGCACGTGCCAAACGCCTCTATACCGTTCCGGGCTACCGCGTCGAGAACATCGACATGAAGAACCTCGAAGAGGCTGCCGAGAACTTCCGGGTGATCTACAACAAGGCGTGGGCCCTCTTCTCGGGTGTGCGCCCCATGTCGCAGGAAGAGGCACTGGAGATGGTCCGCGAAATGAAGCCGATCATCGACCCGAACATCATCTTCTTCGCCTATTTCAACGACGAGCCGATCGGTTTCTTCATCACGGTCCCGGATCTGAACCGTCTGATCGGGAAGTTCAACGGCAAGTTCGGGCTGTGGCAGAAGCTGCGCCTGATGTGGGATCTGAAGGTGCGCAAGTCGTGCGACCGGATCTTCGGGGTGATCTTCGGCATTACGCCGGAGTTCCACGGCAAGGGGGTCGAGTCGGCCATCATGGTGAAATACTACGAATTCCTGGAGTTGACGAAGAATCCCTACAAGACGATGGAACTGGCGTGGATCGGGGATTTCAACCCGGTGATGAACCGCATGATCGAGACCTATGTCTGCGCCACGCGCCACAAGGTGCACACCACGTACCGCTACCTGTTCGACCGTACGAAGGAGTTCCACCGCTGCCCGCGTCTGGGCGTGAAACGTCGCGAGTAATACCAAACCACCTATATGAAAACCACCGTATTTACCGATTATCACATTGCCGCAGGGGCCAAAATGGCCGAGTTTGCGGGTTATAACATGCCCATCGAGTTCACGGGCATCAACGACGAGCACATGACCGTGCGTCAGGGTGCGAGCGTCTTCGACGTGAGCCACATGGGCGAGATCTGGGTCAAGGGCCCCAAGGCGCTGGCGCTGCTGCAGCGCATCACGACCAACGACGTGTCGAAACTCTACGACGGCAAGGTGCAGTATTCCTGCATGCCGAACGGTCGCGGAGGTATTGTCGATGACATTCTGGTCTATCGCATCGATGCCGAGACCTACATGCTGTGCGTCAACGCCGCCAACATAGACAAGGACTGGGCGCACATCTGCCGCGTGGGCGGCGAGGAGTTCGGCATGGAGGCCGGAGCGGGCAAGGAGCTCTACAATGCCTCGGACGAGATCTGCCAGCTGGCCGTCCAGGGACCGCTGGCCATGAAGATCGTGCAGAAGATGTGCGCGGAGCCGGTCGAGGAGATGGAGTATTACACGTTCCGCAAGATGGAGGTGGCCGGCTGCCGGGCCATTCTCTCGATCACGGGCTACACGGGGGCCGGCGGTTGCGAGATCTATGTGGCCAACGAGGATGGCGCCCGGCTGTGGAAGGCCCTCTGGGAGGCCGGAGCCGAATACGGATTGAAAAACATCGGCCTGGGAGCCCGTGACACGCTGCGTCTGGAGAAGGGCTTCTGCCTCTACGGCAACGACATCGACGACACGACCTCGCCCATTGAGGCTGGGCTGGGCTGGATCACGAAGTTTGCCGAGGGTAAGAACTTCATCGACCGTCCGCTGCTGGAGCGCCAGAAGGCCGAAGGGGTTGCCCGCAAGCTCGTCGGGTTGAAGATGGTCGAGCGGGGCATCCCGCGCCACGGCTATGCGCTGGCTTCGCCCGACGGCCGGACGATCGGACACGTCACCTCGGGGACCATGTCGCCGTGTCTGAAGGTGGGCGTGGCCCTGGGTTACGTCGAGACCGCCTTCGCCAAACCCGGTACGGAGATTGCCGTCATCATCCGCGAAAAACCCGTGCGGGCCGAGGTGGTAAAGATCCCCTTTGTATAATGTATCACGAAAAAATACGGAAAAGATGAAAACCGAATACCTGGGACTTGCACTGTCGAGTCCGGTCGTTGTGAGCAGTTCGCCCTATACGTCGAACTTGGCTCATATCGAAGCGTGCGTACGTCAGGGTGCGGGCGCCGTTGTTTTGAAATCGATCTTCGAGGAGCAGATCTACCGCCAGGCCGCTTCGCTGGACAAGATGGAGGGGTATGGCGACGCCGGAGAGTATCTCGAGCGTTATCTGGGCGATGCCTACAAGGCGGAGTTGCTGCAACTCGTGAAGGATGCTTCGAAAACGGGCGTGCCGGTGATCGGAAGCATCAACTGCGTGGGAACGGGAGATGCATGGCTCGACTATGCCACGTCGATGGAGGCTGCCGGAGCCTCGGCCCTCGAACTGAACATCTTCCTGCTGCCGACCGATCGCCATGCTTCGGCGGCGGAGATTGAGCAGCACTATGCCGATATTGTCCGGAAGGTTGCCGGAGCCGTCCGGATTCCGGTTTCGGTGAAGTTGCCGATGCGTCTGACCAACGTACTCTCGACGTGCGACATGCTGCTGGCCCGCGGTGCAAAGGGCGTGGTGCTCTACAACCGCTTCTTCGAACCCGACATCGACATCGAGAAGATGACTTTCCAGCCGGCCGATCCCTTCAGCGAACCGAGTGAACTGCGCAATGTCTTGCGGAGTACGGCTTTGTGTTCCCACCTCCTGCCGCAGCTGGACGTGTCGGTGTCGACGGGTGTACACGACGGCGCGGCGGCCGTCAAGGCGCTGCTGTGCGGCGCGAAGGCCGTTCAGGTCTGCACGGCGATCCACAAGCACGGTTACGAGGTGATCGGTCAGATCGGCCGCTTCGTCGATGAATGGGCTGCCCGTCACGGTTTCGATACGCTGGAGTCTTTCCGCGGACGGATGGACTACGGCTCCTCGCAGGGCGAGTTCTTCCAGCGTGTACAGTACATGAAGTATTTCCCGCACGACGCCGAGTAGCCTTTTTGTACCGGATATTCGGGTATTTGCATCCGGATGTTTAAGACGCCCCGACTCGTTTGGAGTCGGGGCGTTGTCTGTTTGTTCTGTTCCTGTCCCGGATCTTTCATGCCGGAGCTTCGGTTGTCGGCGGTTATTGTTTTTTAGGGCCGTCTTTACCCTCGATGGCTTTTCGGACTCCGGACTCTTTCCCTGTCGTTGTCTCGGCTTCGAAGAGCTTGTCGAAGATCTCCCGTAGCCGTTGCGGATCGCGGATGATTTGTCGCAGGGCGTCAAGGCGGCGGGCGTTCTCCGACTCCTCGATCCACAGACGCAGGTAACCCCCTTCGGCATATTTCTCCCGCAGGTGTTTTACGCATCGGTCGTAGTGCCCTTCCCGGTCGAGTGCGGGGTAGTGGGCCAGTCCGTATTGAACGGTGCGGCGGATGATTGTCTCGGGATCAATCATCCGGTCGGCTTCAGCGACGATGCATCCATAGATCGATCGTGGTGCGTGGCTGGAGGAGGCCCGGTGGTCCTCGACGGCCTCACGCATTGTGCGGATCTCTTCGGCCGAGAACCAGCGGCGCAGTTCCGGGTCGGATTCGAGGATCTGTCCTGCATCGAGGTGGTGGTTTTCGCGTCCGTTGACAAGTCCCGTATCGTGGTAGGCGGCGATCGTGTAGACCATTTCGGGGTTGACCTCATAATTCGCGGCCAGCGTCAGGCTGCGGGTGATGACCGTTTGGACATGGTCGAGATTGTGTGCCCGGTCGAACGTCCGGTAGCGCGGGATGATCTCTTGTTCGATATAGTTTCGGAGTTCGTGGCGGATTTCGGGTTTCATGGTCTCACTTTTTTCAAGGTTTATATACAAAAAATCCTCCGGTCGGCTCCGAAGGATTTTTCGCGTATGTTTTTTCGGATTTTTCGGGGTGCTGGTATCCCATTCGGGTGTTCTGGTGGTATTTAAGACAGGCTGTTTCCGTACCGCGGAGCTTTTGTGCGTTTCCCGGCAGCTCCCTCCGTTTCCCAGAATTTCCTCCGCCTTCTCGTCCAGCCTTCTTGTCCAGCCTTCTCGTCCAGCCTTCTTGTCCAGCCCTTCGTCGGCCCTTCGAGGCTCTCGCTCAGCCCCTTGTCGGTCCCTCCGGCCTACTTGGCGTAGGCGACGGCGCGGGTTTCGCGGATAACCGTGATCTTCACCTGTCCGGGGTAGGTCATCTCGTCCTGGATCTTCTTGGCGATATCGTGCGAAAGGCCCTCCGACTCCTGGTCTGAAAGTTTGTCAGCCCCGACAATCACCCGCAACTCGCGACCGGCCTGGATGGCGTAGGTCTTTACGACTCCCGGATACGACAGCGCTATATCCTCCATCTCCTTGAGACGTTTGATGTAGCTCTCGACCACTTCGCGGCGGGCTCCCGGCCGGGCTCCCGAGATGGCATCACAGGCCTGGATGATCGGTGCGATGAGCGAGGTCATCTCCACTTCGTCGTGGTGGGCGCCGATTGCGTTGCAGACTTCGGGGCGCTCCTTGTATTTCTCGGCGAGTTTCATGCCGATAATAGCGTGTGGGAGTTCGGGCTCGTCGTCGGGCACCTTGCCGATGTCGTGCAGCAGCCCGGCACGGCGGGCAATCTTGGGATTCAGCCCCAGTTCCGCCGCCATGATTCCTGCGAGATTCGCCGTCTCCCGGGCATGTTGCAGGAGGTTCTGACCGTAGGATGAGCGATATTTCATCTTACCGATCAGTCGGATCATTTCGGGGTGCAGTCCGTGGATTCCAAGGTCGATGGCCGTCCGTTTGCCGACCTCGACGATCTCCTCCTCGATCTGTTTCTTGACCTTGGCCACGACCTCCTCAATACGGGCTGGGTGGATGCGTCCGTCGGTAACGAGTTGATGGAGAGCCAATCTCGCGATTTCACGGCGCACGGGATCAAAGCCTGAAAGGATGATGGCCTCGGGAGTATCGTCGACGATGATCTCGATTCCCGTGGCTGCCTCCAGGGCCCGGATGTTGCGTCCTTCTCGGCCGATGATACGACCTTTGACCTCGTCGCTCTCGATGTTGAACACCGTGACGGCATTCTCAATGGCGGTTTCGGTGGCGACACGCTGAATCGAGGCGACGATGATGCGTTTCGCCTCTTTCGAGGCCGTCATCTTGGCCTCTTCGATGGTTTCGTTGATGTAGGCGGCAGCTTCGGTCTTGGCCTCGGCCTTCATGTTCTCCATGAGGATGTTCTTGGCCTCCTCGGTGCTCATGCCGGAGATCTGTTCGAGGCGAACGTTCTGTTCGCGGCGGACCTGATCGATCTCCTCCTTTTTGTGTTCGAGCAGCTGCAACTGGTTTTGCATCTGCTCCTTGAGACGATCGTTCTCCCGGAGTTTGTTTTCCAGATCACGCTCCTTGTTCTGGAGATTCTGTTCAAGTTGTTTGGCCCGTTGCTCGCTTTGGTTGAGTTTCTGGTTGCGTTCGTTAACCTGGCGGTCGTATTCGCTCTTGAGTTGGATGAACTTCTCCTTGGCCTGAAGGATTCGCTCCTTCTTGATCATCTCGGCTTCGGCTTCGGCCTCCTTGAGTGCGGTTTCGCGGCGCTTGCGGATCGTGTTCTTCACGACGAAATTCGTAATGACCGCGTAAATCGCAATGGCGACCACCGCAGCGATGCAGGCTACCAAAATGGTGGTATACATTGTTTCTTACGTGTTTTAATTATTTAATAGGTTACTGTGTTGTTGTCAAAAAAAAACCGCATAGGCTTCCTTATTCTTGTTTGACGAATCTGCAAGATAGGTCATGTGTGGGGGCTCCGAGTATCGCAATCTTCCAACGGTGCGCCGGAACGCACTCCCCAATGCGGGTAGTAAGGCCTGATTTTGAAGCATCGGGAGTTGCCCCAATTTAAAAAGTGTTCAGTTTCGCAAAGCTTTAAGGAATCTATGCGGGTAGATTCTGATATGTAAAAAGAACGTTTTCCCGAGACATGACGGTTTATCGTTGACCGTCGGTCTCGCTCTTTGAGCTATCTTTTCGAGGATGTCCGGCTTTCGGGTTTCCCTTCCCTGCCAAATTCCCCGGTTTGTTCCGCTTCCTTTTTCTTCCTCTCACCTTTCTTCTCCTCTCACCTTTCTTCTCCTCTCACCATTCTTCCTTCCTCTCTTTTCCTCTCCTCTCCTCTCCTCTCCTCTTTCTCTGTCCCTGGCCCCCTCCCTCCTTTTCAAGGGGACTTTCGGGCGGCCTCCGGTCAGAGGGCGTTGAGGTAATCGTCAATCTGTGCGCCGATTTTTTCGAGCTGCCGGAGATCCTCGTTGTCGAGTTCGCGGCTTTGTCGCATGCCAACGTTGGCTATCGCGAACTTCAAGGCTGCCATCGCCAGATAATCCTGTTCACCCCAGCCCTTGATGTTCTGCTGTTTGATCAGCGCAATATAACTGTTTACCTCCCGTTCGGCCAGTCGATATACCTCTTCTTTTCCACTCTCGATGTTGAAGGGGTAGCTTTTTCCCGCTATTTTGAGCGTTATCGCCTGTTTCGCCATTGTTTCGCTTCGTTATTTCCGCCTCTTCCGCTCCTCCTCACACTCTTTCTCTTCCTTCCTCCGTCTTCCTTTTCTCCCTCTCTTCCCTCTCTTCCCTCTCTCCTCTTCTTCCTCAGCCCCTCCCGGCTATTCCCGGATGGCCCAAGGCCCGGAGTCTTCGGCCGGACGGCTTACCAAGGCTATGCATTTGTCAACTTCCCGCATCAGCCTGTTGACGCGCGCTCTTGCCTTTTCACGATCCGAACCACCCCCGGCAAGCCCCTCGACGAGCTGCATTCTTGCTACCTCGGCATCAAGCTCCTTGACACGCTCCTCCAGAGAACGCTTCTCCATGCGTAAGGCCTCACACTGTTGCGTGAGCTCGGTGCAGAGCCTCGACAGCCTCCTGTGGTCGTCAATCAACTGCCTGACTCGGGCTTCGATGTTCGTTATCACACTCTTATCGGCCATCAGTATCGGAAAGAGTCCGTTTTGTTTTTCAAAGGTAAGAAAAAAAAGGATAAAACACAAATTATTTTGTTTCGCACTGAGAACTTCTTACTCCACAATGGAGGCGTAGAGATCGTAATCCTCGGCCTCGTTGATCCTCGCCTGATAGAAGTGCCCCTTCAGCAAACGCCTCTCTGCAACGGGAATCAGTATCTCCTGATCTACCTCCGGGGAGTCGTACTGCGTACGCCCGACGTACCAGTCACCTTGCCGGGAATCGATCAATACCCGCTCGATACGTCCGAGCCGGCGGCGGTTGTTCTCGCGCGAAATCTCGTTCTGTAAGGCCATGATGCGCTCGACGCGCTGCTGCTTGACCTCCTCGGGAACATCGTTGCGCAGCTTCTCGGCCGACCAGGTCCCCTCTTCCTCGGAGTAGGCGAAGACACCGAGACGCTCGAAACGGATCTCACGCACGAAGTCGAGCAACTCCTCGAAATCGGCTTCCGTCTCCCCCGGGTAACCGACCAGCAGCGTCGTACGCAGCGCCAGGTCGGGAATTGCCGTGCGCAGCTTGTGGATCAACTCCAGCGCCTCGGCCTTGGTGTGGCGGCGCAACATGGCCGCGAGCTGGGCGTCGGAGATGTGCTGGAAGGGTATGTCGAGGTATTTGCAGATCTTGGGCTCCGAGGCCATCACCTCGATAAGATCTTCGGGGAATGCCGCAGGATAGGCATAATGGAGCCGGATCCATTCAATCCCGTCGATGCGGCAGAGACGTCGCAGCAACTCGGCAATCCGACGTTTCCCGTAGAGATCGAGCCCGTAATAGGTCGTATCCTGCGCAATGACGATCAGTTCGCGCACCCCTGCGGCGGCCAGCTTGCGGGCCTCCTCCTCCAACTCCTCCATCGGCACGGAGACGTGGGCCCCGCGGATGAGCGGAATGGCACAGTAACCGCACTTCCAGTTACATCCTTCGGAGATCTTCAGGTAGGCGTAGTGTTTCGGAGTGGTCAGGTGGCGTTCGGTTGCCAGCGCGGGGTCCTCCGAGGCGCCCAGCGCGCGGACGATTCCGTCCCAGGTGCGGGCTCCGAAGTAGTCGTCGACCTCGGGAATCTCGCGGCGCAACTCGTCGGCATAGCGTTCCGAGAGGCATCCGATGACGAAAAGCCGCTCTATCTTTCCGGCTTTCTTGGCCTCGGCGGCCCGGAGGATCATGTCGATGGACTCCTGTTTGGCA
The DNA here is from genome assembly GCA_944321205.1 of uncultured Alistipes sp. GTDB lineage: Bacteria > Bacteroidota > Bacteroidia > Bacteroidales > Rikenellaceae > Alistipes. The sequence continues at coordinate 30,097 of CALUKK010000140.1, forward strand.
TCGCCGATGAACCCGCAGGTGTTGATCACGACAACCTTGGCATCCGTACGGTCACTGTCAAAGAGAACTTCGTAACCTGCGGCGGCCAGCCGGGCCATGAGATGCTCGCTGTCGACGATGTTCTTCGAGCAGCCGAGCGTGATGACGTTAATTTTTTTCATCGCCGAACAATGCATTGACAAACTCCTTGCGGTCGAAGATGCGCAACTGGTCGATCCCCTCGCCGATGCCGATATAGCGGACCGGAATGTGGAACTGGTCGCTGATGCCGATCACCACGCCGCCCTTGGCCGTACCGTCGAGTTTGGTGATGGCCAGCGAGGTGACCTGCGTGGCCTGGGTGAACTGCCGCGCCTGCTCGAAGGCGTTCTGTCCGGTGGATCCGTCCAGCACGAGCATCACCTCGTGGGGCGCTCCGGGGATCACCTTGCCCATGACGTTGCGGATCTTCGTCAGTTCGTTCATCAGGTTGATCTTGTTGTGCAGGCGCCCCGCCGTGTCGATCAGCACCACGTCGGCACCGTTCGCCTTGGCCGACGTGAGGGTGTCGAAGGCTACCGAGGCCGGGTCGGATCCCATCTGCTGGTGGATCATCGTGGCTCCGGCACGGTCGGCCCAGACCTGCAACTGGTCGATGGCTGCGGCGCGGAACGTGTCGGCCGCTCCGATCCAGACCTTGCGTCCGGCCTTGACCAGCTGTGCGGCGAGCTTGCCGATAGTCGTGGTCTTGCCGGCGCCGTTCACCCCGACGACCATCACCACGTAGGGTTCTCCCTCGCGGGCGTCAAGCCCGAAGTGGTCGGCGGATCCGTGAGCCTGTTCCAGCAGTGCCGCAATCTCCTCGCGCAGGATCCGCTGCAACTCGGAGGTGCTCATGTATTTGTCCCTGGCGACCCGTTCCTCGATGCGGTGGATGATCTTTACGGTGGTCTCGACCCCGACGTCCGAGGTGATGAGCACCTCCTCGAGGTCGTCGAGCACGTCGGCGTCGACCGTCGACCGTCCGGCTACGGCACGGGCCAGTTTCGTGAAAAGCCCGGTTTTGGTCTTCTCCAGTCCGGCATTCAGCTCCTGTTGCTGCTGTTGTGCCTGCTCTTCGGAGACGGGGGTCTCCTGTTGTTTTTTGCGGAAGATATCGAAAAAAGCCATGTTCGAACTATTTATCTTGGGACAAAGATAACAAGAATGTTTGGAAAAGCGTTATCTTTGCGAAACAACCCGTACCAGAGAACATGAAAAGAAGTTTATTGTTGCTGATAGCAGCCTTTTTCGGGGTCCTGACGACCTCGGCCCAGGATCTGATCGTGAAGAACGACTCGATGAAGATCGAATCCAAAGTAATTGAAATCACCCCGGAGCAGGTCCGTTACAAGCGATTCTCGAATCCCGAGGGTCCGACGTATGTCCTGCCGACACTCGAGATCCACTACATCCGCTATGCCAATGGCGAAACGGAATATTATACGCGCAGCGTGCCGGCCTCCGGGTCCGAAGCTCCGGTTGCCGACGTGCCGACGGCTCCGGCAATCCCCGGGAACGATCAATATGTACCGAAGGAGTATGAGATCGGGGAGTTGTACGACCGGAACGGCGTGAAGGGCATTGTCTGCCTGTTGTCGGAGGACAAGCGCCACGGTCTGGTGCTTTCGCTCGACGAGATCTACCTCCACTGGAGTGAATTCCGCAAACCCGATCTGCGGCTCGTGGGGGCCGACAACCGGACCGACGGCCAGGCCAATATGGAGGCCGTTGCCCGCTACATCGCCGAACAGGAACTTTCGTGGACGGATTTTCCGGCCTTCAAATGGTGCCGGGACAAGGGCGAAGGGTGGTACCTTCCGGCCATCGACGAGCTGTTGACGATCGGTCACAACTACAACGGCGGAACCCGGATGCACAACGACCGTCAGGCTCGCAACAAATTCAACGGCGCCCTGAAGGATGCCGGAGGCGAGCGGATGGATCGCATGGTCTACTACTTCTCGTCGACCGAAATGGATGAGAAGAACGCCTATACGTCTCACATGAGTATCGAACCGCCCTACGTGGTGGAGATTCCGAAGTACAACAAGTTTCTGGTGCGGGCCGTGCATCGCTTCTGATGCCGGAGAGCCCGTTGCCGGTTCCGTCCCTTTCGGACGGGTCTGCAAAGAGGCGGATCGTCACACGGTCCGCCTTTTTCGTTGTCACGGCTCTTTTCAAAGATGGTCGATGATGTGTCTGAGCTTGGGAATGACCACCTCCCAGGCATAGTTCTTCCGCACGTAGTCCGGGCCCTTCCGGGCCATTTGGCTTCTGAGCTCCCCGTCTTCGAGAAGCCGGTGCAGTTTTTTGCGGAAATCGCGCCAGTTGTCATACCAGAGCGCCGCACCGCTCTGTTTGCAGTGATCCTTCATCACCTCGCTCCGGCCGTTGACCAGGACGGGAATGCGGTTCTGCATGGCTTCGAGCATCAGCAGCGAGAGACTCTCCAGCCGCGAGGGGTTGACCATGACGGTGGCATGGCGGATGATCGCACTCTTCTCCGCCTCGGAGACAAATCCGGTCATGAGGACATCCCCGGAGTCGGGGCGCGTGATGCCGTTGTCGACGCCTCCCACCAGAACCAGCTTGACGTCTCCTCCGTACTGGCGTTTGTAGCGCAGGAATTCGGGAATGATGCAATCGATCTTCGGCGGCGTCACGCGACCCAGATAGAGCACGTATCGGTCGGGCAGGGCGTAGCGTCTGCGAACCTCCTCCCAATCGGCCGGGGGTACCTCCTCGATGCCGCATCCGACCAGACTCCAGGGTGCCATCGACCTCCCGAAGATCCCTTCGCAGAGCCGCTCCTCGGCCGCCGTATTGAAGGCGATATGTCTGACGCGGGTGAACATCGCGACGTTCATCCCGAAATAGAGCGGATTGCAGGGGTGTGCCAGCGGGATGAGAATGCTCTTTTCGGGGGCGATGGCGATCCCCAGCACCGTCTGGCTGAAATAATAGTTCAGAAAGAGAAAGGCCTGGTACTCGTCGCGGTGTGTGCGGATGAAATCCAGCAGTTGCGGCGTGTGCTCGGGGTGTGATTCGAAGGTGCGCCGTTCGGCCTCGAGGCCGAGGCTCCAGTCGGGATGCCGGGATGCCCAGTATTTCAGGATTCCCAGGCGATGGAGTCTTGCCCGGATTCTCCGACCCCATTTCCCGTGTTTGCGGTAATACGCGTGGCGTTGGCCGTCGACGGGTTGCGGCTTGAAGCGTCGGATCAGCACGCCGTTTTCGCGGGACACCCCTTCGGGGAAGTCCTGCCCCGGATCATTGAACACTCGGGTGGTGGAGGTCAGAACCTCGACCTCGTAGTAGGGTGTCAACCTTTCGGCCAGCATCCGGCAATGGACTTCGGCCCCACCGTTGACCCCTTCGCCGTAACGGATGATGATGAATGCGATTTTCTTCATGACGGTACCTCCTCCCGGGCGGAGCGTGCGGTTTACGGGTTAAAAATAGTGAAAAAAAACGAGATCCGGCTCTCCGGACCAAAAAACACAAAGGGCATCGGTAAGATGCCCTTTGTATTTAAGAGACCGGCTCTTAAATAAAACGTGATTTACTTCTTTTCCTCGAAGAAATCCTTTACCTGGTCGTTGGTAATGATGCCCTCCTTGAACATGTAGGCTCCGGTCTTGTCGGACTTGACCATCTTGATGCACTTGGTGAACTGCTTGCCGGTACCGGTTTTCAGCGTTGCGACTACTTTCTTTGCCATAGAGCTGTTCTAACTATTTGATTTCACGGTGTAAGGTGACACGCTTGAGGAACGGATTGTACTTTCTGCGTTCGAGACGTTCGGGCGTGTTTTTCTTGTTCTTGGTGGTGATGTAACGGGACATTCCCGCAACGCCACTCTCTTTCTGCTCGGTGCACTCGAGGATTACCTGCACTCTGTTGCCTTTCTTTGCCATGGATGGGGGTTGATTTTAGTAGACGCTTTTGGGAGCGGCAGCCTCACGCAGAGCCACTGCAAGCCCTTTCTTGTTGATGGTTTTCATACCGGCGGTGGATACCTTCAGGGTGATCCAGCGGCCTTCCTGTTCGGACCAGAAACGCTTGGTTTTCAGATTGGGACTGAATTTGCGTTTGGTCTTGTGGTGGGAGTGGGAGACGTTGTTGCCCACGACGGCCACCTTGCCTGTGATTTCGCAAACTTTCATGGTTCAAAATTTTGTTAAGGCCCTTTTCGGGCTTGCAAATATACAACCTTTTCGTCAAAACGCAAAACGCGTTGACTTTTTTTCGGTTCAGCGGTTCTTTTCGTCCGCATGCTCCTCGCCGAGGGCATCCCTGAGCAGGGAGATGGCGAAGGCGCTGGCACGGTCGATGATCTGCCCGCGGTCCGTTCCGCACTGTTTCAGCACGGCGGTGGTTCCGGCGGGGGACGCCACGGCGATCCAGACCGTTCCGACGGGTTTCTCGGCCGAACCGCCCGTCGGACCGGCGATTCCGGTCGTGGCTACGGCGTAGTCGGCACGGGCCACGCGACGGACCCCCTCGGCCATCTGGCGGGCGACCTGTTCGCTCACGGCGCCGTAGCGGGCGATATCCTCGGCGCGGACACCCAGCACGTCGACCTTGGCGTCGTTGCTGTAAGCCACCACTCCGCACCGGAAGTAGACCGAGGCTCCGGGCATGGCCGTGAAGCGTGCGGCGATGGTCCCTCCCGTACAGCTTTCGGCCGTGGCCAGGGTCTGTTTCCGCGAGGTGAGGATTTCGTGGACGAGCTCCTGCATCGAGGCCCGTTCGAATCCGATGACGTTGTGGGGGATCAGCTGACGCAGCTTCTCGAACTGCCGGTCGATCTCGCGGGCAACGCTCTCGCCCTCGACCTCATAGGCCGACAGACGCAGCCGTACGGCTCCCGGATTGGGCAGATAGGCCAGTTTGAGATAGGGCGGGAGGGCATTCTCCCAACTTTCGATCCGCTTGGCCAGCATCGATTCGGCCAGCCCTGCGGTGATCATCGTACGGTGGACGATCTGCCGCAGCGAGAAGTGCGCCTTGAGACGGGGCATCACCTCGTCCTGCATCAGATGCTCCATCTCGAACGGCACGCCGGGCAGCGAGACCACGACGTGCCCGTTGCGTTCGAACCACATGCCGGGGGCCGTGCCGTGGGCATTGAAGAGTACCGTGCAGCAGTCCGGCACCATGGCCTGCGAACGGTTCAGTTCATTGAAGTCGATGCCGCGTGCCGTGAGCATCCGCTCGACGTGGTCGGCCACCGTCTGGTCGTAATGCATCCCGCTGTGGAACATCTCGGCAAGGGTCTTTTTGGTGATGTCGTCCTTCGTGGGGCCGAGGCCGCCGGTGAGGATCGTCACCTCGAAGTTGTCCAGGGCCCGGGTGACGGTCTGTACGATCTGTTCGCGGTCGTCGCCGATGGAGATCTTTTCGCGGACGACGATGCCTGCCGAGTTGAGGTGTTTGGCAATGGATACCGAATTGGTATCCACGATCTGGCCGATGAGAATCTCATCGCCGATGGTAATGATCGAAGCTTTCATGATTTCATGCCTGTTTTTCGGGCTCTTCCGTTGCGGGGGTTTCACCCGTGTCGGGGTTCTTCGGAACGGAGGGGGTGGCTGCCGCCTTGTCGGTTTCGCGGGGCTCGCCTTGTTCGAGCAGCGAGCGGCAGATCTTCGCCACGAATCCGGGGCCTTCGTAGATGTATCCGGTATAGATTTGTACGAGGTCGGCGCCGGCGTCGAGCATCGCCCGCACGTCCTCGGGGGTCATCAGCCCTCCCACTCCGATGATCGGGTAGGTGCCGCCCGAACGGGTGTGGATGCGGCGGACGATCTCGACGGCCCGCCGGGTGAGGGGAGCTCCGCTGAGTCGGCCGTTGCCGATCTTTTCGAGCGACGTGCGGCTGGTTTGCAGGCCTTCGCGGCGGTGTGTGCCGTTTGTTGCGACGATTCCGTCGAGCGGGGTTTCGAGCAGAATGTCCGTCACGCGGTCCACCACCTCGTCGGGCATGTCGGGCGAGACCTTGAGCATGATGGGGCGGTACTGGTTCTGTCCGCGGCGGAAGTCGAAGAGCGGTTCGAGGATGCGCAGAATGTGCTCCCGGGTGTGGGAGAACCCTTCGCGGCAGGCATTGTCACAGCTGATGTTGACGGTGAAGTAGTCCGCATACTGGTAGAGGTTGCGGAAGACCTTCAGATAGTCGGCCGATGCGTTTTCGACGGGAGTCGCCGTATTCTTGCCGATGTTGCAACCCACGATCACGCCGTCATGGGGACGGCGGAGGTGGCGGATGGCAACCTCCAGACCCCGGTTTGCCAGTCCGATGCGATTGATGATCGCCCGGTCCTTCGGAAGCCGGAAGACCCGGGGGCGGGGATTTCCCGGCTGGGGGCGGGGAGTGATGGTTCCGATTTCGATGAAGCCGAAGCCCAAGGCGGCCAGTTCGCGATAGGCTTCGCCGTTACGGTCGAATCCGGCGGCCAGGCCGACGGGGTTCGGGAAGCGGATTCCGAAGACTTCGCGTTCGAGTGCGGGGTGCTCCACGGCGTAGCATTTGTGCAGCAGCCAGCGGCCTCCGGGAATCAGCCCGACGATGCGCAGGAAGAGTATGACGATCCTGTGTGCCCGCTCGATGGAGAGCGAGAAGAGCAAAGGCTTTATGATCTTACGGTACATATCGCGGGCAAAGGTAGTGAAAAAACGGATACGCTGAACGGGCAAGTCAAAAATACTCACGCCGATAGGCGTAGTTGTCGCGCAGGGCCTCGAACTCTTCGGCATGGTGTTTCAGGCGGGAGCTTTCGGCCGCGATGTCGTAGTGCTGCGGGATGGTGCGGCAAAGTTCCTGCCAGGAGATGGCCCGGGGCCGGGAGGGCTCGACCTCGGAGGGGTACCATCCTTCGAGCGGAAGCGGGAATTTGTGGCTCAGGGCCGAGATGGCCATGGCGGTGGCATTGGCCTTTCCCTGTTGGGAGTATCCGGCGATGTGGGGGGTTGCCAGCAGGGCCTTTGCAAGGAGGCGCGGGTCGAGTCGGGGCTCATGCTCCCAGACGTCGAGGACCCAGTTCAGGGGGCTCTCCCGCAGGGCTTCGCCGTCCACGACCTCTCCGCGCGAAGAGTTTATGAGGATGCTCCCGGGCTTCATGAGTTCGAAGAGGCGTTTCGAGGCCATGTGTCGGGTGCTGTCGTCGAGCGGGGTGTGGAAGGTGAGCAGGTCGGCCTGGCGGGCCACCTCTTCGAGGGGGAGGAAGCCGCACCGCTCCTTTGCTTCGCGCGGGGGATCGCAGCACAGAACCCGAAATCCCCACGACTCGGCATAACTTTTGACCAGCGAGCCGACGTGTCCCACTCCGACGATTCCCAACGTCCGCTCTTCGGGGCGCCAGCCCTGCCGGTTCGCGAGCCAGACCAGAACGGCGGCGACCCATTGGAGCACGCCGCGGGCGTTGCACCCGGCGGCGGTGGCCACCTCGATGCCGTGTGCGGCGCACCAGTCGAGATCGATGTGGTCGAATCCGATGGTGGCCGTGGCGATCAACCGGACGCGGGAGCCTTCGAGCAACGGGCCGTCGCAACGCGTGCGGGTCCGGATGATGAGGGCGTCGGCATCGAGAACCTCGTCGTGCGAGATCTCCCGTCCGGGACGGTAGTGAACCTCGGCGAAGGGCTCCAGAACACCCTTCAGATAGGGAATGGCTTGATCGGCAATGATCTTCATGGTGTGAACGGTTTTCCGCGGCAGCAGGCCGCGGGTGCGCAAAGATAGTGAAAAAAGCCGGTGTTGTTCGCGATTTTTGCCGTGAGGCTCTCCGGGAACTGGGAATATGGGTAAAAATTAATATCTTTGTGATTCAAAAGCGTGTTATGGAACAGAAAACCTTCGATCCGGACGGTGTGGGGGTCGCCACCGGGAGCTATTTCGGACTTCCGTTCGACCCCGAGACGGCAGCCCTGGTGTTGATCTCGGCACCGTGGGACGTGACCGTCTCCTATGGAGCCGGTACGGCCTGCGGACCCGACGCCATCATCGAAGCCTCGACACAACTCGATTTCTATGAACCGCTGGCTCCGGATTTCTGGCGGCGGGGGATCGCCACGGCCGACGTGGACTACACCCTTCAGGAGCAGTCGCAGCGGCTGCGCTCCGATGCCGAACGGGTGATCGACCATCTGGAGGGCGGAGGAACCCTGGAGGAGGATGGCGTGGTGCGCAGGCTCCGCCGGGTGAATGAAGGCTGCCGGGCGATGAATGCCAACATCGAGGCCCAGGCCGCGCATTGGCTGGAGCGGGGCCGGATCGTGGGGCTGGTCGGCGGCGACCACTCGACCCCCTATGGACTGCTCCGTGCGTTGGGAAGGCGTCACGCCTCGTTCGGAATCCTGCATGTCGACGCTCACCGCGATCTGCGCAGGGCCTATGAAGGTTTCGAATACTCCCATGCCTCGATCATGTACAATGTCCTGCGGGATGTTCCGCAGGTGAACCGGCTGGTCCAAGTGGCCGTGCGGGATTTCAGCGCCCGCGAGGCGGCCCTGGCCGCTTCGGACGAACGGATCGTGTCGTTCGAGGATCTCGAACTGGCCGGCGGACGTTTCCGGGGCGAGACGTGGGAGGCCCAGTGCCGCCGGATTGTCGGGACACTGCCCGATGACGTCTATGTGAGCTTCGATATCGACGGGTTGAGTTTCGACAACTGCCCCCATACGGGAACGCCGGTTTGCGGCGGATTGAGTTTCAACGAGGCCGTATGGCTGCTCCGTACGCTGGTCGACTCCGGACGCCGGATCATCGGATTCGATGTGGTGGAGGTCTGCCCGGCTCCCGGGGAGCGCCTCGACGCCATTACCGGAGCCCGTATTCTGTGGAAACTCTGCTCGCTGACGCTCAAGTCCCAGGACTCCTCAAACCGATAGCGCGATGAGACTCTTTTCGATGTTTCGCTGGGTTCGCCGGCGCCACCTGATGGGTTTGCGCGGGCAGGTCATCCTTGAGGCTCCGTGGGCGGGCGGCGCCGTACTTTTCGTCTGCGTGGTCATCGCCATGCTGTTGGCGAACCTTCCGGCGACGAAACTCTATTACCATCATCTGCTGCAGACGGATCTTTCGCTGCTGGTCCGTTCGCCGGACGGGGTGATCGACTGGCTCTTTCCGCGGGGTATGACCGTGGAGAAGTTCGTCAACGACGGGTTGATGGTTGTCTTTTTCTTTGCCGTGGGGCTGGAGATCAAGCGGGAGGTGGTCTGCGGACAGCTCTCGACCTTCCGTCGGGCGATCCTTCCGGTTCTGGCCGCCGCGGGCGGCATGTTGGCGCCGGCACTCATCTTCCTGGCCTTCAACCACGGAACGGCCGCGGCCAACGGCTGGGGAATCCCCACCGCCACGGATATTGCCTTTGCCGTCGGCGTGTTGTCGATGTTGGGCGATCGGGTCCCGGCCTCGCTGAAGATCTTTCTCACGGCGCTGGCCGTGGCCGATGATCTGGGGGCCGTTCTGGTCATCGCACTCTTCTACGGCGGACATGTACAGATCGTCTGCCTGCTGCTGGCTCTGGTGATCATGCTGGGGGTCTATCTGATGAATCGCATGGGCGAGAAGCGCGTTTTCGCCTATCTGCTCCCTGCCGTGGCGGTCTGGGGCCTCTTCTACTATTCGGGCGTGCATTCGACGATCTCGGGGGTGGCCATGGCGCTGCTGATCCCCATGGAGCCCCGTTACAGCCGGGAGTATTTCGCCCACAAGATGCGATGGCTCAATGCCCGGGTGCTGCGGGCCGCGACGCACGAGGATTTCCCCAACGAGGAGCAGCGCTTCTACCTGCGGCGCATCCACGACCTTTCGAGCAATTCGGTGGGGTTGAGCTACCGGCTGGAACATGCCCTGGCCCCCTATGTGGCCTTTCTGGTCATGCCGATCTTCGCCCTGGCGAATGCCGGAGTGGAGATTTCGTCGGTGGAGTATCTGAACATTTTCCACCGCTCGGCCGAGTCGGGATCCGTGGGGATGGGCGTCTTCTTCGGCTTGCTGGCGGGCAAGCCGCTGGGGATTTTCCTGGCCAGCTGGATCGCCGTGCGGGCGGGTCTTGCCGAACGTCCCGCAGGCGTTACGTGGCGGATGCTGCTGGCGGTGGCCTGTCTGGGCGGTATCGGCTTCACGATGTCGCTCTTTGTGGATTCGCTGGCCTTTGACGATCCGACGCTCGTCGATCGGGGCAAGATCTCGATCCTGATGGGATCGCTGGCTGCGGCCCTGGCCGGAAGCCTGCTGATCGTCCTCTTTTCGAAAGGTGCGCAATCCCGGAAGCCTGCGAAAAACGAAATGAACAAGTGATTATGGATATGATGAAAAAATTGTTGCTGATTCTTCCGGCTGTGGCGATGCTGGGCGCCTCCTGCTCGAAAAAGTCGGGAAACGGCGGTGTGAAACTCCGCAATGATCTGGATTCGGTGGCCTATGTGATCGGCATGAACGTGGGACTGAACCTGCAACGCATGGATTCGACGCTCAACGTGGCGGCCGTGTGCGAGGGAATCCGGGACATCTTCCGGCAGGAGCCGCGCATGACGGTCGCCCAGGCCGAGACCTTCTATCTGAGCTATGTGAACTATGCGTTGCCGGAGAAGGCCCGGGCCTATGAGGAGCAGTTCCTGGCCGATATCGCCAAGTCGAATCGGTCGTATGCCCGGACCTCGTCGGGTGTGACCTATACGGTCGAGGAGGTCGGCGACCAGAATCGGATCCCGACGTCGGATCGTGACAGCGTGGCCCTGCGGTGGATCATCCGCACGTCCGACGGCACGCAGATCACCTCCTCCTACGAACGCGGCGACACGGTGCGTTCGGCGCTGCGCGACTTGACTCGCGGCGTGCAGGAGAGCGTGAAACTGATCGGTGTGGGCGGACGCATCAACGCCTGGATGCCTGCGAACGTGGCTTATGGTGCCGATGGAAACCGGGAGCTGGGAATCGGGGCGAATGCCACGCTCTATTACGAGATCGAACTCCTGGATGTGGACAAATATGCGAATCGTTTTCGCCGTAGATAATTTACACGAATAAACTCGGGCTTTATACAATATTTTACTATCTTTGCGCGTACGAAAAAAGCAAACATCTAACATATTCAAAAACAACCATGAAAAAACTCTTTTTTGTTGCAGCACTTGCGGGTGCTGCGATGCTTGCCTCCTGTGGGGGGAACAAGACCGGAGTCCAGATGGGCAGCCTCTCGGAGTTCGACTCGCTGTCGTACGCCCTGGGTGCGAACATCGGTTACGGAATCAGCTATGAAATGAAGGATATTCCTTTCGATTTCCAGGCCGTGGATCAGGGAATCCGTGAGGGAGCCCTTGGCAAGGCTTCGCAGCCGCACGACGAATCCCTGAATCTGTTGCGCGAATATTTCATGTCGAAACGCGGGGAGCGTGCCCAGGCCATTGCCAAGAAACGGGCTCAGGCCGACAGCGTGCGTCTTGCCGGCGGTGATTCCACGAAGGTGGAGTACCCGGCTGCGGATCCGGAGATGTTCGAGACCGAGGAGGAGCGTACGGAGCTGTCGTATGCCTTCGGAAACGACATCGGTTACAACATCGCCCAGAGCGGCATGCCGATCCAGCTGGTGTGGATCTGCGAGGCCATGCAGAACGTTCGTGACAACAACTCGAAGATGGATGAGGATGCCGTGAACCAGTATCTGCAGTATTACTTCATGGTAAAGCGCCCGGCCGAGAACGCCGAGGCTTCGAAAGCCTGGTTGGAGAAGATCTCCAAGAAGTCGGGCGTGAAGAAGACCGAATCGGGCCTGCTCTACAAGGTGACGGAGATGGGCGATACGACGGTGATGGCCAAGGATCCGCGCGACGTGGTGAAGGTGCACTACACGGGCCGCACGCGGGAAGGCAAGGTCTTCGACACCTCGAAGTTCGCCAACCGTCCGAAGGAGCAGCAGGAGATCATCAAGAAGCAGCGTCCGGACGACTATGACAAGGATGAACCCGTGGAGTTCCCGTTGAACCGCGTGATCCCGGGCTGGACCGAGGGCATGCAGCTGGTGGGCAAAGGCGGTACGATCACGCTGTGGATCCCCTCCGAACTGGCTTACGGTCCTCGTGGAGCAGGTCGTGACATCGGCCCGAACGAGGCTCTGGAGTTCGAAGTCGAGCTGATCGACGTGACGCCGTACGAGGAGCCGGCTCCTGCCGATTCGACGGCTGCGGCCGAGAAACCGGCCGTGGAACCCGCCAAATAAACGGCACGTTCCGGAAAAATACCGCGAAGGCGATCTCATTGCGAGATCGCCTTCGTTGTTTTCCGTCGGGAGGCGTGAGGGGGTCTGGAAGAGCGGATAACGGACGAAAAAGAGGCTGCGGAGAAATCCGCAGCCTCTTTGGTTTCGGGATGTTGGGGCGCAGCGGCTCAGAAGGGGAGATCGTCAACCTCCTGGGCGGGCGCCGAAGCATAGGCGGGCTCTTCGACGATGGGCGGCATGTCGGGCATCGGGGCCGGTGCGGCCTCCTGCTGTTTGGGCTGAATCCGCCAGGCCCGGACATCGGTATACCAACGTCCGTTGTACTCCCGCGACTCGATGTTTACCGAGACGTTGTAGGCGGCACCCTCCTTCAGCCGGGCCACATCATCGGGCTTGTTGAAGAACGTGACACAGATCTTCCGCGTGAACGAGCCTTCGTTCATTTCGAAAACCACATCCTGACGCTGCCATTCGCCACGGGCCGAGGTGCCCTTCGTAACCGGCAGTATTTTGTAGACGGTTCCTTCGAATTCCATATTGACGTATTGTTTTTAAGATTGACTTTCCGGTTTTGCGGACCGCCCGGCGTGGAATTCCGGTACGATTCGCCACGCTCTGCAAAGATAGGCAATTTTTGGAATTCCCGGGGCCTGCGGTTCGAAAATTCGACCGGGCGAAGCGAGGCTCGGCCTGTTTGCCATCTTGTGACGGTTCGTCCCCTTCGCCCTCCCCCGTGGGGCGTGTCACACGGGGATTCGTCCGCACCGCCGGAGTCGGATCACGAGTGCCGCCGGGCCAGTTCGCGTTCGAGATCGGCGATCGTGCAGCCGGTTGCTTCGAGCAGAACGAGCAGGTGGTAGATCAGATCCGAAGCTTCGTAGATCATGGCGTCACGATTGCGGGCCACGGCCTCGATGACCGTTTCGACGGCCTCTTCCCCGACCTTCTGGGCAATCTTGTTCACGCCGCGGGTGAAGAGTTTCGAGGTGTAGGAGCCTTCGGGCATCTCGGCGTGGCGCCCCTGGATGACGCTTTGCAGGTAGCGGATGAACCCTTCGGTCTCGGGAACGGCCTCTCCGAAGCAGGTCTTCGAGCCGGTATGGCAGGTGGGGCCGTGGGGGATGACGCGTACAAGCAGCGTGTCGGCATCGCAGTCGGCGGCTATGGAGACGATGTCGAGCCAGTTTCCGCTGGTCTCGCCCTTGGTCCAGAGCCTCTGCTTCGAACGGCTGTAAAAGGTGACGCGACCCTCTTCGAGACTCTTCTCGTAGGCTTCGCGATTCATGTAACCCAACATCAGCACCTGCAGCGTGCGGTCGTCCTGAATGACGGCGGGGACGAGACCGCCGGGGAGTTTTTCGACGTTGAGCTCCGAAAACGGGATTGCTTGAATTTTCATGACGTGTCGTATGTTTTTGTTGTAGATGTCCGTTGTGTCGGGGAGTCCTGGCTCAGAGGCGTACGGCGATTCCTCTTTGTGCCAGCTCGCGCTTGAGAGCGGGGATCGGGATCTCGTTGTAGTGGAAGATGCTGGCGGCGAGGGCCGCATCGGCACATCCGCGTGTGAGGACCTCGGCAATGTGGTCCACGGACCCGGCACCTCCCGAGGCGATGATCGGTACGGGCAGTTCGGCCAGACGTGCAAAGGTCTCGCACGGGTATCCGTTTTTCGTGCCGTCGTGGTCCATCGAGGTGAAGAGGATCTCGCCGGCACCCCGATCCACGGCCTCGCGGGCCCAGGTGAAGAGCTCCCGGTCGGTGGATCGTTTGCCGCCGTGCGTCGTGACGACCCAGCGCCCGTCGACCGTCCGGGCATCGATTGCCGCAACGATGAATTGCGAACCGTACTTGGCGGCGATGGCATCGATCAGCGCGGGATTGCGTACGGCGGCGCTGTTGACCGTCACCTTGTCGGCTCCGGCGTCGAGCAGCCGTCCGGCGTCTTCCACGGAGGAGATGCCGCCGCCCACGGTGAAAGGTATGTCGATCCGTGCGGCGATGCGTGTCACCAGATCGGTGAAGGTCCGGCGCCCCTCCTGCGAGGCGCTGATATCGAGATAGACCAGTTCGTCAGCTCCCTGGGCGGCATACTTCGCCCCCAGCTCTACGGGGTCGCCGACCTTGCGCAACCCCTCGAAATGAATCCCCTTGACGGTCTGACTGTCGCGGATGTCCAGGCAGGGAATTATCCGTTTTGCAAGCATCGTTCAAGATCCTGAAGGGTGATACGTCCTTCGTAGAGAGCCTTGCCGACGATGACGCTGCGCAGCTCTTTGTCGTCGAGGCGGCGGATATCGTCCAGCGACGAGATGCCGCCGCTGACGGTGATCTCCACGTCGGGGAATTGTCGTTGCAGCCCGGCGTACAGCTCCACGGAGGGACCGCAGAGCATGCCGTCCCGGGAGATGTCGGTGCAAATGACCTGGGCAACGCCTTGGGGCTGAAACTCTTTGATCAGTTCGGCGGCCGTTGTCGAGGAGGTCTCGAGCCACCCCTGTACGGCAACCTTTCCGTCGCGGATGTCGGCTCCGAGGATCAGCCGTTCGGGTCCGAACTCCGTGAGCCAGGCGGCGAAGAGCTCCGGATGCCGTACGGCAATACTGCCGCAGATGGCCCGTCGGGCCCCGGCATTGAAGACGCTTTGCAGCGCCTCGCGGCTCTTGATGCCGCCGCCGTACTGCACCTCGAGCGAGGTGCGTGTCGCCACGCGCTCCAGAACCCGGAGGTTCCGGGGCTCTGCGGCCTTGGCACCGTCGAGATCGACCATGTGCAGACGGCGGATCCCCGCCTCTTCGAAGCGAAGGGCCGCCTCCAGCGGGTCGCGGTAGTAGGTCTTCCGACTGGTGTAGTCCCCCTGGGTGAGGCGGACGCACTGTCCGTCGATCAGGTCCGTAGCCGGTATGATGGTGATGTTCATGGATAGAGGGTTAAATTGCGTTTTTATTGGTTTTCCGAACGGTCGGAGTCGTTGTTCCCGTACTTTCTCGGAACGGAGGGTTGCCGTCTGATGCCCTCTTCGGGCTCTGGAAGGCTGCGACCCTCTGGACAGCGTTGTCCGCCCTTTCCGGTCTGTGGGGAGAGTTTCCGGTTCCTCACAGACTCAGAAAATTCCGGAGAAGACGGGCTCCCGTCGCACCGCTCTTCTCGGGGTGGAACTGCGTGCCGTAGAAATTGTCGCGGTTGAGGGCCGCACTGAAGCAGCGCCCGTAGTCTGTCGTGGCGATCGTGGCCGGACAGGGGTCCGCCGCGAAGGAGTGGACGTAGTAGACGTAGCTCTCCTCCGGGATCCCCTCGAAGAGCGGCGAGCGAACTCCCTGGATCGTATCCCAGCCTACGTGGGGAATCTTCAGCCGGGTGTGTGGAGCGGTTGCGGCGGCTGATGACCCGGAACGGGGCGTATCTCCGGCAAGGGCGGGCCCGTTGGCCGGTCCGGTCGGGTTCTGCGGGGTCTCGGAAACGGTGGGGAGGCGCCGTACCCGCGTGGGGAAGATCCCCAGACACCGGGCGTCGCCCTCTTCACTCGAAAGACACAGCAGCTGCATCCCGATGCAGATCCCCAACACGGGACAGGTCAATGTCGGCAATACCTCGTCCAGTCCCCGCTGTCGGAGTTTTGCCATGGCGCTGGAGGCTTCGCCCACGCCCGGAAGAATCACCCGCTCGGCGCGGCGCAACAGGGCGGCATCGCTCGTGAGCGTGAACTCCGCTCCGGCACGCCGCAAGGCTTCGGCAACCGATCGCAGGTTGCCCGTATCGTAATCGACGACTGCTATCATAGGACTCCTTTGCTGCTGGGTATGTCGTATCCGAACCCTTGCCGCGAGACGGCCATGCGTAGCGCCCGGGCAAAGGCCTTGAAGATGGCTTCGGCCTTGTGGTGCTCGTTGTCACCGCGGGCCGCGATCTGGAGATTGCACCGTGCCGCACAGCACAGCGACTGGAAGAAGTGACGGAACATCTCGGTCGGAACGTCTCCCACCCGCTCGCGGTGGAATTCGACCTCCCATTCGAAATCGATCCGCCCGCCGAAGTCGAGGAGCACCAGTGCCCGGCAATCGTCCATCGGCAGCGCAAAGCCGTAGCGGGCGATGCCGGCCTTCGATCCCAGGGCGCGGTCGATGGCCTCGCCCAGGGTGATGGCCACATCCTCCATCGTGTGGTGTTCGTCGATGTCGAGATCTCCGTGGGCCTCCACGGCGAGTGAAACTCCTCCGTGGTGGGCGATCTGCGAGAGCATGTGGTCCAGAAACCGAAGACCCGTCGAGATGCGGTCGTTGAAGTCGCCCCGGCCGTCGAGATCCAACCGTACGCGGATCTGCGTCTCGCGCGTCTCGCGCCGCAGGTCCACGTACCGCTCGCCGCGGCGGATGAATTCGGCGATCTGCTCCCACGAATCCGTGACCAGTGCGCAGGCCGCTTCGACGCCGGCCTCCGCCAGCATCCGCTCCCCTTCGGCCGTCGGGCGAAGCAGGATCCCCCGAGC
>CALUKK010000141.1 GCA_944321205.1 uncultured Alistipes sp.
ACTGCGACGCCACGAGCGGAGCCCCCTCCTTGAAGTGGCGCATGGCGATGATGTCCGCAAAGCAGCGGATCACCCGCACGGTGTCGGCCACCGTCTCGCCCTTCGAGACCGACGACGAATTGGCATCCGAGAAGCCGATCACCTGGCCGCCCAGTTCGAGCATTGCCGAGGTGAAGCTCAGCCGCGTACGCGTCGAGGGTTCGTAGAAGAGCGTAGCCAGTTTCTTGCCCTTGCAGGCTTCGCTGTATTTGGCCCGGTTGGCGATGATGTCCTCGGCCAGGGCCACGATCTGTTCGGTCTCCTGGACCGTCAGATCGGTAGGATCAATCAGATGACGCATGGTGTTGTGCGATTTAGTGTTTCATCCACGATTCGTCCGACGGATTGTCGCGGAACTTCAGCAGACGCTCCTTGTCCTCGGGCCTGATGTATCCCTCCTCGGCGGCCACCTCGACCAGTGCGTCGAGATTCGAGAGGCTGTAATTCACGACGTTGGCCTCGCGCAGACGGTCCAGTCCCTTCTTCATCCCGTAGGTGAAGATCGACGCCACGCCCAGCACCTCGGCGCCAGCCTCACGCAGCGCGTTGACCACCTCGATGCACGATCCGGCCGTCGAGATCAGATCCTCGATGACGACGACCTTCTGACCCTTCTCCAACCGGCCTTCGATCTGATTGCCGCGGCCGTGGTCCTTCGACCCCGAGCGGACGTAACCCATCGGCAGGTCGAGAATCGTCGCCGTGATGGCGGCATGGGCGATGCCGGCCGTTGACGTTCCCATCAGCACCTCGGCCTGGGGATACTTCGTGCGGACGATCTCCGCAAGACCCGCCTCGACGTGCTTGCGCACCTCGGGAGCCGTCAGCGTCAGACGGTTGTCGCAATAGATCGGGCTCTTGATACCGCTGGCCCACGTAAACGGCTGTTCGGGGCGCAGGAAAACCGCGCCGATCGACAGCAAATCCTTTGCAATAGCTTTTTCCATAATTTTTTATGCTGCTCGTTTTTCTGTTTTTCTCATGCAGGCCCGTTTTCTCATGCAGACCCGGCCACACGCACGCTCCCGGAGTGCCGCCCGGGCCCGTTTGACATCCGCCTCTCGCGACCCGTTTGACCGTTGCCGCCCAGCCCCACCGACATTCGCCTCTCGCGACCGCCCGGCCCGGCCCTATTCGAGGGCCTGGCGCAGAATCTTCTCCACCTCGTCGGGATAGATACCCCCTTCATGCACCTTCACGCCGTCGACGTAGAAGGTCGGCACATAGTAGTAATCATACCGGTCGGCCACCTCGGGCTCCTCCGACTCCTCGATCATCTCGATCTCGACGGGAGCCAGCTCCGGATGGGCCGCCTTGGCCTCCTCGATGTAACGCAGCGCCTTCTTGCAGAAGGGGCACGTCTTCAGATAGAACAATTTTACGGGTTTCATGTTTTTTCCGTTTTCCGTTTTCAAACCTTCGACCGTCGGAGCGCAGCGGCCCTGCCGTACGGGCGAAGAGGCCGGCAAATTCTCTCCTTTCCCCCCCCCTCGCTCCGACACTTTTGCTACTCGCCGACGAACTCGGCCACGCAGCGGCGGTAGGCCGCCACGGGATCCGCTGCCGCCGTGATCGGACGTCCGACGACGATGAAGTCCGAACCGATCTCGCGGGCCCGGGCCGGGGTCGTCACACGCACCTGGTCGGCCACATCGCCATCGGCGAAGCGCACGCCCGGCGTAACGGTCAGGAAGTCACTTCCGCACGCCTCGTGGACCATTCCGGCCTCCAGCGGCGAGCAGACTACACCGTCCAACCCCGCCTCGCGCGTGTTCTGCGCATACTTGACGATCGTATCGTTGATCGAGGCACCGATCAACAGTTCGCGCTGCATACGCTCCTCGCTCGTCGAGGTAAGCTGTGTCACGGCGATCAGCAGCGGGCGCGTCCCGTCCTCGCGCGTCAGCCCCTCGAGGGCCGCCCGCATCATCTCGATCGTACCGGCAGCATGGACGTTGCACATGTCCACATCCAGACGCGACAGCACTGCCATCGCCTTCTTCACCGTATTGGGAATGTCGTGGAGCTTCAGATCGAGGAAGATTCTGTGCCCCCGGCGCTTGATCTCGCGCACGATCGACGGGCCCTCGGCATAGTAGAGCTCCATGCCGATCTTCAGAAAGGGTTTGCGCACCTCGTCCCGGAAGAGGTCGAGGAAGCGGAAGGTATCCGCTGCGGACTTGAAGTCGCAGGCGATAATTACGTCTCGTTCCATATTGTTTTTCAGGCTATTCCGATTATATCCGACAAGCGTTCAATGCCCAGACGGCGCATCTCGCCGGGCAGGGCCTCGATGATCTCCTTCGAGGCGTAGGGGTTGACCAGGTTGGCGGCGCCGACCTGCACGGCCGTGGCACCGGCCATCATCATCTCGATCACGTCGCGGGCCGACCGTACGCCGCCGCACCCCATGACCGGAATCCGGCATGCACGCGCCACCTGGTAGACCATGCGCACGGCCAGCGGGAAGATCGCCGGGCCCGAGAATCCGCCCATCGTATTGGCGATCACCGGCCGTCGGCGGGCCACGTCAATGCGCATGCCCAGCACCGTGTTGATCAGCGAGATGCCGTCAGCTCCCGCCTCCTCGCACGCCCGGGCGATCGCCACGATGTCCGTGACGTTGGGCGAAAGCTTGATGAAGACCGGTTTGGTGGTCACGGCCTTCACCGCGCGCGTCACCTCGGCCGCCGCCTCGGGGCTCGTACCGAACGACATGCCGCCGTGGCGCACGTTCGGGCACGAGACATTGACCTCGATGATCCCGACCTGCTCCTGCTTGTCGATCCGCTCACAACAGTAGGCATACTCCTCGACCGAAAAGCCCGAGATGTTGGCGATCACCGGTTTGCGGAAGAAGCTCCGCAGCCGCGGCAGTTCGTGCCGGATCACGGCGTCGATACCCGGGTTCTGCAGCCCCACGGCGTTGATCATTCCCTCGGTACACTCGGCGATGCGGGGCGTGGGGTTGCCGAAGCGTGCCTCGCGCGTCGTCCCCTTGAAGGAGAACGACCCGAGGATGTTGATGTCGTAGAAGTCCTTGAATTCGTTGCCGTAGCCGAACGTGCCGCTGGCCGGCACGACCGGGTTGTCCAGCCGCACGCCGCACAACTCCACCGTGGTGTCGACCCCAGCGGCAACGCCGGGTTGTATCGTCTGTTTCTCTACCATATGATCTCTCCTTTCTCCAGTACGGGACCCTCCTTGCAGATGCGCTTGTTACCGTACCGGGTTTTGCACGAGCAGCCCATGCAGGCGCCGAATCCGCACCCCATGCGCTCCTCGAACGAAAGCTGCCCGTCCTGCTCCACGGCGTTGTACAGGGCATGAAGCATCGGCAGCGGCCCGCAGGCGTAGAAGTAGTCGAAGTCGAGCTTCTCCTCGGCGATGGCCGTCGTCACGAAGCCCTTCACGCCGCGCGAACCGTCGGCCGTGGCCACCGTGACGCTGCACCCCAGACGGCGGAACTCCTCCTCGTAGAAGATCTCCGCCTCGGTGTTGAAGCCCAGCACCACGCCGACCTGCCGGCCGGCATCCAACAGCCGGCGGGCCAGTCCGTAGAGCGGGGGAACCCCCACTCCGCCACCGACCAGCAGCGGCCGCCGGGCATCGATCCGCGTCGAGAAGCCGTTTCCGAGCCCCGTCAGCAGATCCAGGTCCTCACCCGCCTCCATGCGGCCCATCTGCGCCGTACCATCTCCTACAACCTTGTATATCAACACGATCCGCTCATCATCCCAGTCACATACCGAAATCGGACGCCGCAGATAGTGCCCTTCCAGAGCGATGTTGACGAACTGTCCGGGGGCCGTGATCCATTGTGTGTCGCCCTTGAGCGTCATGCGCCACACCGACTCCGTCAGCCGTTCGTTCTCCTCGATGCGGTAGAGGCCCCGCTTGTACATCGCCTCGTTTACAGGTTTGTCCGTCATCATGGCGTTATGCTATTTGGCGTCGATGGTCGAAACCCGCAGCGTGATCTCCTCCAGTACGTCCAGCAGCACCTTCACCGTCTCAAGGGCCGTGAAGACCGTCACGTTGTTCTCGACAGCCGTACGACGGATCTCATAACCGTCCAGACGCGTGTTGTGCTGGTTGATGTCGATCGTGTTGATCACGTAGCTGATATGTCCCTGACGCAGGGCGTCGATAATCTCCGTGCTGCCTTCGTTCAACTTGCGGCGCGTGCGCGTGCGGATGCCATGCCCGCGCAGGAACTCCGCCGTGCCGGTCGTCGCCTCGATATTGAATCCCAGATCGTAGAAGCGTTTCACCAACGGAAGGGCCTGCGGTTTATCCTGATCGGCGATCGTCACAAAGATCGTTCCGTAGTTCGAGACGTGCATGCCCGTAGCCTGAAGCGCCTTGTAGAGCGCCCGCGTCAGCTTGTCGTCATAGCCGATCGCCTCGCCCGTCGACTTCATCTCCGGCGAGAGATAGGAATCCATGCCGCGGATCTTCGCAAACGAGAAGGCCGGCGCCTTCACATACCAACGATCCTTCTCCCGACCGTAGACCTGCGTATAACCCAGATCGCGAAGCTTCCGACCCAGAATCACCTGCGTGGCGATGTGCGCCATCGGTACACCCGTCGACTTCGAAAGGAACGGCACCGTGCGCGACGAACGCGGATTGACCTCGATGACATAGACATCGTCATCGCCCGCCACGATGAACTGGATGTTATAGAGTCCCACGATGCCGATCCGAAGACCCAGCCGCACCGTGTAGTCGATGATCTTCTCCTTGGCCTGCCGGCTGACGCTGAAGGTCGGGTAGACGCTGATCGAGTCGCCCGAGTGGATTCCCGTATGCTCGACATGCTCCATGATGCCCGGAATGAAGACATCCGTTCCGTCGCAGATGGCGTCGACCTCGAGCTCCTTGCCCAGGATGTAGCGGTCGACCAGCACCGGCTGGTCCACGTTCACCTCCACGGCCGTCTGCAGGTAGTGGCGCAGCCGCTCCTCGTTCGAGACGATCTGCATGGCCCGGCCGCCCAGCACGTAGCTCGGACGCACCAGCACCGGGTAACCGATGCGTGCGGCGGCCTTCACACCCGCCTCGATGTCCGTCACGGCCTCGGCCTCCGGCTGCGGGATGCCCAGCTCCTCCATGATGCGCTCGAAGCAGCCGCGGTCCTCGGCATTGCGGATTGCCTCGCAGTCCGTGCCGATGATCGGCACGCCCAGTTCGGCCAGCGGCTCGGCCAGATTGATGGCCGTCTGCCCGCCCAGCGACACCACGATCGCCTCGGGCTGCTCCAGGTGGATGACATTCATCACGTCCTCGACCGTCAGCGGCTCGAAATAGAGCTTGTCGCTGGTCGTATAGTCCGTCGAGACGGTCTCCGGGTTGTTGTTGATGATGATGGCCTCGTAGCCCGCCTCGCGGATCGACCAGATGGCGTGAACCGTCGAGTAGTCGAACTCCACACCCTGTCCGATGCGGATCGGGCCCGAACCCAGCACGACGATCTTCTTCTTGTCGCTGACCTTCGATTCGTTCTCCTGTTCGTAGGTCGAATAGAAGTAGGGCACGTAGGAGTCGAACTCGCTGGCGCACGTGTCGATCATCTTGTAGACGGGGAAGATGTCGTTCTTCTCGCGCAGCCGGTACATGTCATGCTGCGAAAGACCCCACAGCTGTCCGATATACTTGTCGCTGAAGCCCATGCGCTTGGCATCGCGCAGCGTCTCGACGTCCATCGGATGGGCACGGATCACCTTTTCGAACTCGACGATGTTCTTGAACTTCTCGAGGAAGAACATGTCGATCTTCGTCTTGTCGTAGATCAGCGCCAGGTCGACACCGCCGCGGATCAGCTGGGCGATGGCATAGAGGCGGTCGTCCGTTCCGATCTTGATGTAATCCAGCAGGTCGTCGTTCGACCACGAATCGAACTTCTTGTGGTAGATGTGGCAGACGCCCGTCTCGAGCGAGCGCACCGCCTTCAGCAACGACTCCTCCATCGTCCGGCCGATCGACATCACCTCGCCCGTAGCCTTCATCTGCGTACCGAGCTTGTTCGAGGCATCGGAGAACTTGTCGAACGGGAAGCGGGCGATCTTCGTCACCACGTAGTCCAGCGTCGGTTCGAACGAGGCCGGCGTATTGGCGATGCGGATCTCGTCGAGCGTCAGACCCACGGCGATCTTTGCACTCACGCGGGCGATCGGGTATCCCGAGGCCTTCGAGGCCAGGGCCGACGAACGCGACACACGCGGGTTCACCTCGATGAGGAAGTATTTGAACGAGAGCGGATCCAGCGCGAACTGCACGTTGCAGCCGCCCTCGATCTTCAGTGCGCGGATGATCTTCAGCGCCGAATCGCGCAGCATCTGGAACTCCTTGTTGGTGAGCGTCTGGCTCGGGGCCACGACGATCGAGTCGCCCGTATGGATGCCCACCGGATCGATGTTCTCCATGCAGCAGATGCTGATGGCCGTATCGTTCCGGTCGCGCATCACCTCGAACTCGATCTCCTTGTAACCCTTGATGCTCTTCTCGACCAGCACCTGATGCACGGGCGAAAGGGCCAGGGCGTTGCGCATCATCTCGCGCAACTGCGCTTCGTCATCGGCGAAGCCGCCGCCCGTACCGCCCAACGTGAAGGCCGGACGCAACACCACCGGATAGCCGATCCTGGCGGCAATCGCCACCCCTTCGTCAATCGACGACGCCACCTCCGAAGGGAGCACCGGTTCGCCCAGCGACTGACACAGCTCCTTGAAGAGCTCGCGGTCCTCGGCCCGCTCGATCGAGTCGAACGACGTACCCAGAATCTCCACCTGGCACTCCTTCAGGATGCCCTTCTTGGCCAGCTGCACGGCCAGGTTCAGACCCGTCTGTCCGCCCAGTCCCGGAACGATGGCGTCCGGGCGCTCGTAACGGATGATCTTCGCCACGTATTC
>CALUKK010000142.1 GCA_944321205.1 uncultured Alistipes sp.
ATCCTTCGACAGGTGTCACCTGGATTCAGGACTTCTACCTCAAGGTCATCAATGAGGGAAGTGCCGGCTGGCTGATCGCCTGCGATGACAACGGTCGGACCCGTCTCGATCTGATCGCCAAGGACGACAAAGGTGAAAAGGACGTACTCTACCCCGATCTGTGGAAGAACATCGACTTTGACATGGGTAAACCGCTCAAGATCTTCTTCGTCGGTGCAAGTATGGAAGGATTCGGATTCCCGGCACTTACGACCGACAAGGGGTCCTTTGCCCTTACCGGGAATGATTTCCAGATCAGCGACGAGACCAATCTGAAGTGGTATTTCGGCATCGCGTCCGACCAGCTACAGGTAACAGGCAGCGCCATTGAGTGGTACCCTACGGACGCACTTCCCGACTGGTGGGTTATCGACGAGGAGGGCAATATCTATCGGACCGAGTGCGATATGACCGCCTTCTTTTCCTATCCCATCAACATGGTGGACGGCAAGACTCCGTTCCGCGCCGCACCCTTCATCGGCGTCAGCTATTGCTACAGTTGGGATTCGGAATATACGGCCGAGGAGGATCCATATAACAATTTTGCCGTTATCTTCTATGATGTCGACGGGCGCCGCTTCCTGACCAAATATGGAGCCAACGGCTATCCTTCGGTCATGCAGTGCTCCGGCACTCAACTCTTCGACGTCGAAACCGGACGCGACATGGTGTTCATCGACTCCCATTACGCCGAAGATAACTCGCTGACGGTTGCCGTACTGAAAGATCCGGACAGTCCGAAATACTACCTCTACGGCATGGATCTCAAATACGGAAAAATCGAACAGCTCTACTACGGGGAGATCGGCGGTCCGGATATTGCCAATGCCAAACACTTTGCCCTCCACCCCACGCTCAATGCCCTCTTCTATGCCACCGACAACAAGGCCTACCGGGTCAGCCTGGCCAATCCCGGGAGTGCCCGGGAGATTCTGGCACTGGATCCCGGTGAGGAGATCGCCGTCTTCAAGTTCCACAAAATCCTCACTTGGGATGCTCCATCCTGGTTAAAGGAAAATACAAACCGGCTGCTGGTTTGCTCGAACAAGACGATTGCCGATTCGGACGATCCGAATGTCGGCACCTTCCGGCTCTACGACATTCCGGATCTGGAAGACATGCCGATCACGGAATTTACAAAAATCGAAGGTCTGGGCAAGATCGTGGATGTCACGGCCAAGGAGTATGAAGGATTGTAGAAAAGAGATAAGAAACCGGTTCCGGAGAGCTCTCGAGGCGCTTCGGAGCAGGGCCCGTAACTAATTGCACCCCGGATGCCGAAGATAACCTGTCGGCATTTGGGGTTATTTTCCCACCGGACGAAACTCTTCATTTGTCGGAACAGAAGACTCCGGTGACTTGCAAAAGAGAACTATTCCATAACAACCCAACAAGCTGAAAAAACAATGATGCAAAAAGTGATGATGGCCGGCATGCTTCTGTTGATCGGAGCATCCTGCAACAAGACGTCAACATACAGAATAACAGGCAACCTTCCCAATGCCGAAGAAGGCTCCCTCGTCGAACTGACGGGGCTGAATGCGGCAGGTGAGGACTCGCTGCTGAACACTGCGAAAATAACAAGGGGACGGTTCGAAATCCCGGTGAACGAGTCCTGCGAGATGGTTTGGCTGCGCATACCGGATGTAAAACGGGAGATTCCCGTATTTTTCGAACCCCAGGTGCGGGAATATCGCCTCGAAGCCGACGGGAATGGCCGTGCCCGCATCTCGGGAGGAGCTCTGCAGCAGGAGTGGAATGACTACAGAGACCGGATCGCGGTTTTCGAGTCCCGGAAAGATTCGATCGAAGAAGCATACAAAGAGTATGTACAAAAAGACGATCTCTTCGGCAAGATGCACCTGCGAGCCGTTTATGACGATCTTCAGGTGGCACAGGAGCAGTTCGAAGACAGTCTGCTGCGGCAAACCGACAATATCGTTGCTGCAGCCATTGTGTGGATGCAGAGTAAAAGGCTGGCTGCCGGACAGGCCCTCGAAGAGAAGGTCGCCCTGCTGGGAGAGAAGGCCTTGCTTACAGGTCCGGGAAAAGCGGTGAAACAACAGGTCGACAACATGATTCACATCAAGGAGGGAAAGATCGCCCCGGACTTCACACAGAACGATCCGCAAGGAAAACCCGTATCGCTCTACGGCATAAAGGCCAAGCTCAAAATACTGGATTTCTGGGCCTCCTGGTGCGGTCCCTGCCGCGCCGAAACCCCCAACGTACGACGGATCTATGAAAAATACAGGAAGGACGGGCTCGAAATCATCAGTGTTTCGCTCGATACGAAACGGGAAAACTGGCTGAAGGCTGTCGAAAGCGACCGGATGGACTGGATCCACACCTCCGATCTTCAGGGTTGGGACAATGCCGTAGCCAGACTTTACGGCATAAAGAGCGTTCCGGCCATCTTCGTGCTGGACCAGGAGAACAGAATCATCGGACAGAATCTCCGCGGCAAGGAGTTGGAGGAGGTCATCCGCAAGGTGCTGAAAGAGTAATCGGAGCAGAAAGAGCAATCCGGAGCGGGGAGGACTCCGACAAACGACGAAACACTCCGACAAAGAAAGAGCGGGAGAATGATTCTCCCGCTCTTTTTCATGAGGCTTTCCGGCCTTTTGTCTCTAACGAGAGACTATTTGCCGAAATAACGCTTGTAGAGACCTTCGAAGCCCTTACCGTGACGAGCCTCGTCCTTGGCCATCTCGTGAACCGTGTCATGAACGGCATCGAGATTCTCCTGCTTGGCCATGCGGGCCAGACGCATCTTGTCCTCGCAGGCGCCGCACTCGGCCTCCATACGCTTCTCGAGGTTGGTCTTCGTATCCCAAACCACCTCACCGATCAACTCGGCGAACTTCGAAGCGTGCTCGGCCTCTTCCCAGGCGTAACGCTTGTAGGCCTCGGCGATTTCGGGATAACCTTCGCGGTCGGCCTGACGGCTCATGGCCAGGTACATGCCGACTTCGGTGCACTCGCCCATGAAGTGGTTCTGAAGACCCTCCCAGAGCTCCTTGCTGGCGCCCTTTCCGTCACCGATCTTGTGCTCGGTGACGAACTCCATCTTCGAGTCCGACTCGACAACCTCTACGAACTTGTCTTTTCCTGCCTTGCAGAGCGGGCACTGCTCGGGTGCCTCGGGACCTTCGTGAATGTACCCGCATACGGTACAACGCCATTTCTTTGCCATAATCGTTTGTAATATTAAGGTGTTTGTATTTGTTTTTTGTTTGTTTGCAGTGCAAAGATACGAACAGAATTCGATATTCGTATAAAAAATCGATTGTCTTTTCCAATCGCGCGATAAGCCAAACCTATACGTCCAACCCGGGAGCATCCAGCCTGCCGGACCGCTCAGCTCCGACGGTCGATCACCTCCTCGATCTGAGCCACATCCGTGGAATCCTTGACCAGCACCCGCTTGTTGCGATCCAACAGATAAAGGGCCGGAATGGCATGCAGATCATACAGCGACTCATCGCGAATGACGCACCCCTCGTCATAGGCATTGATCCACGACGAGGGTATCTGCTCCCGATAGGCCCGCCACTCCGTCAGATCCTCGTCGGGATAAATGGCCAGCACCTTGAGCCGTCCGCGTTCGATCATCTCCGAAAGCATCGGCGAGGAGGTAATCGCCTCGCGGATCTCGCGACACATGGCGCAGCCCGGATTGTTGATGAACAGCAGCACATACTCGGCATCCAGTCCGTAGAGCGTTCCGCTGTGCCCCGGAGAGAGCGTATAGCGGAAATCATTGGCCGGGTGACCGATTCGGTTCTGCGAGGCGATTTTCAGATCGTATTGCGGGGCGATCCGCTCGTATTCGTCGTACCAGGGGGCCCGCAACCGTGCCTCCAGCACCGGAATGTAGAACTCATCGTTGCGCAGCGGCGAGTTGGGATCGTGCAGGACAGCCTCGGCAAGCATCGTGAAGTAATCCAGCATCGGGCGCGAGGTCGAGGCCCGGCGCATGAGCGTATCCATGGCTGCGGCGTCGGTCGGACGATTCGAGATCAGGGCGATGTAACGGGCATAGGCCTCGAAGAGCTGTACCGTATCGG
Source organism: uncultured Alistipes sp. (assembly GCA_944321205.1). Lineage (GTDB taxonomy): Bacteria > Bacteroidota > Bacteroidia > Bacteroidales > Rikenellaceae > Alistipes. Next base: position 4,110 of record CALUKK010000142.1, read on the forward strand.
CCCGGGCCAGGAACAGCGTGTCGGAGAAGTCGAAACGGTCCCAATAGTGCCAGCGGAGCCACTCCTGCTGCTCATCGGGCGAAAGGCGCGAGGGAGGAATCGCCGGCAGAAAAACCGCGGGACGTGCCGTCGCGGCATCGGAGGCCGGCGTCGTTCTGCGACGTCCGCACGAGGTTACCATAACAAGCGTACACAACAAAATGATCGACAGTCGTTTCATCATGTCAAACGGATTGATCCTGCAGGACAAATATACGCATTTCCGGCGACAATCGTATCCCGAAAGACACAAAAGCGCGTTTTGCACGGTAGTTGCTACCCTTCGGGCGACAAAACTCAAATCAAACCATTATGGATGTAAAGAAAACTACCACTTCTACGGGGTTCAAGTTGAGCGTCATGACCCTGGCGATCATGAACGTGACGGCCGTGGTGAGTCTGCGCGGACTGCCGGCCGAGGCGGTCTACGGACCCTCGTCGGCCTTCTACTACCTCTTTGCGGCCATCGTCTTTCTGATCCCCACGGCGATGGTTGCCGCGGAGCTTGCCGCGATGTTTTCCGACAAGCAGGGAGGAGTCTTCCGCTGGGTCGGCGAGGCTTTCGGGGCCCGGACGGGCTTTCTGGCCATCTGGCTCCAGTGGATCGAATCGACGATCTGGTACCCCACGGTGCTGACGTTCGGCGCCGTGACGATCGCCTTCATCGGGACCAACGAGCCGCACGACATGTCGCTGGCCTCGAACAAGGTCTTCACCCTCTGCATGGTCATGGCCATCTACTGGATCGCCACCTTCATCGCCCTGAAAGGTCTCGACTGGGTGGGCAAGATCAGCAAATGGGGCGGTATGATCGGCACGATCATCCCGGCCGGGCTGCTCATCATCCTCGGAATCGTCTACATCGCCTCGGGCGGCCACAACAACATGGACATGTCGCAGGGTTTCTTCCCCGACTTGTCGAAATTCGACAATCTCGTGCTGGCCAGCAGCATCTTCCTCTTCTACGCCGGTATGGAAATGATGGGTATCCACGTCATGGATGTCAAGAATCCGTCGAAGAACTACCCCAAGGCGATCATCATCGGATCGCTGGTCACCGTGGCCATCTTCGTGCTCGGGACCTTCTCGCTGGGATTCATCATCCCGGCCAAGGACATCAGCCTCACGCAGTCGCTGCTGATCGGCTTCGACAACTATTTCAAATACCTGCATATTTCGTGGGCCGGGCCCGTGATCGCCATCGCCCTGATGTTCGGCGTGCTGGCCGGCGTGCTGACCTGGGTTGCCGGTCCCTCGAAGGGTATCTTCGCCGTCGGCAAGGCCGGCTACCTGCCCCCCTTCTTCCAGAAGACGAACCGATCGGGCGTACAGCGCAACATCCTGCTCATCCAGGGCGCCATCGTCACGCTGCTGGCCCTGCTCTTCGTGGTGATGCCCTCCGTGCAGTCGTTCTACCAGATCCTCTCGCAGCTCACCGTGCTGCTCTACCTGATCATGTACATGCTGATGTTCTCGGCCGCCATCGTCCTGCGTTACAAGATGAAGCAGACCGCCCGTCCCTTCCGCTTGGGCAAGAACGGGAACGGTCTGATGTGGCTCATCGGACTGGTCGGCTTCTTCGGGTCGCTGCTGGCCTTCGTGCTGAGTTTCGTGCCGCCCAGCCAGATCTCGACGGGCAGCAACACCGTCTGGTACTCCGTATTGGTGATCGGCTGTCTGGTCGTGGTGGCCATTCCGTTCGTCATCTACGCCATGCGCAAGCCCTCGTGGCGTGATCCGCAGGCCGCGGCCGAATTTGCCCCCTTCCATTGGGAGCAACCCGCACCGACAGCCTCGGCCACAGGCGCCAGCGCCACCCCGAAAAACTCGTCTGCCCCGACGACCGGTCCCGCACCGAAGAGTGCACCGACTTCCGCACCGAAGGCAGCTCCGAAGGCCCCCTCCTCAGCCACACCGGGCAAGACTCCAACCGATAAGAACAACCAACAATAAACCACACGCACCATGATCCGTAAAATCGACAAACAAACCGTCGGCGAAACCCTCCGAGCCGCCTACGACCACTGCAAGACCGAAACCGGAGGCAAGAATGCCGACTATATACCCTATCTGAAGAACGTACCTTCGACCCTCTTCGGCATCGCAGCCTGTCTGCCCGACGGCACCCTGCTGACGGTGGGCGATACGGACTTCCGCTTCGGCATCGAGTCCGTTTCGAAGGTTCCGACGGCCCTGCTGGCCATGGAGCAGTACAGCGACCGCGAGGTGCTCCACAAGATCGGCGCCGACGCCACGGGACTTCCCTTCAACTCGATCATGGCCATCCTGCTCGAAAACGACCATCCCTCGACACCGCTGGTCAACGCCGGAGCCATCACCGCCTGCTCGATGATCAAGCCCGTGGGCGACAGCTCCGGAAAGTGGAAATCGATCATTGATTTTCTCACGGCCCTGGCCGATTCGCCCGTCGAGGTGATCGACGAGCTCTACCGCTCGGAGAGCGACACCAACTTCAACAACCGCTCGATCGCCTGGCTGCTGAAGAACTACAACCGCATCTATTACGATCCCGAAATGGCGCTGGACCTCTATACCCGGCAGTGTTCGATCGGCGTAACGGCCGCACAACTGGCCACCGTAGCCGCAACGATCGCCAACGGCGGAGTAAATCCCCGGAACGGCAAGCGGATTTTCCGTGCGGAACTGACTCCACGGATCGTCTCGCTGATGGCCACCGTGGGGTTCTACGAACATACCGGCGACTGGCTCTTCCAGACGGGGCTTCCGGCCAAATCGGGAGTCGGCGGCGGCATCATGGGCGTCGTACCGGGCGTCATGGGCGTGGCGGCCTTTGCGCCCCCGCTCGATTCGGCCGGCAATTCCGTCCGTGCGCAGAAGGCCCTGGCCTACATTGCCCGTGAACTGGACCTCAACCTCTTCGGTACGACCCGCTGCACGGTGGCCGCTCCGGCCCCGGCCGAGGCCTGACGCCCCGTTGTCATCCAGGACGGGTCATAAGGGGCAAACCCTCCGGAACATCCGGACGGTTACACCGCCCCTCCGCCCCTTGGGCAAACGAAAGAGCCGCAACCCCTCGCAGGGCTGCGGCTCTTCTTCGTATCGGCATCCGCCGTCGGGGATCAGAGCGTCTCCGCCTCAACACCCTTGAACAGGGCGACATCCTCCGGCGTGGAGTTCATCACGTAGGTATAGGCCTCGGTGATCTTGCCTTCGGCCAGTTTGGCGAAGATGCGGGCCGAAGCCTCGTACTCCGACGCCTTGCCGGCCTGACGGGCCAGCAGGTAGCCGATGATGATGTGGCCGGCCGTCTCGACCAGTCGGCGGGCATGGAAATCCTTGAAGCCCTGGGCCTCCT
>CALUKK010000143.1 GCA_944321205.1 uncultured Alistipes sp.
GTCACGGTTGTGTTCGAGCGTGCGTTCGATCAGCCGGCAGAGCGTCGGGTCGGAGTAGATCTCCCACCAGTTTTGGTCGCTGATCGAGAGCGAATCGCTCTCTCCGGCGACGATCTCTTCGGGAACCTCCAGGTCGGGTGCCTGGCACTTCTTCTGCACCGAGCAGCCGGCGGCAGCCGTCAGCACCCACCCGCACAGGAGGATATATAAGGTTGTCCGTTTCATCGCTTCGACCATTTTTCTTTCACTTTGTAGACCCAGACGAAGAACAGCGGCACGAAGACGATGCCGACCGTGATGGCCACCAGCATGCCGAAGAAGACTCCCGTGCCGATGCCCTGGCGGCTGGCCGAACCCGGACCGCTGGCGAAGACCAGCGGCAGCATGCCCAGAATGAAGGCCAGCGAGGTCATGACGATGGGTCGGAAACGCAGGTGCGCGGCCTTGATGACGGCCGAGAGCGTGTCTCGCCCCTTCTCGACCTCCTCCTTGGCGAATTCGACGATCAGGATGGCGTTCTTGGCCACCAGACCCACCAGCATCACCAGACCGATCTGGAAGTAGATGTTGTTCTCCAGCCCGCAGGCCCAGTTTCCGAGGTAGGCGCCGATGCCGGCGATAGGCAGCGAGAGGATCACCGCCACGGGGATCAGCCAGCTCTCGTATTGCGCCGCCAGGAAGAGGAAGACAAAGAGGAAGGCCAGCCCCAGCACGTAGCCCGTCTGCCCGCTGACGTGCTTCTCCTGATACGAGAGGCCGCTCCACTCGATGCCGATCGTCGCGGGCAGATGGCGCCGGGCGATCTGTTCGAGGATGGACATCGCCTGTCCCGAACTGTAGCCCTGGGCCGCTTCGCCCGAGATCGTGGCCGAGTTGAACATGTTGAAGCGCCGGATCGTACCCGGGCCCGTGGTGTAGGAGGTCGTGCCGAGGGCCGTGATCGGGATCATGGCCTTGTCGGCGCCCCGCACGAAGAACAGACCGAGGTTTTCACGCTGGGCGCGGTACGGCGCTTCGGCCTGGATGTAGACGCGGTAGATACGGTTGAACATGTTGAAGTCGTTGACGTAGACCGAGCCGGTGAAGGTCTTCACCGTCGAGAAGATATCGGCCATCGGAACACCCAGCATCTGGGCCTTGTCGCGGTCAACGTCGAAGTAGAGCTGCGGAATGTCGTTCTGCATCGACGACGAGAGTCCGGTGAGCTCCTTGCGTTGTGAGGCGTAGTGCAGCAGCGTATCGACGGCCCGTTGCAGGTCGTTGTACGAGGCATCGCCGCGCGCTTCGAGCACCATTTCGAAACCGCCCGAGGCGCCGAGTCCCGGAATGACGGGCGGCGTCGAGAGGTAGGCCTTGCTTTCCGGATAGCGCTCCAATTCCGTGCGCACGGCACGCATCACCTCGCGGATGTCCGAGCTCTTGCGCTCCTCCCAGGGTTTGAGAATCACGGTCAGCTGGCTGCGCGACTGGTTTGTGCCCACGCGCGGGCTCGATCCCGTGACGTTGAGCACGTACTCCACGTCGGGCAGCGACAGCAGGTACTTCATGGCCCGGTCGGTGACCTTGCGCGTGCGTTCGAGCGTGGCTCCTTCGGGAAGCTCCAGCTCGACGGTGAAGTAGCCCTGATCCTCATGCGGCATGAAGCTCTGCGGTACGATCTTGTTCAGAAGCCACAGCGCGATGAGCGTCATGCCGAAGAGCGAGAGCATGCGCTTCGAGTGGCGGACACCGCCGCGGATCATCTTCTCGTAGAACTTGTTGCCGCGGGCCAGCCAGAAGTTGATACGCCGGAACACGCGGTTCTTTTTCTTGCCCGAATCGGGGCGCAGGATCAGCGCGCAGAGTGCCGGCGAGAGCGTCAGGGCCACGAACGTCGAGATCAACACCGACACGGCGATCGTGATGGTGAACTGCCGGTACAGCTGTCCGGTGATGCCCGACAGAAAGCTCACCGGCACGAAGACGGCACACAATACGAGCGACGTGGCGATGATGGCGCTGCCCAGTCCGCCCATGGCCTTTTTTGTGGCTTCATAGGGCGACAAACCCTCTTCGTCCATCGTGCGTTCGACGGCCTCGACCACCACAATGGCGTCATCGACGACGATACCGATGGCCAGAATCAGTCCCAGCAGCGTCATCATGTTGAGCGAGAAGCCGAAGGCCAGCATCACACCGAAGGTTCCGATCAGCGAGATCGGAACGGCAATGGTCGGAATCAGCGTGGCCCTCCAGTTCTGCAACGACAGGAACACCACGAGAATCACCAGCAACAGGGCCTCGATGAGGGTGTGGTAAACCTCTTTGATCGACTGCGAGATGTAGGAGGTCATGTCGAAGGGGATCTCATAGGAGATTCCCTCGGGGAAGTTGCGGCTGATCTCCTCCATGGTCGTCTTGACACGCTGGGCAACTTCCATGGCGTTGGCCCCGGGGAGCATGTTGATGTTCATCACGGCGGCATTGCCCCCGTTGATGCCGCTTTCGGTGTTGTATGAGGCGGCTTCGAGCGAAACCCGGGCCACGTCACGCAGCCGGATGAGCGATCCGTCGGGATTGGCGCGGATGACGATCTCCTCGAACTCCCCCACGGACGAAAGTCGTCCCTGGGCGATGATCGGCGTGGTGACGTCGAGATCCGTGATGGGCTGCTGCCCCAGCACGCCGGCGGCCGATTCGCGGTTCTGATCCTTGAGGGCCTTTTGCAGGTCCTGGACCGTCAGCCCGAGGTTGGCCAGACGGTCGGGTTGCACCCAGATCTGCATGGCGTAGTAGCGGCTGCCGACATTCGAGACGCTTCCCACGCCCGGTACACGGCGCAACATGTCCAGCACGTTCAGCGTGGCGTAGTTCGAAAGGTAGATTTCGTCGAACTTCGGGTCGTTCGACAACAGCGTGACGGTCATCAGACGGCTCGAAGCCTGTTTCTCGACCGAAATGCCGTTCTGCACAACCTCGGCCGGAAGACGTGCCTCGGCCTGCTTGACCCGATTCTGGATCTCGACGGCCGCCAGATCGGCATCCGTGTCGATGTCGAAGGTTACCGTGGCGGTGAAACTTCCCGAGTTGGAGTTCGTCGACTCCATGTAGAGCATGCCGGGCGTGCCGTTCAGCTCCTGTTCGATCGGGGTGGCGACGGCCTGCGTCACGGTCTGGGCGCTGGCGCCCGGGTACGAGGCCGAGATCTTGACAACCGGGGGCACGATGCGCGGATACTGGTCCACGGGAAGCAGAACCAGACCCAACAGACCCACAATGACGATGACAATCGAAAGGACGGTCGAGAATATCGGCCGGTCAATGAAGAAATCCGATTTCATGGATGGGTCAGTTTTCGGGTTGTTCCGTGGTTTCGGCCTCTGTCTCCGCTGCGGCCGCAATGGGCTCCACCTTGTCGCCGTGGGTGAGTTTGTGGTAGCCTTCGGTGACGATCCGCTCGCCCGGTACGGCGCCGCGTTCGACGATCACCCGGTTGCCGATCTCCGGTCCGAGTTCGATCATGCGGCGTTCGGCCACGCTGTCGGGGCGTATGACGAAGATATAGGCGCCGCCCTTCTCGATGATCACCGATTTGGTCGGGATCACCATGGCGTTCTCCCGCACGTCGAGCAGCAGCCGCACCTTGGTGGACTGACCTGGCAGAAGAATCCGGTCGGGATTGGCCATTTCGGCCCGTACCGAGAAGGTGCCGGTTTCGGGGTCAACCTGCGGATCGGCAAAATCCACAAGCCCCGGCAGCGGATAGGGCGTGTTGTCGGGCAGCGTGATGGTGATGTAGGGGTTCCACTTGCGGGTGGAGTCCTTTTGTCCGAGGTTGACGTTGCGGGCCTTGCTCTTCAGGTAGTCGAGGCCCGTCATGCTGAAGTCGACGCGTACGGTGTCGCTCTTGACAACGGTGGCCAGCAGCGACTTGCCGTTCGGACCCACGAGTGTGCCGATGTCGACGCTCCGCTCGGAGATGTAGCCCGAGATCGGAGAGCTGACGGTCGTATAGCTCAGGGCCGTTTCAGCCTGCATGAGGTCCGCATCACTCATGGCGACGGCCGCCGTGGCGCTTTCGTACGACGCGACGGCATTGTCCAGATCCAACTGGCTGGCCGCATTCTGCTCGTAGAGCGGGCGGATGCGCTGCAGGTCGCGTTCGGCCTTCTGGGCCAGGGCCTTGTCCTTGTTCAGCTGTGCCCGGGCCTTGTTGACGCGGGCCTGGTAGACCTTGGGGTCGATGATGAAGAGCGGTTGTCCCCGTCGTACGTAGGTCCCCTCCTCGAAGAGCATCTTCTCGAGGAACCCCTCGACGCGTGCCCGGATCTCGACGAACTGCTGGGCCCGGATACGCCCGACATACTCACCGTAGATTTCGATGTCGTCCGTGCGGACGGGTTCCACTTCTACGACCGGTAAAATGGGTTGGGGAGGTGCCGGACGGGTGATCCACCAGATCCCCGCGGCAAGCAGAACGGCACAGAGGCCCAGAATCTTCCATGTTCGTTTGGAAAGGCGACGGACGCCTCCGACGGCCTGCCGGCCGAGTTGGAGCATTCGATGCCCTACGCGGGTCGCCTGTTGAACGATGTTCTCGCGTGATATATCCATTTCAATCTAATGTTCCGGATGTTTGCTTGGTGTCCGGGAGTTCACAAAGGTACGAACTTTTTTGTTAAGAAACGGAACTTCGGTCCAAATATGATGTTTTAAGGGAACTTTTTTTCTTTCCCGCTCTTTTCGGGGACCCGATCCGTCCTCCTCCCGACACCCGGATACGGGGATTCGGTTCACTCCTTGCCGGGAATGCCTCCCGGAAGCAATGCATGACGGGCAAGAAAATCATAGAACGGCTGTCGGTAGCTCTCCGAGATCGGAATCCGCTCCCGGTCGAAGAGAATCCGGTTGCGCTCGATGGTGCGGATCTTCGACGGCTGGACAATGTAGGACCGGTGGACCCGGATGAAGCGGTCGGCCGGCAGCTGTTCCTCAAGGCTCTTGAGGCTCAGCAGCGAGACGACCGGATGGGCCTCGCCCTCGACGTGGATCTTCACGTAATCCTTCAACCCTTCGATATAGCGGATCCTGTCGAGCGGGATCTGTTGCAGGCGGTACTCCGTCTTCACGAAGAGACTCTGCCGAAGGTCGTCGCCGGACCTTCCGGCCGGTCCGAACTCCCGTGTCGCACCTTCGGCGGGTTCCTGTACACCCTCTTGTCCGCCTCCTTGTGCGGCGGTCGGCTCCCCCGCTGCTCCGGCTCCGGCTCCGGGTCCGAGAGCCTCTGTCGGCTGACCGTTCGGTGCTACGGTGCCGGTTGTGGCGGGACCCTCGGCCGCGGACTCGCTCCGTTCGGCCTGTTCGGCCCGGCGCTTCATGTCGAACCACGCCAGCGCCTTGTTCGCAGCGTCCAGAAAGTCGTTGTAACTGATCGGTTTGAGCAGGTAATCCACCGCCTGGACCCGGAATCCCTCGATGGCATACTGGCTGAAGGCCGTCGTGAAGATCACCCGCGTATTCTCGGGCAGCATCCGCGAAAGCTCCATGCCGTTCAGGCCCGGCATCTGGATGTCGCAGAACAACAGATCAACCGGATGCTCGCGCAAGGCCGCATAGGCCGCCGTACCGCTCCCGTAGGAGCCTGCAAGCTCCAGATAGGGGGTCTTGAGGACGTAACTCTCCATCAACTCTAAGGCAAGCGGTTCGTCGTCGATAATGATACAGGTCAGTTTCATGATTCCGTCAGATTGATGCTCAGCAATGCCATGTAGGAGTCGCCCGAGCGTCCGTATTCGAGGGTGTGGCGTCCCGGATAGATCATCTCCAGCCGTCTGGTGAGGTTCGTGAGCCCGATCCCCGAACCGCTGCGGTCCGAATCGCCCGATTTCGGGAAGTAGCTGTTTTTGATCCGGCAGATCAGCTGGTTGCCGATTTCGTGGATGTCGATCGAGATGTAGGAGGGACGATCGTTGTCGACGCCGTGTTTGAAGGCGTTCTCCACCAGCGAGATGAACATCAGAGGTGCCACGGGGCGCTGTGAGGGCTCCTCGGGCAGTGCAAGGAAGAGCTTTACGTGGCGCGGCAGGCGGATACGCATCAACTCGATGTAGTCGCGCAGAAAGCCGATCTCCGCAGCTACGGGAACCGTCGGACGGCTGCTGTCGTAAAGCACATAGCGCAGCAGGCGGCTCAGGTCGTGGACCGCCTGTTGGGCGCGATTGGTGTCGAGCTGGATAAGTGAGTAGATGTTGTTGAGCGTGTTGAAGAGAAAATGGGGGTTCAGCTGGCTCTTGAGATTTTGCAGTTCAGCCTGTGTATGGCTGTGTTCGAGCTCCTTGCGGGCCGCTTCGGTACGGTACCAGCCGCTGGTCATGCGAATGGCCACGCCGACACCCACGACCAGCAGATAGAGCGTCAGATTGCCGGCGAAAAAACGGACGGTATGTTGCCAGGGTCGGGCCATTGGCGGATGGTGCAGATCGGGCGGCAGCACGTAACGGAACAGCAGATGGACCGTAACCATCACCACGGCGATGAGCAGCAGGTTATAGCCCGCAAAGCGGCCGAAACGGCGCGTGGTCAGATAGCGGTCGATCAACAGGAAGTAGTTCGTGTAGAAGACCGCCATGAACGAGATCGGAACGAGCAGGAACCGCACGTACTGCGGTCCGTTCATCAGTGGCCTGTTGGGGCCGGTCAGGAAGAGCGGCATGCCGAAGATCACGGCCCAGACCGTGACGTGGACCAGCCACCCGGAAAATTTCGATTGCGATGCGGTCATAAAACAAAGATACGAAAAAAATCCAATTATTAGGCGCGGATTTGGTGTGTCTGAAACCTGTCGAGGTTCGGCAGCCCTTAAGACCAATTTCTTAGCCGGGCGGGAGCGGGGATCTGTTTCTGAATCCAACCAAGGCCCGGTCGCTCATAAAACCCCTTTCTTAAAGGGGCGGCTTCTTAAGCCGGGTTATTCGTAGCGGATGGCCTCGATCGGGTCGAGCATGGCGGCCTTCTGGGCCGGATACCACCCGAAGAAAACCCCCGTGAGGGTGCAGACCGCAAACGACAGGAAGACACTCCACGGCTGGATGTAGATCGGAAAGGCGGCAAGAAGATTCACCGCTATGGCCGCTCCGACGCCCACGATTACGCCGATCAGTCCTCCCGTGACGCTGATCAGAATCGACTCGATGAGAAATTGCGCCAGGGTGTCTATCCCCTTGGCACCGATCGACATGCGCAGGCCTATCTCACGCGTTCGTTCCGTTACCGAAACATACATGATGTTCATGATGCCGATGCCGCCGACCAGAAGCGAAATGCCCGCTACGGCCGCCAGCAGAACGGTCATCATGTCGGTCGTCGAGGTGAGCATCGAGGCCATCTCCTGCTGCGAGCGGATCGAAAAGTCGTCCTCGTCCGAGGGTTTGAGCCGGTGGTTTTCGCGCAGGATCTCCGAGATCTCGTCGATGGCCTGGTCGGTGTAGGCCTCGGTCAGCGCCGAGCAGATGATCTCCTGCAGGTGTGTGATGGCCAGGATGCGTTTCTGGACCGTCGTGTAGGGGGCGATGATCAGGTCGTCCTGGTCCATGCCCATGCTGTTGTAGCCCTTGCTCTCCAGGACGCCGACGATACGGAACGGGATCGTTCCGAAGCGGATGACCCGGCCGACGGGATTCTCCCCGTCGGGAAAGAGTTCGTCGACCACGGTCTTGCCCACGAGGCACACCTTGGCGGCCGTCTTGATATCCTGCTCGGTGAAGGTGTCGCCGTCGTCGACGCGGTAGCGGCGGATCTCCAGGTAGTCGAGATTCACGCCATAGACGGTCGTCGGGGTGTTGTTTGCTCCGTTGACGGCCTGTCCTGCGCTGTTGACCGACGGCGAGACGTAGGTCACGTAGCGCGTCTTGGTCTGGATGTCCTCCAGATCCTCGAGCTTGAGCGACTCCATGTCGTCGGCGCTCAGCTGAACACCGCCCCGCCGGTCACCGCCCGGGTGGATCATGATCATGTTCGAGCCCATCTCGCTGATCTCGGCCTGGATGCTGCGTTTCGACCCCTGGCCGATGGCCAGCATCGTAATGACGGACGCCACGCCGATGATGATGCCCAACATCGTCAGAAAACCCCGCAGCTTGTTGTTGCTCAGGGCTTTGACGGCTATTTTGAAAAGATTCGCGAAATTCATGGTCTGCTAATAATCCTCCTGTCGGGGCAGCCGGGCCAGCGCCTCGGCCGCGTTCAAAATGTGTTCGTTCGGCGTGTCGCCGGTGATGTGGCCGTCGCGCAGCGTGATGTTGCGGCTGCTGTACTGCGCGATCTCGGGGTTGTGCGTCACGAAGATGATCGTGCGTCCCTCGGCGTGGAGCTGCTGGAAGAGGACCAGCACTTCGAAACTTGTCCGCGTGTCGAGATTGCCCGTCGCCTCGTCCGCAAGGATCACCGCCGGGTTGTTGACCAGCGCCCGGGCAATGGCCACGCGCTGCATCTGTCCGCCCGACATCTGGTTGCTCTTGTGCATCAGCCGGTCGCCCAGACCTACGGCCTCCAGCGCCGCAATGGCCCGCTGGCGGCGTTCGGCGGCCTTGCACTGCGGATTGTACATCAGCGGCAGCTCGACGTTCTCGATGGCCGTCGTCTTCGGCAGCAGGTTGTAGTTCTGGAAGACGAAGCCGATCTTGCGGTTGCGCAGCGTCGCCCGCTGGTTCTTGTCCATCGTGCGCACCGAAACCCCGTCGAGGTAGTATTCGCCCGAGGTCGGCGTGTCGAGGCATCCCAGCGTATTGAGCAGCGTCGACTTGCCCGAGCCCGAGGTGCCCATGATCGTCACGAACTCCCCTTCGCGGATCGTGAACGAGATGCCGCGCAGCGCGTGAACCGTCTCGTCGCCCACCTGGAAATTGCGTCGGATGTTCTCCAGCCGGATCACCTCCTTCTTCTCCATCTCTTCCATGGTATTACCGTTTTATGCCCGTCGAAGCGTCATTTCTTTTTGTTGCTGCCCGGAGGCGACGGCATGAAGGGACTGCGTTCCGTCGTGGGGGCCTGCATCTGCGGTGTGGTCGCCGTCATGCCCACGGCAACCGTATCGCCGTCGGTGAGACCTTCGGTGATCTCCGTCAGATCGCCGCTCGCCGCTCCCGTCGTGACCAGACACGGCTGCAACTCCCGGCCGCGCATCACCCAGACTTCGCGCTTGCCCGGGGCCGAACTCCCCTCCGATCCGATCGTTACGCCCACTTCGTCCAGCAGCGTGGCGTCGGGAACGAAGCGCAGCGCTTTGGTCGGTACGGCCAGGGCGTTCTCCTTTTCCAGCGTATAGATCGTCACGTTGGCCGTCAGCCCCGGTTTGAGCTTCAGGTCGGGGTTGTAGGCCGTGATGACCACCTCGTAGGTGACAACGCTCGATTCGGTTGTCGCCTCGAGCCGCACCTGCTCGACCGTCCCCTCGAACGTATCGTCGGGATAGGCGTCGACGGTGAACTCCACGCGCTGTCCGTCGGCCACCTGCCCGATGTCGGCCTCGTCGACGTCGGCGATGACCTGCATCTGCGTCAGGTCGTTGGCGATGGTAAAGAGCGTCGGGGTCTCGAAGCCCGCGGCGACGGTCTGCCCCTCCTCGACGGCCCGGCTGATCACCACGCCGTCGATCGGCGAGGTGATGGTCGCATAGCCCAGGTTGCGCTCGACCTTCACCATGGCGGCCTTGGCCTGGTCGTAGGCCGCACGCGACTTCTCATAGAGATATGTCGCGTCGTCGTACTCCTGGTCGCTCACGAGGTTCTTCTCGTGCAGGGCCTTCGTCCGTGCGTAGTTCTTCGTCTGGTAGTCGTACTCGGCCTTGCAGTTGGCCAGTTCGGCCTGCGCCGACTCCAGCTCGGCCTGCAGCGTCACCTTTTCCATCTCGGCGATCAGCTGGCCGGCCTTCACCACGTCGTTGTAGTCGACGTAGAGGCGGTCGATGATGCCCGAGACCTGCGTGCCGACCTCCACCTCGGTGACCGGTTCGACGGTGCCGGTGGCCGTCACCGAGTTGCGGATCGTAATACGGCTCGTCGGCATGGTCTCCAGCGTGATCCCCTCCCCTTTCGAGGGGCGCAGCAGCAGCCACCCCACAACAATGGCGATCACGACCGCTGTCGCAATCAGGATTCTCTTCCGTTTCATCTTATGATGCTTGTTTTCAGTTGATCGTACTTGTGCCGAGCCCCTGGTAGATGTTCAGCAGCTCGATGTTCAGCAGCGCCATATATTTGGCCTGCAGCACCTCCTGTTGCGAGGAGGCCCACTCGTTCTGGGCCGTGATCAGTTCGACGGTGTTCTTTACCCCGAGGTTGAACTGCTCCTGCGTCAGGTCGAAACTCTCCCGGGCGTAGCGCTCCTTTTCGGTCGCGGCTCGGTACTGCGACTGCGCCGAAACGGCATCCAGATAGGCCGACTCCACCTCGCGCAACAGCGTCTTCTGCAGGTCCTGCCACGTGAGGCGGCTGTTGGCCTCCTCGAGGCGTGCCTTGTTCACCGCCGTACGGTTGCGGCGGTTCGAAAAGATCGGGACGCTCAGCGTCAGCCCGACGTTCTCGTTGAAGCGGTTCCAAACCTGGCTGCCGCTTTCATAGCCGCCGTTCGACATGTGGCCCGTGCCGATGCCGGCGGTTAGGGAAACGGAGGGATAGAACCCCGCGCGGGCCTGCCGAATGCCCAGCTCCGCAGATTCTACGGCCAGTTTGCCCCGCTCGATCTCGGGCATGGCCTCCAATGCCGTTGCATAGATGGCGGCTTTGGCGGGCAGGGACGACAACACCTCACTCTCTTGGATGGCAGGTGCGGCAAGGTTTATCCGTTATGTCGAGCTCCAGCAGCTGCTTGAGCTGGAGCCGGTAGTTGTCGAGCGACGTGCGGGCCGTGGTGACCTGGTAGAGATCGCTCGCATATTGACTTTCAAGTTGCGCGAAATCAACCCGGCTGATCGATCCCGCTTTCCAAAGCTCCTCGGCCCGGTCGCGCTGTACCCGGGAGACTTCGGCCGTATTGAGGGCCACCTCGACCGACTCCGCCGCATAGAGGGCTTGCAGATAGGCCTGTACGATGGCAATGCGGATGTCGTTCTCCGCCTCGGCAACCGAGAGCGCATCGATCCGGTTTTGAAGTTTCTGTTGTTTGACCGTCGTGCGGAGTTTGCCTCCTTCGTAGAGGGTCAGTCCGGCATTCACACCGTAGGTCCCCGTGTAGGTATTGCGGTCGGTG
>CALUKK010000144.1 GCA_944321205.1 uncultured Alistipes sp.
AGCCGTTCCTTGATGGTGAAGCAGTCCGGTATCCTGCCCTCCCGAATCAGAGCGTCGTAGGCCGCCAGGATATTGGCCCGATAGCTGTCCACGATGCCGTTGATCTGCAGGGCCACCTTGTCCCGATACAGGGAGCGTTCCAGACGTTGATTCCAGCGCTCAGGCTCGATCTGGCAGCGGGTGTAGATCTCTGTTGAGAGGCCGGAGGTGGTGATTCGGGCATAGATGGGTGCTTTGCCCTTTTTGGAGATTCTTGCCTTCTTGCAGAAGAAGACCACGGAGAAGGTTGTTCGACGCATGGCTGCATGTTTTTTAAGGGGTTAAACAAACGTTTGCAGCATGGGATATATTGCGACGCAAATCGATGTGGAACAATGCATTGTGCGTAAATCGTGACCTATTTTCGGTCCGAGGCAGAACAGGTCACGATTTGGCCTCGGACAGCCTGCCTGAGAATGCATTTTTAGGAACCAGCCAAAAATGAAAAAGCCTTACATATCATTGATACATAAGGCTTTTTGCTTGTTTTGGCGTCTCTTTGCGGCGCTTTCCAGAGCTGTTGACGAGGCTTGAACTCGTGACCTCTTCCTTACCAAGGAAGTGCTCTACCACTGAGCTACAACAGCAATTTCCCTTGTTGAGTGGTGCAAAAGTACACAAGAAAAATGAAATGACCAAAAAAATATGCTCTTTTCACAATTATTTTCTATCTTTACTACCGAATTATAATCAAAAACAGATGAAACGTATTCTGATAGTAGGTGCCGGAGGCCAGATTGGTTCCGAGCTGACAGTCTTCCTGCGTGGAATTTATGGTGGCTCAAACGTCGTGGCCACCGACATGCGCGAATGCCGCAATCTGGGCGAGGACGGCCCCTTCGAGGTGTTGAATGCCCTCGATGCCACGGCCATGGCCTCGGTGGTAGCCCGTTATCATGTCGATTCCATTTTCAACCTCGTGGCGCTGCTTTCGGCTGTCGGTGAGCGTAATCCCCAGATGGCCTGGAACGTCAACATGGGAGCCCTGAACAACTCCCTTGAAGTGGCCCGTCAGCACCATTGCGCGCTCTTTACACCCTCGTCGATCGGTGCCTTCGGACCCACTTCGCCCAAGGACAAAACCCCGCAGGATACGATCATGCAGCCGACGACCATCTACGGCGTCTGCAAGGTTACGGGAGAATTGCTGAGCAACTACTATCACCATAAATACGGGGTCGATACGCGTTCGGTCCGCTTCCCGGGCATCATCTCGAATGTCACGTTGCCCGGCGGCGGCACGACCGACTATGCCGTGGAGATCTACTACGAGGCCATCCGCAGCGGGCACTTCACCTGCCCCGTTCCGGGCGACGTCTACATGGACATGATCTACATGCCCGATGCGCTGCGGGCGTGCGTCGAACTGATGGAGGCCGATCCTGCAAAACTCGTCCACCGCAACAGCTTCAACCTCGCCTCCATGAGCTTCACCCCGGAGATCATCTACGCCGAGATCCGGAAGCGCCTGCCGGACTTCACGATGAACTATGACATCGATCCCGTCAAGAAGGAGATCGCCGAGAGTTGGCCCAATTCGCTGGACGACACCTGCGCCCGCGAGGAGTGGGGTTGGAAACCCGAATGGGATCTGTCGCGCATGACCGACGACATGCTCGCCCATATTCGCACCAAGCTGGGCAAGAACTGATCTGCATTTTCAGGCCCCGCTGCCCGCTCCATGTGGCTTCCGGACACTCTTGCTTGTCCGGTCGATGGCGGCGCCGGAATCTCGAAACGGATCGTAGGAAACAGGGAAGGACCGTCGGGGCAGGATATTTGCTCCGACGGTTTTTTTGTAGAAACCAAATTCACGGAAAAGGATGAAAAAACGGATTATTCGAATCGTCATCATCGTGGTGGTGATTGTGGCGGCGGTACTGGTGGGTGGAAGTCTCTATCTGCTTCGCTATTCGTTGCAGCCTCTGGCAACGATCGAGGCCAAGAATGCCTCCTCCTATAAATATATGTATGAGGAGTATCCCTTTCTGCGGCCGTGGGTCGACAGCCTCCACCGTGTGGGGGCGTTGCGTGATACGTCGATTCTTGGGCGTGAGGGTGAGCGTCTGCATGCGCTCTACGTCCGGGCTCCGCAGCCGACGGACCGTACGGCGGTCATCGTTCACGGCTACACGGACAATGCCGTGCGGATGTTGATGATCGGCTACCTCTACAACCGTGATCTGGGGTTCAATATCCTGCTGCCGGATCTCTACTACCACGGGGAGAGCGCAGGCCGCGCCATCCAGATGGGATGGAAGGACCGGCTCGACGTGCTGCGCTGGATGGAGATTGCCAACGCGCTCTTCGGCGGGCAGACGCGGATGGTGGTCCACGGTATCTCGATGGGAGCCGCTACGACGATGATGGTCTCGGGCGAGGTGCAGCAGCCTTATGTGCGATGTTTTGTCGAGGATTGCGGCTACACGAGTGTCTGGGACGAGTTTTCGAGGCAACTCCGCGAGCAGTTCCATCTGCCCTCGTTCCCGTTGCTGGATGTGGCCAGCGGGCTGTGCGGCGTGAAGTTCGGCTGGACGTTCCGCGAGGCCTCCGCGTTGAAACAGGTGGCCCGGTGCGGTCTTCCGATGCTGTTCATCCACGGTGATGCGGACGATTACGTGCCGACGTGGATGGTCTATCCGTTGTATGATGCCAAGCCGGGTGAAAAGGAGCTCTGGATCGTGCCGGGGGCGACGCACGCCATGTCGTATCACGATCAGCGTGAGGAGTATACGCGACGCGTGGACGAGTTCGTCGGGAAATACATTCCGCAGGATTGAAAAATGTAAAGACGATGGATAAAAACGAACAGCAATCGAGGTGTACGATATTTTATCGGACGCTGGAGGAGGCGATCGGTCAACTCCCCGCCGGGGTCCGGGCCCGATTGTACCGACCCTGTGCCGAGGCATGTGTCCGAGACGGCGTGTTGGTTGAATTGCGTCGGCAATTTGAGGAGTGCGGATGCGATCTGGACCGACAGTATGCAAAATATGGAAGGACCCCGTTTTTCTTTGCCGATGTCATTGAGCCGGGGCGGGTTTACGAGATGGGTTATCCGCGTTGTTTGTGCCCGCAGGTCGAGGCGGGGTTTGCGGCTGCACCGATCCATTGTGAATGTTCGCGTCAGAGTATTCTCTATGTGCTTGAGGAGTTGATGCCGGGGCGGACGATCGAAGTGGAGACGCTCGATACGGTGTTGGCTGGCGGCCCGGAGTGTCGTTTCCGGGTGACCGTAAAATAGGCGGATCCTTTGCCGATTCCGGACTTTCGTTTGCCCGGCTCTGCACAATCGCAAGTCCCCTCCTCGGAGGGGACTTAGGGGAGGGTCAGAACTGGAAACGGCGCCGCAGGTGGCGAATAACAGGCTTTGAGGTCTTTTCAGCCGGGTTTGGATTTTGTTTGAAAAGTCCTGCACAACAAAAAACCGGAGGTTCTTGCGAACCCCCGGTTTTGCTTTTCGGTTTGCTCCGCTTATTCGGCCTTGCCGTCCGAACCGAGAACCTCCTTGATCTTGTGGATGTAGAGCTTCTTCATGTTGTCGCGAGCCGGACCCAGGTACTTGCGGGGATCGAACTCGGCGGGTTTCGTGGCGAAGACCTCGCGGATGGCGGCGGTCATGGCCAGACGCGAGTCGGAGTCGATGTTGATCTTGCAGACAGCGCTCTTGGCAGCCTTGCGCAGCTCCTCCTCGGGGATACCTACGGCAGCCTTCAGGGCACCGCCGTACTTGTTGATCGTGTCGACCTCCTCCTGAGGAACCGACGACGATCCGTGGAGCACGATGGGGAAGCCGGGGAGCTTCTTCTCGATGGCCTCCAATACGTCGAATGCCAGGGGGGGCGGAACCAGACGGCCCGTCTTCGGGTCAACGGTGCACTGCTCGGGCGTGAACTTGTAGGCTCCGTGCGAGGTGCCGATCGAGATGGCCAGCGAGTCTACGCCGGTCTTCGTAACGAAGTCAACGACCTCCTCGGGTTTGGTGTAGTGGCTCTCGGCGGCGGAAACCTCGTCCTCGACACCGGCCAGTACGCCCAGCTCGCCCTCGACCGTTACGTCGAACTGGTGGGCATAGTCCACGACCTTCTTGGTCAGGGCGACGTTCTCGTCATAAGGCAGCGACGAACCGTCGATCATCACCGACGAGAAGCCCATGTCAACGCAGCTCTTGCAGAGTTCGAACGAATCTCCGTGGTCGAGGTGCAGGACGATCTGGGGATGAGCCCAGCCCAGCTCCTTGGCATACTCCACGGCACCTT
>CALUKK010000145.1 GCA_944321205.1 uncultured Alistipes sp.
GCGGTGACATCTCCATTGCACTGGTTGCGACGCTCAACCTGCGACACCTGTTCAAGAAGAATCTCTTCTCGATCGAGACGAAATTTTCGGCCAAGATCGGTTATAACCGCATGAAGGTCGAGGTGACGAACGACAACGGCGAAGAGGTCAGCAGCGGAGTCTGGTTCAAGAATCAGGATGAATTCGAGATTTCGACGGCACCGTCATTCAAGATGTCCAAGAACTGGTCCTATGGAACGATAGCCCGCTTCCGGAGCCAGTTTGTTTCGGGATACAAGTCTCGCACCGAGCAGGAACACAAGGATCTGAAGAGCCGTTTCATGACGCCGGGTTATCTGGATGTCTCGTTGGGTTTGACCTACAAGAGTCCGGAGCCGAAATTCCCGATTACGGTCAACATGTCCCCGTTGGCCATGAATGCGACCTTTGCCGAGAACGACTGGATCCGACGGCAGCAGCTCGACAAGGACGGCAATGAAATCAAGCCGGCCTATTCCTATGGTATCGAGGATCCCGATAAAACGTCCAAATACGAGGGCGGTTCTTCGATCCAGATCGATTTTGACCGGACGTTCGGGAAAACGGGTTATCTGCGTTACCGGACGATGATCTACGGATTCTACGGCTGGATCTCGGACATCGGCCAGCCGAACAAGATCCGCGACTATACGGAATACCGCCATGCCTATGAAGCCTGGGAGCAGGGCGATCAGGATATCAAGACCAAACCGCGTCTTCCGATTCATCCGACGGTGCGTTGGACCAATACGATCGATATCAAGGCTACGAAGTTCATTACGACGACCTTGAGTTTCCAACTCTCCTACAACCGGGCACAGAACGTCGACGTACAGACGCAGACGCTGTTGAGCGTCGGTCTGGCCTATACATTCAAGAACAAGTGATGTACCGCAATTCAAAACACACGATTCTCTTCCCGCTGCTGCTGGCCGCGGGTGTGGTGCTGGGATTGCTGCTCGGACAGTATCTGGGGCGCAATACCACGGCTTCGCAACTCAAGGGGGTGCTGGACCGCATGACACTGCCCACCAACAAACTCACCTATACGCTTTCGCTCATCGAGAACGAATATGTCGATTCGGTGTCGATGGATTCGCTTGCCGAGCATGTCATTCCGTTGTTGGTCCGCGAGCTCGATCCGCATTCGGTGTACATTCCGGCCTCGGAGATGGCCGCATTGAACGAACCGCTGGAGGGTGAGTTCGACGGAATCGGGGTTGTTTTCAACATGGCGACCGATACGGTGATCGTGCTGAATGTCATCCCGCAGGGGCCGAGCGACAAGGCCGGCATCAAGGCCGGTGACCGGATCATCGAGATCAACGATTCGTTGGTCGCGGGACAGCAGATTCCGCAGAATCAGATCGTGCGGCTCTTGCGCGGGCCCCGCGGCTCTAAGGTCCACCTGGGGCTCGAACGCCAGGGGATTCCGGATCTGGTGCAGGTCGAGGTTACCCGCGGAGTCATTCCGATCAAGAGTGTCGAATCCTCGTTCCGGCTGGTCGATGATATCGGTTACATCAAGTTGGGTCAGTTTGCCCGGACCACTCATGAAGAGATCCGTCAGGCGCTTGCTTCGCTGCGGGCCGAGGGGGTTACGAAAGTGATTTTCGACCTGCGGGGTAACTCGGGCGGTTTTCTGGACCAGGCGATCGGTGTGGCCAATGAGTTTCTGCACGAGGGCCAGCTGATCGTCTATACGGAGGATCGCCACCACCGTCAGTTGCGCGAATATGCCGATGGTACGGGTTCGGCGCAGGATATGGAGGTTGCGGTCCTGATCGACGAGGGGAGTGCTTCGTCGAGCGAGATCCTGGCCGGCGCACTTCAGGATAACGACCGCGGGACGATCATCGGACGTCGCTCCTTCGGCAAGGGACTGGTCCAGCGGCAGATTCCGTACAGTGACGGTTCGGCCCTGCGGCTGACAACCGCCCGTTATTATACGCCGACGGGGCGCTCGATCCAGAAGCCCTATACGATCGGAGACGACGCAAGCTATGAGGAGGATCTGGTGAACCGTTTCCGCAACAACGAGTTCTTCTCGGCCGACAGCATCCATTTCGCCGATTCACTCAAGCGGGTGACGCCTGGCGGCAAGGTGGTTTATGGCGGGGGAGGTATCATGCCCGATCTCTTCGTGCCGGCCGATACGACCGACGTGACCCCCTATTTCATCGAGGTGGCCGGACGCAATATTCTCTATCGCTATACGATCGAGTATTCGGACCGCCACCGTGACGCCCTCAATGCCGTACGGACCCTTGAGGACCTCGAAACACTGCTCGACAGCGACAAGACGCTGGTGGAGGATTTCATCCGTTATGCGGCCCGCAAGGGGGTTGCTCCGCGCTACGGCGACATCGCACGTTCCCGCAAGTTGATCGAGGCACAGTTGCGGGCCTATATCGGTCGCAATACGCAACTGGAGGACAACGGATTCTATGCGAATATCTATCCCGTGGACAACGTGACGATGCGTGCCATCGCTCTTTTGAAAGGAGAGGAGGCTGCGCAATGATTCGGCGATTGATCGGAACCCTGGTGACGCTGGCAGTGCTTGCCGTGGTTGCGTTGACGATCCTTCACCGCGATCGTTTCCATTCGCTGCTGCGCTTCGGGGAGCCGGGAGATATTTCACTGTCGGCAAGCGATACGGTGCCGGTTCCCGTCTCAACGGAGACGGCCCCGGAGGGGGACACCGAGTCCCGGGCCCGAATACTTCCGGCCCCGGATTCCATCCGCGAGGCGCCCGTTGCTGCGGCTCCGGCCGATTCGTCGGTTGTCGCTGTGACGGATACGATCCGTTGATTCGGGCCCAGACCCCGTGAAGCGGTAAATGAAAACGGCAACCCCAACCGGGGTTGCCGCTTTTTCAATCGGTAGAGAGCCGATCAGTAATATTTGACCGGAGATCCCTGAATGGCCGAAAGGATGTTGTTTGCGGCCGAGGAGGCTCCGATGCGGAAGAGATCCGTCGTGAGCCACTCCTTTCCGAGAATCTCCTCGACAATCGTGTAGTAGAGGGCCGCCTCTTCGGGGGTGCGGACGCCTCCGGCGGCCTTGAATCCTACCTTACGGCCCGTCGCCCGATAGTAGTCGCGGATGGCCTGGCACATCACTACGGCAGCCTCGGGGGTTGCGGCCACGTCGATTTTGCCCGTGGAGGTCTTTACGAAGTCCGCCCCGGCAAACATCGACAGCAGGGAGGCCTTGCGAATCAGTTCGGGGGTCTTCAATGCTCCGGACTCGATGATCACCTTCAGTACGATGTCGCTGTCCATCTCCGTGCGGATTACCTCCACCTCGTTGGCCGCTTCGTCGTATTCTCCGGTCAGCATCTTGCCGACATTCAGCACGATGTCGATCTCATCGGCCCCGTTTTCCACCGCCATGGCCACTTCCAGCGCCTTGACCTCCAGGAAGGTCTGCGATGCGGGGAAGCCGCCGGCTACACTCGTGATACGCATCGGCGTACCGTCGACCGCCACGCCTACCGTATCGACGAATGCCGGATAGACGCAGATCGAGGCGACGTTGGGAATCTGGGGGTATTTTTCATAGAATTCGGCCGCTTTGCGGGCAAACTCCGTGACGGAGCTGTTCGAGTCATTGCACGACAGTGTTGTCAGGTCAATGGCCGAGTAGCAGAACTTGTATACTTCGATATTGTGGTTTCGCGACTCCGCGATTTTGCGGATTCTGGCGACCTCTTCGTCTACCTGAGCGGGGCTCCAGGCCGGTGCGTACTCCTTGAGATGATTGGCGTATTCCATACTGAATAAACTGGTTTTCCACAAAAATAGAAAAATAATTCGTATCGACAAAAAAAGCCCGGATCATGCGATCCGGGCTTGTAAGACCTCGCGACGAAATTATTTCTTCAGCGCTTTGAGGTTAACGTCCTTCTCGGCTTTCTGAGCGAGTTCGGGGTTCTTCGAGGTAGCGCTCTTGAGCTGCGCCTCGGCGGTGTTCAGATCACCTTCCTTGACAGCGATCACGGCACGCAGGTAGTCAGCCTCGGCGGAGTTGTCCTTGGCGATGGCCTTCTTGGCTCCGGCCAGATCATTGGACTGGATCAGCGCAATCGCCTCGTTGTAACCCTTCAGCCCCTTGGCAGCGGTCTTGTAGTCACCTTCGGCAGCAGCCATGGCAGCCTTCGACTCGGCGTCAGCGGCAGCGGCATACTTCTTGGCCTCGGCGGTGTTGCCGTTGGCGAGGTTGGCCAGCAGGAGGTTCTTGTTGAGTTCTTTCGAGGAGTCGAGTTTTGCAGCCTTCTCGAAGGACTTGAGGGCGGCAGCCTTGTCACCTACCTGGGTCTGGGCAACACCAAGGTTGTTCCAGATGCGTGCGTCGTTGTACTTCTTCGAAGCGGCGGTGAGGATTTCAACCTGCTCGGCGGGATCCTCGGTCAGCTCCTGGGCAGCATAGAGGTAGTGCTCGGGGGTGAGCTCGCCGCCATTGCGGTAAGCCGCCATGATCTCGGCATCGGTCAGGCCCTGGAGGTCGGTGCTGTTAACGATCTGCGAACGACGCAGTTCGGGCAGGATCTCCTTCTTGAGCTCTTCGAATACGGAGGACATGTTCTTGATCTCGGCCTCACGCTCTGCGGGCGAGTTGTAGAGGCTCAGCACCTGGAGAATGAGGTTCTTGTCCTGGATGTTGGATTTCTCGACGAGCTCCTTGAAGCCGTCCCAGTCCTCACCGTAGGCAGCGGCGTCGATCTCCAGACCGGCATCCTTGAGCAGCTTGGCAACGACCTTCTGTCCGGACTCGCTACGAGCCTTCGAGAGCTTGTCATTGAACTTCACCGGACCATCGGGCGAAGCGTAACCCTTGACGGCGATATTCTGGGTAGCACGATCGTTTTCGAGGTTCTTGTCGACATTGGCCTTGAAGGCATCGAGGTTGGCGTTCTGCTCGTTCTTCTTCGTTACCACGGAGGAGTTGATGGCATACAGCAGGTCGGTCTTGTCGATAACGGTGGTCACTTTCTTGTAGTTGTTGGGCATCTGCTCCATCAGATCGCCATATTTGAGATCCTTCTGGAGGGTGTTGAGACCGTAGGCGACAGTCAGACCGAACTCCTTGGCCAGAGCGGCCTTTGCAGCGGCATCATTGCCGGCGAGCACGGCAGCCTGCTCCTTGGTGGGGATAGCCCCGTTGTTGAGATTTACGAGCGTAAACTCCTTGCATTTGCCTTTGGGGCATTTGATCTCGGCACGGAGCTGAAGTTCGCACTGATCCATACGGGGATCATAGGCGAATTCCACGTGCTGCGAGAAGTTGCCGCCGGTCGTCTTGTCGACAACGGCATAGTTGTCATCAACTTTGGATCCCTGATAATACTTGGTCGTACCGGCCACCTCACCGCCTTCGAAAACGATGACGGGCGTTACCTTGATCACAGCCTTCTTGTTGAAGTACTCTTCGGGGAACGTGACATTGATATCAGCGGCTACGATGCCGTTGTTCAAGGTCAGGATTTCGGGAGTCACCGTCAAATTGATGTCGTCCCGATTTTGGGCCATCTTCTTGAAGCAGTTACAGCTCGAGAATGCCAGAGCGGCCGCTACGAGCACAACGCTCAATTTCATGATGTTTTTCATAGTAGATAGAGTTAATGTGTTTATGTTGTTTGTCTAAAATCTTGTTGATTCAATTCCGTCCTTCTCATTCCGTCCTCCTTCTTCTCTCCCTTCTTCCCTCTCTTCTCTCCTCTTTCCTCTTCTCTCTCTCTTCTCTCTCTTCTCCCTCTCTTCTCTCCCCCCCCCTGTCCTTCCTACCGATCTTTCCGGCCTCTGGTTCTTCCGGCCACGGGCTTTTGGAATTGTTTGGAGTGTGAAACAACGCAAATATAGGAAAGTCCGGCAAATTATGCAAAAAATCGGACGGAAAATACATATAAATTTTCCGCCCGAAATAGCACAGGAACAAAAGTTTCTATTCCTCCTTGTGGTCGTGGCGCTCGGGCCGCGGACGACGCTCCCCACGCTCGGGCCGCGGACGACGCTCCCGCTCGACATACCCTTCGGGTTTCGGAAGCAATGCCTTGCGCGAAAGTTTCAACTTGTTGGTCTTGGGATCAACGCCGATGAGCTTGACATCGATCTCGTCACCCTCCTTCAGACCGGTCTCCTCCATGGTCTCGAAACGCTTGTAGTCGATCTCGGAGATGTGAAGCAGTGCATCCTTTCCGGGGAGGATCTCGACGAAGGCTCCGAATGCCACGATCGAACGGATCTTTCCGTGATAGGTTTCGCCCACCTCGGGGATTGCCACGATGGCCTTGATGCGGGCCAGAGCGCCGTCGAGGGCGGCCTTGTCCACCCCGAAGATGTCGACGATACCCTTGTTGTCGACCTCGGTGATGGTGATGGTGGTGTTGGTGGTCTTCTGAATGTCCTGGATCACCTTTCCGCCGGGGCCGATAACCGGGCCGATCATATCCTGCGGGATGGTGATCTGGACGATGCGCGGTACGCAAGGCTTGTAGTCGGCACGCGGTTCGGCGATGCACTCGGTAATCTTGTCGAGGATGTGCATGCGACCCTGGCGAGCCTGTTCGAGGGCTTTGGCGAGCACCTCGTACGAAAGACCGTCGACCTTGATATCCATCTGCGTGGCGGTGATGCCGTCGCGCGTACCGGTTACCTTGAAGTCCATGTCGCCGAGGTGGTCCTCATCGCCGAGAATGTCGGAGAGAACGGCCCACTTGCCGGTTGCGGAGTCGGTGATCAGACCCATGGCGATACCCGAAACGGGCTTCTTGATCTTGACACCGGCATCCATCAGGGCGAGCGTACCGGCGCAGACCGTAGCCATGGACGACGAACCGTTCGACTCGAGGATGTCCGAAACGACACGTACGGCATAGGGGTTCTCCTCGCCCAGCGGAATCATGGGCTTCAGGGCGCGCCATGCGAGGTGTCCGTGTCCGATCTCACGACGCGACAGACCGCGGGCGGCCTTTGCCTCGCCGGTCGAGAAGGGCGGGAAGTTGTAGTGGAGCACGAACTGCTCGGTGCCCTGGACGAGGACTTCGTCCTTGACCTTCTCGTCGAGCTTCGTGCCGAGGGTTACGGTAGCCAGAGCCTGGGTTTCGCCGCGGGTGAAGATGGCCGAACCGTGGGCGGCGGGCAGGTAGCCCACTTCGCACCAGATGGGACGGATCTCGTCCGTGCGACGGCCGTCGAGACGCTTGCCTTCGTCGAGGATCATGTTGCGCATGGCCTTCTTGAGGACGTCGTCGTGGAAATACTTGTGGATCAGCGGGGCCTTCTCGACGAGTTCCTCCTCGGTGTAACGCGAGGCGAACTCGGCCTCGAGGGCGTTGAAGAGGTCTTCACGCTCGTGCTTCATCGTTCCGCTCGTTGCGATGGCGTAGGCCTTGTCGTAGAGCTCCTTGATGATTGTCTGGCGAAGCTCTTCGTCGTTGACTTCGTGGCAGTAGGTGCGTTTTACATCCTTGCCGAGCTCCTTGGAGAGTTCGATCTGTACGGCGCACTGCTTCTTGATCTCCTCGTGTGCGAACTTGATGGCTCCGAGCATGACCTCCTCGGACACCTCCTTCATCTCACCCTCGACCATGAGGATGTTGTCGATGGTGCCTCCGACCATGATGTCGAGGTCGCATTCGGGCATTTCGGAGAAGTTGGGGTTGATGGCGTACTGTCCGTTTTTGCGTACGACGCGGACCTCGGAGATAGGGCCTCCAAAGGGGATGTCCGACACGGCCAGGGCTGCCGATGCGGCCAGACCGGCCAGGGCATCGGGCTGAATGTCCTTGTCTGCCGAGATGAGGTTTACGGTGACGTAGACTTCGGCGTGATAGTCGGCGGGGAACAGGGGTCGCAGGGCGCGGTCGATGAGACGTGCCACGAGGATCTCACTGTCGTTGGCCTTACCTTCTCGCTTCATGAAACCTCCGGGGTAGCGGCCGCATGCGGCGTATTTTTCCTTGTATTCGACCTGGAGGGGCATGAAATCGGTGTCGGGTTTTGCATCCTTTGCGGCCACGACGGTACCGAGGAGCATGGTGTCGCCCATCTTGACGACCACGGCGCCATCGGCCTGTTTGGCCAGCTTGCCCGTTTCGATCTCGATCTGTCGGCCGTCGCCGAGCGTGATGATCTTGCGGACTGCGTTGTACAGCTTCTTTTCTTCCATAAAAATTTTAACCTATGATGTTTCGATTGTCCATTCGCAAGAAAATGAAGGCAACCCCTTGCGGGAATTGCCCTCATTTCAACCTCGGGATTACTTGCGGAGGTTCAAGGTCTTGACGATTGCGCGGTAGCGCTCGATGTCAACCTCCTTGAGGTACTCCAGCAGCTGGCGACGCTTGCCGACCAGGCGCAGCAGTGCGCGCTGTGTACCGAAGTCGTGCCGGTTGTTCTTGAGGTGTTCAGTAAGGTGGCTGATACGGTACGAAAACAACGCGATCTGGCTCTCGGGCGAACCCGTGTCGGTGTTAGACTTGCCGTACTGGCCGAAAAGCTCCT
>CALUKK010000146.1 GCA_944321205.1 uncultured Alistipes sp.
ATTCGTCCGTAGGGACACGGCGAGCCTCTCCGGCGGCGTATGGTATGAAAGTTGACCTCCTGAAAAGAGGTCGACTTTTTTTTGCCCGGAGGTCGTGTGCCGAGGGCGCGGAGCCCGGAGATCCGGCGTCCGGAGGGGTCGGCCCGACCTTGAAATCGGACTTATCCATGCGTATTGTTACATTGTTCATCCTTCTTTTTTTGAGCGGGGCGTGCTCGCGGCGTACCCCGGCTCCCCGGGTCATTCGCCCGGTAAAAGTCACCACGGCCGCGGGTGCAACCCTCCTTGAGAAGGATTTCGCGGGCATGGCCACGCCGGACGATGCCGTGACGCTGGCCTTCAAGCTTGCGGGTCAGGTTCTGAACGTGGCGGTTTCGCAGGGCGAGCGGGTGGAGCGGGGCGCGCTGTTGGCCGAGTTGGATCCCCGGGATATCGAGTTGCAGGTTTCGGCGACGCGTTCGGCCTTTGAGGAGGCCCGCTCCGTCCAGCAGCGCATGCAGCGGCTGCTGGCCCATGAGGCCGTATCCCGACAGGAGGCCGAGGCTGCCGCCACGCGTTACGCCCAGGCCAAGTCGACCTATGACAATACGCTCGATCTGTTGCAGGAGACGCGCTTGCGGGCTCCGTTTGCCGGGGTCATCGAGCGGACGTATGTCGATAATTTCGAGCGGGTGCAGGCCGGGCAGTCGATCCTTCGGCTGGTGAATCCCACGACGACGACCGTACAGTTCACCCTTCCCGAGAGTGCTCTGGACCTCTTGGGCGACACGACGACACGCTTCACGGTTCAGTTCGACAATTACCGGGGCGTATCGATTCCGGCACGACTGAAGGATTATGCCAAGACGTCGTCCGATGCTTCGGGTTTTCCGGTGTCGTTGCGGTTGGAGAATCCCGATCCGGGGCGCTGGCGCATATCTCCGGGCATGTCGTGCACGATCACCATGCAGAGTGCGGATCCGGTTCCGGATGCGGTTTCGGTACCGGTTTCGGCGATATATGCCCCGGCCGACGGCGGGACGTGGGTTTGGGTTGTGGGGTCGGACGACCGGGTTACGCGTCGGGAGGTGACGCTGGGGGAGTTGTTCGGTCGGGACCGGGTGGTGATCGACCGCGGTCTTCAGCCCGGCGAGCAGGTTGTCACGGCCGGAGTCTATCGGCTCCGCGAGGGCGACAAGGTACGGATCCTCAACTGATCGAGCCATGAATCTTCCGGACTATTCGCTGCGTAACGGGCGAGTCATCGTCTTCTTTCTTCTGCTGTTGCTGATCGGCGGGATTGCGGGTTTTGCGACGCTGGGCAAGAAGGAGGACTCGACCTTTGTCATCAAGAGTGCGATGCTGCTGTGTTCGTATCCGGGCGCTACGCCTCAGGAGGTTGAGGAGCTCGTCACGGAACCCATCGAACGCGAGGTGCAGTCACTTCGCCGCGTACACAAGATCACCTCGGAGTCGCATTATGGATTGTCGAAGATCCAGGTGGAGCTCGATCCGGGAACGCGTTCCGGGGAGATTCCGCAATTGTGGGACGAATTGCGCCGCAAGGCGCTCGACATTCAGTCGCAGTTGCCCTCGGGGGCTTCGGCGATCACCGTTGCGGATGATTTCGGCGACGTCTACGGCATCTATTACGGGCTTTCGGCCGACGAAGGTTTCACCGACGGGGAGCTGCGGG
Organism: uncultured Alistipes sp.; assembly: GCA_944321205.1. Lineage (GTDB taxonomy): Bacteria > Bacteroidota > Bacteroidia > Bacteroidales > Rikenellaceae > Alistipes. The sequence goes on from CALUKK010000146.1 coordinate 1,676, forward strand.
AGTGGGCGCAGCGGCTCAAACGGACCCTGGTGACGGTCGACGGTGTGCAGAAGGTGACTCTTTTCGGGGAGCAGACTCCGGTGGTGAATGTCTATGTGAGTCTTTCGGCGCTGGCGAATTTTGCGATTCGTCCGGAGACGATCGTAGCGACGATCGGCCAGCAGAATGCCATTGTCGACAGCGGGGAGAAGCAGGCCGGGGAGCTTGCGATCCGGATTCTCGAGGAGGGCACCTACCGGACACTGGAAGACCTGGAGAATCAGCTGCTGATCTCCGCGGCGGGCAAACAGTACCGTCTGGGAGATCTGGCCCGTATCGAACGCGGCTATCGGGAGCCGCCTCAGACGTTGATGCGGGTCGACGGCCGGCGTGCCGTGGGAATCGGCATCTCGACCGAGGAGGGCGTGGACGTGGTGCAGGCCGGAGAGCGGATCGAGACGCTGCTCTCCACACTCCGGGAGCAGATGCCCGTGGGTCTGGAGCTTACGGTCCTCTATCCTGAGAACCGCATAGCCCGCCAGGCGACGCAGACCTTTCTGTGGAATCTGGTGGAGTCGGTGGCGATCGTCGTGGCGATCATCATGCTTGTGATGGGTTTCCGTTCGGGGGTTCTGATCGGCAGCTCGCTGCTGTTTTCGATCGGCGGGACGCTGCTTGCGATGCAGTTTCTGGGCGAAGGGCTGAACCGAACGTCGCTTGCGGGCTTCATCATAGCCATGGGCATGCTGGTCGACAACGCCATCGTCGTCACGGACAATGCCCGGCAGTCGATGTTGCGGGGCAAGGCTCGTCGTGCGGCCTTTGTCGAGGGGGCGAATGCTCCGCGGTGGAGTCTGCTGGGTGCCACGTTGATCGGGATCTTCTCGTTTCTGCCGCTCTATCTTGCGCCGTCATCTGTGGCCGAGATTGTCAAACCGTTGTTCGTGGTGCTGGCTCTTTCGCTGATGCTGAGCTGGGTGCTGGCCTTGACGCAGACGCCGCTTTTCGGGTATGCCATGCTTCGCGTCACGCCTTCGGATCGCGATCCGTACGATACACGCTTCTACCGGCGTTTCGATCGTCTGTTGTCCGTGCTGTTGCGGCATCGCTGGGCGACCGTTCTCTCGGTGGCGGGACTCTTCGTGCTGTCGCTCTACGTCATGGGCCGCATGCCCCAGAATTTTTTCCCGTCGCTGGACAAACCCTACTTCCGGGCCGACGTGCTGTTGCCCGAGGGTTACAACATCCGCGATACGGAGCGGAATCTGGAGGCCATGGAGCGGTGGCTGCAACGCCAGCCCGAGGTGAAGTGCGTCTCCTGGACGGCGGGTTCGACGCCTCCGCGCTACTACCTGGCCAGCGGAAGCACGTCTCAGCGGCCCAATTTCGGCAATCTGCTCATCGAGTTGCACGACAGCCGGCAGACGGCACCTGTCGAGGCTCGTTTCAACGCCTGGGTGACGGACTCCTTCCCCGATGTCTGGCTTCGCTCCTCTCTTTTCAAGCTTTCACCCGTGCCGGATGCGGCCATCGAGTTCGGCTTCATCGGGGAGAATGTCGATACCCTTCGACACCTGACATCGGCCGCCGAGGCCGTGATGTGGCGCACGCCCGGAGCAACGAACATCCGCAACAGCTGGGGCAACCGCATACCGACCTGGCTTCCGCTCTATTCGCCGATGAAGGGGCAGCGCATCGGGATCACGCGCAGCCAACTGGCCCGCGGCATCACCATCGCCACCCAGGGCTACCCGTTGGGCGAATACCGCGAGGGAGATCAATTTCTTCCGATCCTGCTCAAGGATGAGAACATGGCGGCCTATAATCTGACCAACCTTCAGGCGCTTCCGATCTTCAATCCTTCGGGTCGGGTCTTTTCGATCGAGCAGGCCACCGACGGTTTTCGTTTTGATTTCCGGCCGGGAGTTATCCGGCGTTTCGACCGTCAGCGGGTGATGAAGGCGCAGTGCGATCCCGACCGCGGGGTGAATACGCTGCAGCTCTTCACGCAGTTGCGCGATTCGATCCGGCGTTCGATACCGCTTCCGGCGGGCTATACGATGCGGGTTTTCGGGGAGCAGGAGAGCCAGCAGGAGTCCAATTCGGCTCTGGCGCGCTATCTGCCGCTGACCCTGGTGTTGATTTTTCTGGTTCTGTTGCTGCTGTTCCGCAACTACCGCGAGCCGGTTGTGATCCTGTTGATGATTCCGCTCATCTCGATCGGCGTGGTTCTGGGACTGGTCGTGACGGGCAAGGTTTTCAACTTTTTCTCGCTGCTCGGGCTGTTGGGGCTTGTGGGGATGAACGTCAAGAATGCCGTGGTGCTGGTCGAACGGATCGGCTTCCTGCGCAGGTCGGGACGTAGGCCTCGCGAGGCGCTGATCGAGGCCACGCGGAGCCGGATTGTTCCGGTGACGATGGCCTCGGGCACCACGATTCTGGGCATGATGCCCTTGCTGTTCGATTCGATGTTCGGAGCGATGGCGGCCACGATCATGGGCGGGTTGTTGGTTGCCACGTTGCTGACGATCTGTGTGCTGCCGGTTGTCTATGCCCTGTTTTACGGAATTCGTTGATCATGAAACAGCTGTTGTCGATTCTGATTCTGGGGCTTCTGGCCCCGACGTACGGAGTTTTTCCGCAGACCTCACTGGAGGAGTACCGCACGGAGGTGGCGGCATACAGCAGGACGTTGAAGATCGCCGTGTCGAAAAGTGCGGCGGCGGGGGAGGAGTTGGGCCGCGCCCGCACGGGCTACCTGCCGCGGTTGTCGCTGGGCGGAGACTTCTCCTATGCGTTCCGCTGCCGCGAGGGGGTCGAGGCGTGGAGTTTCAGCGTGCAGCCCCAACTGCTTCAGACGCTCTATGGGGGCGGTTCGGTGCGTGCGGCGGCCCGACAGGCCTCGTTGGGTTATGACATTGCGTTGTGTGAGGAGGAGTTTTCGCGTCTGGAGGTGCGTTATGCGGCGGACTATGCCTACTGGAGTCTTTCGGCCGTGGAGCTTTATGCTGCGGCGATGCGGGAATACGTGGCGTTGATCCGCTCGTTGAAGGAGGTGGTCGACCGCCGTTTTTCGGAGGGTTATATTGCCAAGGGCGACGTGTTGATGATCGACGCCCGGTTGAGCGAGGCGGAGTATTCGCTGGTGAGCGTGGAGCAGAGCCGGGAGGTTACGCTTCACAATTTCAACCTGCTGCGGGGCTGCGAGGCGCTGCAACGCGTCGATTTGCGGGAGAGCATCCGGGATACGCTTCCCATGCCCGAACGGGTTCCGGCCGCGGAGGCGGTCGTCCGGCGTCCGGACCATACGGCGGCCCTGTTACGGACGGAGCAGGCCTCGGAAGCCATCCGGGGGGCCCGAGCTCCGTACAATCCGCAGGTGAGCGTCGGAATCGGGGGTGTCTGGCAGCCCGCGACTCCGAACCGGAACGGCAAGACGCAGCTCGACGGTTCGGCCTTCGTACAGCTTACGGTCCCGATCTTCCATTGGGGGGAGCGCCGCCGGACGGTGGGGATAGCCCGGGCGGCCCGGGATCAACAGGCGTGGATGGCCGAACAGAGCTATGACGACATTATCCTGCAGGAGATGAACGGCTGGACGGTTCTTGTCCAGAGCCGGGCCCAGGTCGACGCTTCGGAGGCGAGTCTGCGCATCGCCGGGGAGAATCTTTCGATCAGCACCTACTCCTACGGCGAGGGTTTGGCGACGATTCTCGATGTCTTGCAGGCGCAGTTGAGCTGGATCCAGCTCTACACGAATGCCATCCGCGCCCATTTCAATTATGCCGTGGCGGTTTCGGACTACCGTCGTATTACGGCGCAGTAGCCCTGGCGGGGAGACGCGGGGCGGCAAAACGGGCGGAGATTGCGGACTCTTCGAATCGAAGAGCGCATCTCCGCCCGTTTTTTCCGGGATGCCGTGCCGGGATGTCAGGCATTCACCGGCTGGGTGTTCACGACGGCGATTTCGCGCGAGACGGGGGCGATCCGGCTGAGCATCTGTACCAGTCCGCAATACTTGTCGTGAGTCAGTTCGAGGGCATGGCTGGCCTTGGCGCAGTCGCTTTCACCGGCGCACGAAACGTTGTAGATGACGTGGAAACAGGTAAAGATGCTTTCGGCGCGCAGCGTCTCCGTGGAGAGATCTCCCGAGACGCTGATCTCGAAGCTCTTGGGAGTCATACGTTCCCGTTTCATGATGGCAGCCGCGGTCTGTCCGGCACATTGTGCCGCGGCATATAGCAGCAGCTGCTTGGGATTCATCGTTCCGCAGTCGGCACCACCGCGCGGCTCGAAACGTCCTGCGCGGTTCATCTGTACGTTCACTTTTTCAGTCATGATTTCCGGTTTTTGGTTTGAACAATATCGTGCAGGCAAAATCCGTTCCCTTGAAGGTGTGGCGACGAATAAATTTTTCATATCTTTGTCGAATGGAAGGTTGCCGGGCGAGGCCGTTGCGGCAAACGGGTGTGACGAAGGGCCTGGGGCCGCGATGCGTCGATGCTCCGTGCAACCGGGGAATTGATAGAATAGACTTATGCGAAAAGAGAGGATCCTGACGTTGATGCTTCTTGCGGGTGTTTTCTGCGTGGCGGTGGTTCGCGCCGCGGCTGCCGATCCCGAAACCCTTGTACGGCGGGCCCGCGATCTGTTCGGTTACGGACGATGGAGCGATGCCCGTCACGAACTGTTGCGGGCGAAGTCGTCGCTCGACACTTCGGATCGTCTGCTCAGTCAGGAGATCGATTATTATTTGGCGGCCTGTGCCGTGGAGCTGGGCAGTGCGGATGCCGAAGGGGCCCTCCGGGATTTCGAGATGCGTTACCCCGAGTCGGTCTACGCGAACGACGTCCGTTTTTCGCTGGGTTCGTACTATTGCGCCGCGGGGAACATGGCGAAGGCCCGCGAGGCCTTCGAGCGTACCGACTACAAGTCGCTGAGCGCACCCCGTCGCGAGCAGTACGATATCCGCATGGGATATGTCGACTTTACGGACGGACGCTACAAGGAGGCCTACGACCGATTTTCGCGTATTGGCAGCCGCAGTGAATATGCCGATCATGCCCGCTACTACATGGCCTATATCGACTACGCGGAGGGGCGGTACGCCCGGGCCAGAACGGGCTTTGAGGCCTTGTCGCGCAGTGATGCCTACGGGGCGCTGGTACCCTATTACCTGCTTCAGATCGAATTCCGCGAGGGCAACTACCGCTATGTGGTGGAGCATGGCGACGCATTGGTCCGGAATGCCGTTCCGGAGCGCCGCGCCGAATTGGAGCGGGTGATTGCGGAATCCTGGTTTCATTTGGAGGATTTCAACCGGACGTTGAGCCACCTGGAGGCCTATCGAGCCGCGGGGGGTGAGATGGATCGGGATGCCAGTTATCTGGAGGGTTTTTCGCTCTATCGTACGGCCCGCTATGCCGAGGCCGCGGAGTGGTTGCGCAAGGCGTGCGGTGCCGAGGATGCGCTGACGCAGAATGCCTCCTACCACCTGGCGGACTGTTACCTGCGTGGCGGAGACAAGGAGCGGGCGATGCAGGCCTTTGCGATGGCGTCGGACGAATCGCTGGACGGAACCATCGCCGAGGATGCCCTCTTCAACTATGCCAAGCTGCAATACGAACTGGGCGGCGGAGCCTTCAACGGGGCCATCAACCTGCTGACGCGCTATATCGAACGCTACCCCTCGTCGCCGCGGGCTTCGGAAGCCCGGACGCTGCTGATTGCGGCCTACTACAATTCGCGGGACTACGATGCCGCCTACCGGGCCATCAAGTCGATGCCTTCGGGGGATGCGGAGATCCGGGCCGCGCAGCAGAAGATCGCCTATTATCGGGGCCTGGATGCCTACCAGAACGGGGATCTGCGGGCTGCGAAGGAGTGTTTTGCCGAGGCACAGTCGACGAACATCAGCCCCAAATATACGGCGTTGAGCACCTTCTGGCAGGGAGAGATCGCCTTTTCGGAGGGCGACTACGCCGTCGCGGCAGCCAAATACAACGCCTATCTGAAACGGGCGCCGCGTTCCGAGCGGGAATATGCCCTGGCGTGGTACAACCTCGGATATTGTGCCTTCGACCGCAATGATTGGGCGCAGGCCGGGACGTCGTTCCGCAATTTTCTGTCGTCCTATGCGCCGCGGGACCGTTACCGGGCCGATGCCCTGAATCGGCTGGGGGATGTCGCCTATTCGGATCGCCGGTTCGAGGAGGCCGTCAAGGAGTATGACCGGGCCATATCGCTCTCGACACCCGAAAAGGAGTATGCCCAGTACAAACGGGCCGTGACGCTCGGGATTCTGGGACGTACGGATCAGAAGATTGCCGCCCTGCGACAGATCGAATCGGCGGGTGGCGACTATGCCGATGAAGCCTCCTACGAACTGGGCCGCAGCTATATCGCACAGGAGCGCTATGCCGAGGGAGCCGCGCAACTCGAACGTTTCGTGTCGAAATACCCCACCTCGCCGCGGGTGACGGCCGCCTGGTCGGATCTGGGACTGGCCTATCTGAATCTGGGGGACAAGCAGAAATCCCTGGCCTGCTACGATCGGGTTGTGGGGTCGGCGCCGCAATCCTCCGAGGCCCGGGGTGCGATGCAGAGCATCCGGGAGATCTACGTATCGCAGGGTGATGCCGACGCCTATTTCGACTATGCGGCCAAGGCGGGTCTGGAGAGTGATCTGACGGCGCTGTCGCGGGATTCTCTGTCGTTTGCCGCGGCGCAGCAGCTCTACCTCGACGGAGATCGGGCGGCGGCGACCCGAGCCCTGAGCAGCTACGTCGAGAACTACCCGAAGGGTTCCTATCGGACCGATGCGCTCTACTACCTGAGTGACTGTTATCTGGTATCGGAGGATCGCGAACGGGCCATCGAGACGCTTACGATGCTGGCCGATCAGGGACAGACGCGATATACGGTTCCGGTTCTGGAGAAGCTCTCGGAGATGACCTTTGCCGACGGGCGCTGGTCCGAGGCCGCAGCGGCCTATCGTCGGCTCTACGATGCGGCGCCGTCGCGCACGGCCCGCGAGGATGCCATGACGGGATATGTGCGGGCTACGGTGGCGGAAGGCGATGCTTCGCGGATTGCGGCCATGGCCGCCGATGTCGCCGCCTGCAAGGATGCCGGGGAGGTAGCTCTGCGGGAGTCGCGGTATGCCCTGGCCACGCAGTTGCGTGAGTCGGGCGATGCGGCCGGAGCGGCCGGACTCTATCGAGAACTGGCGTCGGATGTCCACACGAAGGAGGGATCCGAAGCTGCCTACCGGCTTATTGAGGCGACCTTTGCCTCCGGCGATCTGGATCGTACGGAGAAGGAGGTCTTCGCCCTTTCGGACCGGGAGCCGCAGCCCTACTGGCTTGCGAAGGCCTATCTGCTTCTGGGCGAGGTCTACGTCCGCAAGGGGGATACGTTCCAGGCGCGGGCCACGTGGCAGAGCGTGGCCGACGGATATTCGCCCGACGATGACGGAATCGTTGCGGAGGCCAGGGCTCGAATCGCAAAACTCAACTGACGATGAAAAGATTACTGATGATAGCCGCCTGTGCGGCGGTGTTGCCGCAACTGGCTGCGGCACAGGTGGAGAAGCAGGTCGAGGTGACGAAAGCCTACGTTCCGCGGGTGGAGAGCGCCTCGAAACTGGCCGTGGAGCCCGACATGACCGATACGACGCACATGCGTCCCGAGATCGACTATACGGTGACGCCGCTGTCGATGCAGACGACGCTCACGACGCGACCGATCCGTCCCGCGACGGTCACCTATTGGGAGTTCAACCGCCCGTTGCCCTTTTACGTGAAGGTGGGTGCGGGCTATCCGCTCAATTCGGTGCTGGACTTCTACGCCACGACGCAGAATCCCTCGACGGGCTATGCGATGGCGTATGTCAACCACGAGGGACGCTACGCGAAGATCGCCAACGAGATCGGCGTGAAGAACAACTCCACGCGGATGTATAACCGGGCCGGTGTGGCTGCCGGGAAATATATCGGGCGACATACGCTCGAAGGGGAGGTCTTCTACGACAACCGGCTGTATCACCGTTACGGGTCGTGGGGGCCGGCTGCTCCGGAGGTTGATTTCGGCGCCGGGGCGATGACCGATTACGGCGATGCACAGGTCCGGCTGCGGTTCGGCGATGATTTTCAGGAACTGAGCCGGTTGAATTTCGAGGTGGAGCTCCACGGCGGGCTCTTCTTCGATCACTCCGACTGGGCGGTTTCCGGCATGCAGGGCGGTGAGAACTCCATCGGAGCCCAGGGGCGGATTGCCTGGGCGTGGGGACGGAGCCGTTTCGGCCTGGGGCTTGCCTACGACTACCTCGCCGGACAGAAATACGTGCGAGATTCCCGTCAGCAGTTGATCCGTGCGGGTTTGCGTTACGGGTTCCAGGGCGGTGTGGTCCGCCTGGATGTCGGTGCCGACTACTACCGGGACCGGATCGAGCCGGATGCGGGGCCCGAAATAGCCCGCGGCAATTACATCATTCCTTATGCCCGTCTGGACTTCAATCTCGGGACTCCGGGGCTGAAACCCTTCATCGAGGCCGACGGTGCGGTACGCCCGAACGACCTGCGTTCGCTGACCCTGCAGAATCCCTACGTGACGCCCGGAGCCTGGTTTGACAAGAGCTCCGTCGATTACAATTTCCGGGCGGGACTGGGCGGCACGCTGTGGAACAAACGCTTTGCCTATCGACTTTACGCCGAGTTTTCGGTCGAGGACAACCACCTTTTCTGGGCAACGCTCCTCGAGCGTGCGGGTGCGGCGGACGAATATGAGCTGTTCGCATCGGCCTTTGTTCCGCGGTTGGGCCGTCAGACCGTGACGTCGTTCAACGGAGAGATCGAGTATCGACCGCTGAGTTCGCTGATGTTCGACCTCGGGGTGCACGGCCGCTTCTACAACAAGGAGATCGACTGGGCCAACGGCGAGGCGTCGTTTGTCGGCCATGTCGGGATCCACTATTCGGGTCGCAAGATCTCGTTCGGAGTCGGGGCCCGAATGGAGAGCGAACGTCGCTGGTCGACGCTTGACTACGTCTTTGTCGACGAGATGCGCTACCTGCCGGCCTTTGAGGTCCCCTTTACCGTGGATCTGTATGCACATTTCGACTGGCGGGTCTCGCACCGCGTGACGCTCTTCGTCGAAGGCCGCAATCTTGCCGACCAGCCCCTGTACGACTTTGCGCGTTATCCCGAACTGGGTGCCAACTTCACGGTGGGGGTCAAGATCAATTTCTGATCCGACTCCGGAGTTTGGGCCGCCGTCGCTTTTGCGATTCTTGCGATCCGGATTCTGCGATTGCTGATTTTAGGCAGCCCGGCAGCCCTCTGTTTCCGGATCTCGGTCCAGTTTCCGGCCTTACGGTGTGCTCCGGCGTTTGGAAGTCTTCACTCCTCACCATGCCTTTCCGGGAGGAATCCGGGAGTCCGAACGTCTCCCTCCGGGAACTGAATTTGCCGCATCCGCACGCAATCTTCGGGGAGTGTGGTTTAGGGGTTTTGGGCCGAAACGTGTTTTTTTCGGTCGAAAGGTGAAAGTGTGCGGGATTTTTGCTATCTTGAGGACACGTGTTGCGCATCAACCGCGACACGTGTTGTTCATTTACCAAAATCTGCCACGTTATGAAACATGCGATGCCCGAGCTTCCGTACGCGCCGGAGGCCCTTGCTCCGAAAATGAGCCGCGAAACCCTGGATTATCACTACGGGAAACACCTCCGGACCTATCTGGACAACCTCAACGGTTTGATTCCCGGAACCCCTTACGAGTCGATGCCGCTCGACGAGATTGTACGCAAGGCCGACGGCGCGATCTTCAACAATGCCGCACAGGCCTGGAACCATACCTTTTTCTTTCGGATGCTGACACCCGCACAGGGACCTGTTCCCGAGAAACTTGCGGCTAAACTTTCCGCGACTTTCGGATCGGTGGACGCCTTCCGCGAGCAGTTTACCAAAGCGGCTCTGGGTCTGTTCGGCTCGGGATGGGTCTGGCTGGCCGCCGACCGGAACGGAAAGCTCTCGATCGTCGCCAAACCGAATGCCGGCAATCCGATGACCGACGGTCTGCGCCCCGTGCTGACGGTCGATGTCTGGGAACATGCCTATTATATCGATTACCGCAATCGTCGGGCGGACTTTCTGAAGGCTTTCTGGGAGTTGGTCGACTGGCGTCAGGTTGCCGATCTTGCGGTTCCGCGGCGTTATCGTTGTACGTCGTGTGACTACATATATGATCCGGTCAAGGGGGATCCCGAGACGGGTATTGCCCCCGGGACCCCGTTCGAGGAGATTCCCGACGATTGGACCTGTCCGCTGTGCGGGCTTTACAAGGAGGCTTTTCTTCCGATCGATGAATAGTCTGTGCGATCCTGCGGCATAAAAATCCCGCCCGGGCGAGAGCTCGGGCGGGTGTTTTGACGGCACGGATTCTGCCGGGCGGAAGGTCAGAAGACGAACTTCTCGAGCTTGAGTTCACCCAACTGCTCCATGCGCGGAACGAGAGTCGTGAAATGCGACGATCGTTCGTGAGTCGAGAGGGCCTTGGCATCGCTCCAGGTTTCGCAGATCATCAGCACGTCACGACGTGTCGTGCTTTCGAAGAGGTCGTAGGCGACGCATCCTTCGTCCTTGAGCGAAGCGGCGACCAGTTCCCGGGCCGTGCGGACGAGTTCGTCGCGGTTGCTTTCCGTCGTGCGGATAAATACATTCAGTCGGATCATATCCATCTCTTTTTATGGACGTCGGGGCGGGACCCCGCACCGTCCGTGGTTGACGGGACGAATTTAGTAAAAAAATCGGCAAACGAGATACCCGGCCGAACATTTTCGGGTTCGGTTTTTGCGGAGACACCGGATCGGACACATCCGTCCGAACCATGACGAAGCAGATGAATCGTAACATACAAATCGAGAACAGATGAAGACAAAACAGTTGTTATTGGGTCTCGTGGGGATTTGCGGGGCCTTTGAGGTGTTGGCGTGCACGGGCATATCGCTGACGGCCGCCGACGGCAGTTATATCCAGTCGCGGACGATCGAATGGGGCGACAGTGCGTTGGAGAGCATGTACGTGGTCATACCGCGCGGACAGCAGTTGCAGTCGGTTACGCCCGACGGCGTGGCGGGACTCTCCTTCAGGGCGCGTTACGGCGTAGTGGGGCTGGCCGTTGTCGACGAACGGTTCATCGCCGAGGGGATCAACGAAGCGGGACTTTCGGCGGGACTCTTTTTCTTTCCGCAGTATGGCAGTTACGAGTCGTACGAGTCGTCGCAGCGCGACCGCACACTGGTCGACCTCGAGGTGGCGCAGTGGCTTCTGACGCAGTTTTCGACCATCGACGAGGTGAAGGCCGCCATCGGCGGGGTCCGGATCGTGGGACTTGAGGCCAATGCCGTCGTCCACTGGCGCATCGGCGAACCGTCGGGCCGCCAGGTGGTGCTGGAGATCGTCGGGGGCGTTCCTCACTTTTATGAAAACGAGGTGGGAGTGTTGACCAATGCCCCGGGCTTCGAGTGGCAGGTGACCAATCTGAACAACTACGTGAATCTGCGTCCGGGAGATGTCAAACCCTACAAGATCGGGGAGAATACGCTCCGCGCCTTTGGTGCCACAGCGGGATTTCTGGGGCTTCCGGGTGACGATACGCCGCCGTCCCGTTTCGTGCGTGCGGCCTTCTTCCGGGCCACGGCGCCGCAGCGAGCCACGGCCTTTGCGACGGTTCAGGAGTGTTTCCACCTGCTGAACAACTTCGACGTGCCGATCGGTCTGGAGCATCCCGCCGGCCAGTGTCCCGACATCCCGAGCGCCACACAATGGACCTCGGCCATCGATCTGACACACCGTGTGGTCTACTACAAGACGGCCTATAACAATACGATCCGCTGTATCGATCTGGCACAGATCGATTTCCGGAAGGTCCGCTACCAGGTGCATCCGTTGGACCGCACACAGACACAACCCGTCGAGCGGATTACGGTCCGATAGATGCCGCCGGGCGGGCCGCGCCGCCGGAAGCGGGCCTGTCGGGAGGAGTTCCGGAGTTTCGGCAGCGCTCTGCGGCCGTTTTTCGGGGGGCTATTTGCGGAAGATGAAGTAGACGGCCAGAATGATGCAGAGGAAGCCGGCCAGATGGTTCCAGCGCAGCGTGTCGGACTTCATGAATACCAGCGCGAAGATGGTGAAGACCGAGAGTGAGACGACCTCCTGAATGACCTTGAGCTCCCAGATCGAGAAGGGTCCGCCGAATTCGGCCGAGCCGATACGGTTGGCGGGTACCTGGAAGCAGTACTCGAACAGAGCGACGCCCCAGCTCATGAGGATGATCAGCATGAGGCTGAAGCGTTCGAGACGCGATTTGAAGGCGATCTGCCCGTACCAGGCCAGCGTCATGAAGGCGTTGGAGATGACGAGCAGCGCGACGGTGGCAAGTCCACGGAACATAAGCATCTGTTTTTGAAAACGGCGCAAAAATAGCGAATTTTTCGCATTTCCGATTCTGCTTATTGCAAAAACGCACATTCCCACAGCGAGGAATGTGCGTTTTTGCCGTATCGTGGAGGTGTTTCTGCAATCCGGAATCCCGTGATTGACGGCCTTTTCCTGGCTTTCAGGCCAGCAGAGCGCCGAGATCCTTCAGATCGGCAAAGGTCTCAATGACCATATCGGCCGGAGTTTCGCGCTCCAGTACCTCCCGGGGCAGGGTTGTCGCCAGGGCCACGATGCGTCCGGCTCCGGCTCGCTGCGCCGCCTCGATGCCGGCCTTGGCATCCTCGAAGACCACGCAGTCGGCGGGTTTCACCCCGAGTGCGGCGGCGGCCTTGAGATAGATCTCCGGATCGGGTTTGCAGCGGGTTACGGCATCTCCCGAGATCCGGGCGTCGAACCACGGTTCGAGATTGCAACTCTTCAGTACGAAGTCGACATTGGCCTTGCACCCCGAGGATCCGACGGCGCAGCGGATTCCGGCCTTGTGGAGCTGTTCGAGCAGGTCAACCAAACCTGCCACGGGATGGATCTCCGGGGCATAGATCTCGCGGTAGATGGCCTCCTTCTCCTCGGCAAGGGCTGCGAGTCCCTTTTCGCGGATCACGGCCTCGGGCATGATCAGCCGCATGATGTCGTCGTTGCCCATGCCGTATGCGTGGCTGAGCCGTTGTTGCCAATCCGTAACGTTGTACCGGGCGCAAAAGATCTCGAAAGCCCGGATGTGTGCCGCCGTGTTGTCCACCAGCGTACCGTCCATATCGAACAAAGCCGCTTTTTTCATCGTGAAGTGATTCGTTTTGCAGAGGCAAAGATACGCAAAATCTCCGATACGAAGCGAGGTTTTGTCTCCGGGCTCAGAATTTGATTTGGATACCGAGATTTACGGCGAAGTTCTGGATCTTCTGTCCGGGTTCGGGCTGGCGGTGGGTGAGTCTCCAGATGCAGTCCACGCGGAAGATCCGGAAGATGTTCTCGACGCCGAATCCCGCCTCGACATAGGGATCCCTTACGGAGGTCATGCCCATGGGGAAGAGCAGCGGAGCCTCGGTATCGATGAAGGCGCCGTTGTTCTGTCGGTCAAGCGATCCCCAGACACCCTTGCAGATCAGCACTTCACGCCACTTGAGCCGTTTGATGAGCGGGAGTCGACCCAGCAGAACCCCGTTGAAATGGTGCTCCCAGAACCACGACACCCAGGTATCCGACGCGAATTCATAGTAGTTCATGCAAGAAAAGGCGTGCGGATCGTAGAAGTAGGTACCGTTTCCTTCGTGGAGCTTGAGCAGCGGATAGGGTACCTGTCCGAAGATATGTCCGCCCTGGAGGGTGATCGAGGAGTATCCGATCGGAGGCAGGTTGACCCGATATCGCATGTTTCCCGTCAGGGCGTAGTATTCGCGGCTTCCGGGCATCAGGTCGGGGATGCCGGCCGCGAAGGAGAGCGTGAGGACGGGATACTTCGATCCGAGATACTTCTTGTCGAAGGGTTGCCGATAGACGGCTTCGTCCTTCGACAGACGGATTCCGATCTGTACCGTAGCATCGTTGATCGTCCGGATCGGTCGGCCGTCGGGCCGGATCATCGGGACATGTCGGTTTCCGTGGATGTGTTGCATGCGCAGGCCGATCAAGGTGCTGAAACCCTGCCTCCATTCGTGTTCATAGGAGGCCTCTCCGCGGTCGACTGTCGAGAGGCGCTGGTTGCCCCGGGAAAGGATCGACGTGAAGATGCTGTTTTCGGTCAGCAGGTTGTGTCCGGCACCCAACTGGATGAGGTCGTGCCGGGCCGCGAGGGTCAATTTGCGTGTCAGTTGCCTGTTGAAGGCCAATTCGATCATCCCGCCGCCCTTCAGTCGTTCGTCGCGCGTGCCGTAGGCCAGATACCCTCCGAGCCGGACCGTACGGCTCACGGCGGCGGTGGTGCGCAGTCCAGCCTGCAGGCGGAGACCCTCGGCCTCGTTGAAACTGATCAGTTTGTGATAGGGCCCCACGCCGATGTATCGGGTATTCCAATAGCCCCCGAGCACCGTATTGATGATGGTGTAGATGTTGCGGTAGAGGGGGGCCTGCTTGATGGAATCGACCATGTTGTAGATCTGTCGTTCCCGCTCCGAGAGCCGGTAGGGTCTCATCTTTTCCCAGTATTGGTCGGAGATGTTCCCGGGGTCGAGCTCCTCGACGACGACGTTGTTGTCCATGCGTCGTATCCGGTCGGGAATGGGTTCACCGATCTTCGGGTCGGAGTAGATCACCTCCCGGGTCCCGAGGAAGGAGGTGATTTTCGAGGAGTCGGCCCCGGATATCGAGAACTCAGCGGAGACGCGGTCCCGGGCGCGGAACCAGTTTCCGTCGGGCAGACGTTGGTTTTCGGACTCCAGGACCAGGTGCCGCACCCAGTTCACATTCGTTCCGCGGGGCATTCGGGCCGTTGCGGATTCGAGCGCGAAGCTGGCTGAATCGATGTTTATCTCCCCGTCAAGCACCGGGGTTGCCAACCGTTTGGGGTGGAAGCGGATCTTGTAGATCTTGCGTCCTTCGTGGCGGGTGCTGTCGACCAGGAAATAGTTGTAGAAGGCCCGTCCGCTCTCCGAAAGCGGGCTTGCGAAGCGGGCGTTGAACAGGGCGATGTAATTGTCGTAGAAATTGACGTCTCCGTGCATGCCTCCGGTGAACTGAGCCACGGCGATGTTGTTGTCGACCCCCGAGACCCTGCTGGCGCGGATCACTTCGCGTTTGAAATCCGGATTCCGGCTGCGGTAGAGGTCCGCCGATGCTTCGGAGATCATGGCCGGGAGATAGGTCTGCCCGGTAAGCGCGGAGGTGTCGATGTAGTTGAAGATGAATCCGAAATTGCGCTGGAGACGCCGGCTCCGGAACTCGGGTTTGATGTTCGTCAGATCGAGTTCCATTTTCGTATAGGTCCGGCAGGCGTATGAGTCGTAGCGATCGGGGTCGTTCCGGGCCTTGTTCCGGATGACTCCGTCGAGGATCGGGAAGGCGGGATTGTCGCCCGGGGTGATGACCACCTGTCCGATATCGAATTCGACGGCTTCGAGTTGGAAGTCGATCCGGTTGAAAATACCCTGCGTAACGGGTTTTGTCTGGGTCGCATATCCGATCATCGAAGCCTGGACCCGACTGACCGAGTCCCGGGTTTCGAGCGCATAGACGCCCTCTTCATCGGTGGTGATTCCGACGGTGGTTCCGGGGAACACCACACTCACGAATGGCAGCGGCATACCGTTGCTGTCAGTAACTTGCCCTCTCACACGGGTTGTCTGGGCATTGGCACCCAGGGTTCCGCACAGGAACGTCAGCAACCCTAACATCATTCTCCGTACCATGAGGGCAAAAATAGTAAAAAAGTTCAAAATCCAAGAAAATAGACTACTTTTGCGTCATATCCGTAGAAAAAAAGGTCAAAATGGTACACGGAAAGATTGAAAAGACGAATGCTGCGCGGTTGTTGGACCGGGCAAAAATAGCCTATGAACTGGTGCCCTATGAGGTGGATGAGTCGAACCTTGCGGCTACGCACGTCGCCGAACAGTTGGGCGAGGATATCTCGACGGTATTCAAGACGCTCGTGTTGAAGGGAGATCGGACGGGATATTTTGTCTGTGTGGTTCCCGGGGATCACGAGGTGGATCTGAAGGCTGCGGCCCGTATTTCGGGCAATAAGAAGGTGGACTTGATACCGATGAAGGATCTGCTCTCCGTAACGGGGTATATCCGGGGCGGGTGTTCACCGATCGGCATGAAGAAGAGTTTTCCGACCTACATTCATTCGTCGGCGGAGTCGCTTCCCTTTATTTATGTCAGCGCGGGAGTCCGGGGGCTCCAGTTGCGGGTTTCGCCCAAGGAGTTGTCCAGCTATGTAAGGGCGACATTTGCGGAGATCAGCAAGACAATGGAGTAAGCGATGGCGAGTTCCGTGTTGGTCGCTCCCGCCTCGAGCCGTGTTCTCCGCAGCCGATAGAACCCGCTCTTAAGCGGGGCTTTGGAAGCGGATGAGAGTTTCCGCCTCGAGCCGTGTCCTCCGCAGCCGATAGAACCCGCTCTTAAGCGGGGCTTTGGAAGCGGATGAGAGTTTCCGCCTCGCACTGTGTTCTCCGCAGCCGATAAAACCCGCTTTTTAGGCGGGGTTTTGGGGGCGGATGAGAGTTTCCGCCTCGAGCCGTGTTTTCCGCAGCCGATAAAACCCGCTTTTTAGGCGGGGTTTGGGGAGCGGATGAGAGTTTCCGCCTCGCACCGTGTTTTCTGCAGCCGATAAAACCCGCTTCTTAAGCGGGGGGGGGCTATTCGGCTACTTCGTTGTTTTTGGACCGTTTCCGGGAGTTGATGGTCAGATAGCGTTGCAGGGTCTGCTGCAATCGGGCCGGATCAAGATGCTGCCGAATGTCTCCACCTTGGGCGATGGCGATCTCGCCGGTCTCCTCGGAAACGACAATGATGATGGCATCCGAAATCTCGCTCATGCCGATTGCGGCACGGTGCCGGGTTCCGAACGATTTGGGTACATCGCTCTGCGTGACCGGGAGGATACATTTGGCCGCGACGATCCGATCCCCTTCGATCAGTACGGCCCCGTCATGCAGGGGGGCATTCTTGAAGAAGATGTTTTTCAGCAGGGGTGTTGAGACCTTGGCATCGAGGGCGATACCACCTTCCGCGATGAGTCTGAGATCACTCTGCTGCCCGATGACGATCAGAGCTCCGGTTTTTGTTTCGGCCATTTCGCGGCAGGCCGTGACGATGGGTGCGATATTCGTCTGCACGGGATCCTCCCCGGAGGAGAAGATGCGTGTGATGAAGTTGAAGTGCTTCTGCCGCATGCCGATCATCTGGAGGAACCGGCGCAATTCGGGTTGAAAGACGATGATCAGGGCGATGGCCCCCACGGAGATCAATTGACCGAGGATGGTCGAGAGCAGTTCCATGTTGAGGGTCCGGACGACGACCCAGAGCAGATATACGGCGATGATCCCCGAGAGGATATAGGGGGCATTGGTGCCTTTGGTCATGCGGTAGATCCAATACATGATCACGGCCACCAGGATGATGTCTATCAGATCGATGAAAGTGAACGGAACGAATCCCATTGGGAGCGTATTTTAAACAGGTTATCGGTGTTGACAGCGCAAATGTATGAAAAAAAACCGACTTCCGCACGGAGCGGAAGCCGGTTTTTTGTTCTTTGCGGACGGGGTTACTTTTTCGCGTTCTTTTGGTCGGCGGCATAGAGTTCGTTGACCTTAGCCAGGATGGCAGGCGTGATGTCGAGGGTCGAGTCGGCATCGATGAGCGCCGAAGCATTGATGATGAGTTTGTATTTACCGTCGGCATTGATCTCCTTGACGGCTCTGTGGAGCAGATCCTGGGCACGGTTCGAGAAGACGAAATTCTCTTCGTCGAGGCTCTGCGCCTCTTTCTGGGCATTGGACTGATAGGAGGCGACTCTTTTCTGGATGTTTTCCTGCTGAGCCTGCGCGTCACGGGTCGTGATCAGTCCTTTTTCGTACTTTTCCTGCAATTGAGCGGCTTCGGCCTGGAGATCCTTTTCACGCTGGGCCCAGCTTTTCTGTGCTTTTTGGGTCTTTTCCTGGAGAGCCACGCCCTCTTTCTGATAGAGGTCGCACTGAGCCAGCACGGCCTCAACCTGTATATAGGCGATGTCGCTGGAAGTCATCTCCTGAACGGCCGTTGGGCTTGCAGCTTCGGATTGATCCGCGGTTTTGGTGCCGCAGGCCGCGAGGAAGAGCGCCGCAGCCAATGCCGGGAATAACGTTTTTTTCATTTGTGTCGAGATGTTAGGTTAAATATTCTTCATTTGAGACACAAAGGTAAAAAAAAATCTTTACTTTTGCTTTCCGGAAGACAATTTTATCGCACGTTTGCCGCACATCCCGCAGATGAGTCCGCCATGGATCGCGGGAGAGTCTTTTCCCGGGATCGATTTCTGGGTGTGGAATTTCGGCGCCGGGATTTTCCCGGGAGGCGTAAGATGCGGAGGATGTGCTTATTTCAGATCGGGAAAGATGTACGAATATATTCGTGGAACGGTAGCCGAGGTGGCTCCGGCCTATGCCGTGCTCGATGTCGGAGGGGTGGGTTATTACCTGCATATTTCGCTTGAGACCTATACGGCCATCGAACATGCCTCCGAGGCCAAGCTCTATGTTCATTATGTCGTTCGGGAGGATGCGCAGCTGCTGTACGGATTTTCGACGAAAGTCGAGCGGGAGTTGTTCCGCCTGTTGATCAGTGTTTCGGGCGTGGGGGGCAATACGGCACGCATGATTCTTTCGACCTATTCTCCCCGCGAGCTGCAGGGAATCATCTCTGCGGGGAATGCCGTGTTGCTGAAGAACGTCAAGGGTCTTGGACTCAAGACGGCCCAGAAGATCATCGTCGACCTGAGCGGGAAGCTCATGACGCTGGAGGCCGGGACTGCCGGGGCATCGTCGTCGACGCCCGACGGAGGAGTTGTCGAGGAGGCCCTGGAGGCCCTTGTCATGCTGGGCTTTGCCCGGGGAGTTGCGGAGAAGGCCGTACGGGCCGTAGTCCGGGAGTCCCCTTCGGCTCCGGTCGAGGAGGTTGTCCGCATGTCTCTGAAGCGACTGTAAACGGTAAGTCGGGATTCCGGAGGGGCTGTTCCGTCACTTCCGGAGACGGATCTCTTCGGGGTGTATGCCGGGGTGTATGCCGAGGACCGTGTAGGCCGTTCGGCTCTGAAACTCCCGGGATGGGGTCCGCCGCGTTTGTCCATGGGGTCCATTCTTTCCGCCACGGTCTGTCCGGATGGTCGAAAAGGCTCTTTTCTTGAGGCGAAACGTCCTGATCGTCATTTGGAAACCCAAACTATCGGATTGCGCCTTTTCTGGCAATGGATTTGCGTTACCTTTGTTGAAGTCAAAAACAAACGACACATGGACGCATTTCCGACCGGATTTCTTTATCTCTTGCTGGGCGTTATTGTCGGCGCCCTTGTGCTGGCCCTGATTGTCTACGGATTGCGCCAGCATCGACTGCACCAGTTGCAGAATCCCCACCGGGATTATGCATACCATCACAAAAGAGGATAGCGCAGGCTCTCCTCTTTTTTTTGCCCGAGGGGACGCTACGGGGCGAAATTTTACGTTTCATATACATGTAAATCGGATAGTTTTTGTACATTTGCACGATTATAAGCCGATGAAACGTTTGTTCGTCATACCGTTTTATGCCCTGCTGACGCTCTTTTTCGGGTGTTCGCAGGAGGAGGATACGCTTTCGACGCAACGGGAGAGACTCGTCTCATATCTCGAAGGGAGCCATTCTCCGGCGCTGATTCCCGACACGTCGGTCGAGGAGGGGAGTCAGCTGCCCTATTATACGGTTTCGGGGAATTCGGTCTATCGATACGTGAAGAACGTCTACGATCCGGATCGGGTGAATCGTCCGGAGGTGGACGCGAACTCCACGGTGGTGATCACCTTTCGGGCCTATGTCTTCACCTTTTCGAACATTACGGATTCGACCTTTCCCTATTGGTCGAACGATCCTTTGCTGGAGAATTCCTACAAGGAGTTGAGTCTGAGTGTGGGGGAAGGGGGCTGGACGTTCGAGCCTTTGCGTCTGGAGATGCGCGGCAACATACTAAACGGGCTGCGCCAAGCGTTATTGGGATGCCGGGAGGGCGACGAGGTGGAGGCCTACATGACCTATAACATGGCTTATGGGGGGAGCAGTTTCAGCACCATACCCCGCGAGAGCCCCATTGCCTGGTTCTTCACGGTGGATGCCGTTGAATGAGACGCGAGAGGTGTTGCTGGCAGCCCCGCAGAGTAAGAGTAAAGAGTAAAAATTGATTTAGAATCGGAAAACGAAATATGAAGTCGATCACCCGTATGCTGTATCTGCTTCCGACGGTTGGAATTCTGTTGTTGAGTTCGTGTGCCAAGGAGGAGTCCGAATCGTACGACAAGTATGAAGATCAGGCCCTGGAGGCTTGGATGACGCAGAATCGCCCGGAATTGCTGGGCAATCTTCAGTCCGAGGGGGGCTATTATGTCGATATCCTCGATGCCGGGGATGCCCTTTCGGAGGTGAAGCCGATCCGGGATACGGCATGCTGGGTTCGTTTTGACTTTTCGGGCCGGGATCTGAACGGCAATATCGTCCTGACGCGGCGAGCCGCCGAGGCGAAGATGATCAACACGTTCACGAAGTATACGCACTATGTGCCCTATTACCGTTATTGCGGGGTTGCAAATACGAGTTTGCTGGAAGGGTCGTACCTGGCCATGCGGAACGTGTTGCACCTGGATCCGGAGTATGCGCGGGAGAAGGGTGTGGAGGAGGAGTATGAATTGCGCCCGGGTTCGCGGATCTGTCTATACATGCCGTCTCGGATCGTGGGATCCGGGGGTGTAGAGGGCCAGGGCGGCTATGAAGGTCAGTATTCGCTCAGTGCGCAGCGGCCGTTCATTGTGGAGATGCAGATTCAGCGCGTCGTGAAGAATCCGCTGGAGAGCGAGGGTTCGGAGGTGGATTCGTTCTGCGCGGCGAACGGACAGTTGTGGCTCTACACGGAGGACGGTACGGAGCCGAATTCCTCGAAACTGCCGACGGGTTACGACGATGCGAACCATCCCTATAAACTGCATGAACAGGGCTATCGGTGGGTAAGTGCCTGCGATACGGTGGCCCAGGTTTATGTGGATGTTCGTTATGATCCGACGCAAGCTGCCAACAACCTGAAGTTTGATTTTCCGGTCAAGGACGAAAAAGAGAATCCGTTGTGGGATAATCACTCCTACAATGTAGGTTTTGAGCCTTATAACGGCTCGGATCTGGAGACGCGGATTGCCGAGGCGCTCAAGGAGCGTTTCCATGCCGACGGGGAGTACAAGCATCCGGGCCTTGAGGACCGCAACGCGGACTCGGTGGGGATGGACGGCGAGGCGAAGATCTGGTATATCGCGCGTTTTCTCGACGGCTTCATCTTCGATACGAATATCGACGAGGTGAAGGAGATCATCTACGGGACGGTAGAATCCGAGGGTGAAGCTCTTACCTATAAGCCCAGTGAAGATCAGGCCAGTCAGATCTCGGCTTATTACTATACGGTTCCGAATCTGTGCTACGGGCAGTGGGCGGAGTTCGTGACGGTTTCGAGCCAGGGTTACGGAGCCTCGGGCCGAACGGGCAGCACGACGACGAGCGGAGGATCATCGGGTTATTCGTCGAGTTATTTCGATTATCTGAACTATTACAACTACCTGAACAGCTATTACGGCGGCGGTTATTACGGCAGCTATTACAATAACTACTATTATAACTATTATAACAGCTACTATTACAATTATCCCTACATGTCCAGCGGTACGACGACGGAGACCACGACGACGATCTCTACGGAGATTCCGTCCTATACGCCGTTGATTTACCAGTTCTACATAGAGCCGAAGGACGAATAAGGAGGGGTATTCCGGGTTATCCCGTAGATAAAGCCTCGAAACGGTCGGATGAATTGTCATCCGACCGTTTTTTTGCCGAAGATTCGAGAGCGGGGGATTTCGGGGACACGGAGATATGACTTTCGTATTCGGAGGTTTGACGTTACGTTTGGATGACAAAACGGTTACATTTTTTTGCGGTTTTTGGGGTTTAAATTTTGGAAATCCGTAAAATTGTATTAATTTAGTGTGCAAGAACCATCAACCATAAAATCTACGGATATGATTATCACATTTAACGAGTTGCGCCGTATCAAGGATCGGCTGCCGAGTGGCAGTTCGCAGCGCATTGCAGATGAGTTAGGAATCGATGTCGACACGGTCCGCAACTATTTCGGGGGTAGCCATGCCGCGAAGGAGTGTGTCGGGGTCCACTTTGAACCGGGACCGGACGGCGGAGTTGTCACGTTGGACGATACGACGATTCTGGATGTTGCGATGCGTATCCTGAGCGAGCAGCAGCAATAAAAGATAAAGGATTGTACGGCCTGAGCCGGAATGAAGCCTGCGTGAAAACGCAGGCTTTTTTTGGGCCTCCTAAGAGGAGGCTTCTATAGGCAACCGAGTGTTACCGGGCTATCCGAACGCAGCCGCTGCCTCGGCCTCCTAAGAGGAGGCTTCTAGAGGCAACCGAATGTCTCTGGGCTTTCCGAACGCAGCCGCTGCCTCGGCCTCCTAAGAGGAGGTTTCTAGAGGCAACCGAATGTCTCTGGGCTTTCCGAACGCAACCGCTGCCTCCACCGCTCCCCTAAGAGGGGACTTCCAGGGGCAAACCGACTCTTCCCCTCCCTACGCCCGGTCCCTTGATCCGACCGATAGCCCCCGAGCCGGTCGATATCCCTTTTGTGGCCGGCTCGCCTCTAGATCCCCTTTCTTAAAGAGGTGACAAAATGCCGGGCAGGAGAGGTCGTTGGCGGGGATTTCTGCCAAAATGCTGACAAATTGGCAGAGAAAACCGATTGGTACGACCTTTGCGAGAATTCCGGGCGTAACCGATGGTCGGAGACCGAAGGAGAGCACGGAAACGGGCTCCCGGGAGGTGGAGGACCGGCGGGGACGATGAAAAACGAATGATAAACAATTAAAACATAGTACAATTATGGCAAAGATTATTGGTATTGACCTTGGAACCACGAACTCCTGCGTAGCAGTGATGGAGGGTAACGAGCCCGTAGTGATTCCGAATTCGGAAGGACACCGTACGACCCCGTCGGTCGTAGCGTTCACGTCGGAAGGTGAGCGTAAGGTAGGTGATCCGGCCAAACGACAGGCAATTACGAACCCGAAACGCACGGTTTTCTCGATCAAGCGTTTCATGGGCGAGACCTATGATAAGGTAACGGCAGATATTGCACGTGCGCCCTATACGATCGTTCGTGGCGACAACAACACGCCGCGTGTCGACATCGACGGACGTCAGTACACGCCCCAGGAGATTTCAGCGATCATTCTTCAGAAGATGAAGAAGACGGCCGAGGATTACCTGGGTCAGGAGGTGACGGAGGCCGTGATTACGGTTCC
>CALUKK010000147.1 GCA_944321205.1 uncultured Alistipes sp.
ATCCGACGGTCGATCGGTGCCATGTGCTCGGGGCACTTCGTCACGATGAAGTAATGGGCGCGGTGCAGCTCCTCGGGCAGGTCGCGCAACGTCCCCACGGGAAGCATCCGGTCGTGTTGCACGGGACGCGTGGCGTCGATCATCACCACGTTGATCTTCGGCTCCACGTAACGGTGCTGGAAGCCGTCGTCCATGATGATCAGATCCACCTCCGGATGTTCGGCCCGCAAACGCCGGATTCCCTCCGCCCGCCGCTCGCACACCACAACCACCGTTTCGGGGAATTTCAACTTGATCTGAAGCGGTTCATCCCCCACGTCGCGGTAGTGCGAATCGCTCCGAACCTCCAGATAGCCCTTCGTCCGCCGACCGTAACCGCGCGACAACAGCGCCACGCGATGCATCTGCGACATGTAGGCGATCACCATCTCGGCCATCGGCGTCTTGCCCGTACCTCCGACGGTGATGTTGCCGATACAGATGATCGGGATGTCGAACTTCTCGCTCTTGAGGATGCCCCAGTCAAAGAGGCGGTGACGAAACGTCACCCCCATTTTATAGAGAAAGGCCACCGGTGCGAGCAGGCTTTTGAGCATCATTCTATCGGTTTGAACAGATAACTTTCAAAGATAGGAATTATTCTCGGGATCGCCAAACCCCCTGTCGCAAATCTGGATCTTTCCCGCAAAATGCAGGCCACAAGTTCCGAGGCAGACACCAAAGCCCCGGAATTTCCCGTTTGATAACAGGATCACGTTTTTCAGACCGTCCCCTTCCGAAAAGCCGCCGCACAGACTATCCCGTACCGTTTTTTTTACTATCTTTGCTTCGATTATGAAAAACCTGAAAATTCTCCTCTGCGCCCTGTTGCTCCTCGGAGCCTCGGCATGCGGTCGTCAGGCCGCCGAATGCGAAGTATCGGAGGCCGAAGCCCCCGAAAATCTGCTCTATGGCATCAATGCCGACAACTATCGCACCGAAACCGGCGAAGTGGGAAGCGGCGAAACCATGGGCGGTATTCTCAACCGATACGGCGTTTCGGCCCTGGTGGTCGACCGTCTGGACAAGGCTTCCAGGGAGATCTTCCCCCTGCGCAACATCCGAGCCGGACACAAATACACGGCCTTCATCCACGAAGACTCCCTCTATGCCCCGCATCTGGACTGGCTCGTCTACGAAACCTCCGTCACCGACTATGTCGTCTTCGGGTTCCACGACAGCGACTCCGTCTCCATACGCAAGGACTGCAAGGAGTACACCCTGCGCCGCACGAAGAAGAACGCCGTGATCAACTCCTCGCTCTGGGGCGCCATCATGGAGCAGAACCTCCCCTACGCCCTGGCCGCCGATCTGGAGGACATCTACCAGTGGACGGTCGACTTTTTCGGTATCCAGAAGGGTGACCGTTTCACGGTAATCTACGACGAACGGTTCATCGACGACACGGTTTCGGTCGGCATCGGTCGCATCTGGGGGGCCAAGTTCACCCAGAGCGGCAAGGAGTTCTACGCCATACCGTTCCGCCAGGGCGGGAAGATCCAGTACTGGGAGGCCGACGGCGGAAGCCTGCGCAAACAGATGCTCAAGGCCCCGCTCAAGTATTCACGCATCAGCTCACGCTTCACCTATGCCCGCAAGCACCCCATTTACAAGGTATATCGACCGCATACCGGCGTCGACTATGCCGCCCCGAAGGGTACGCCCGTCCATGCCGTGGCCGACGGCGTGGTGATCTTCAAGGGTTGGGGCGGCGGTGGCGGCAATACCCTCAAGATCAAACATCCCGGGAACATTCAGACGGGATACCTCCACCTGAGCGGATATGCCAAAGGCATTTCGAAAGGTTCCCGAGTCTCGCAGGGGCAACTCATCGGCTACGTCGGCTCCACGGGGGCCTCGACCGGTCCCCATCTCGACTACCGTGTCTGGAGAAACGGAACGCCCATCGATCCGCTGAAAATCCCCTCGGAACCCGCAGAACCCATCTCCAAGGAGAACCGGGCCCTGTTCGAATTCGTCCGTGACCGCATCATCGCCGAACTCAACGGCGACGTGAAACCCGAAGAGCGCATCACACAACTCGATTCGTTGCAGCTGTCCGACGCGCCGAAAACCCCGGAGACGGCTTCCGACAACTGATCCTTCAACCCGGAAAAGAGACACAGCAGCATGGAACTACGTATCGGAGTCATCATCGTAGCCGGAGGCAGCGGACGTCGCATGGGTGGTCCCATTCCCAAGCAGTTCCGACTCCTGGGAGGAGAACCCGTCCTGGCCCGGACGATCGGCAACTTCGCCGCGGCGTGTCCCGGGGCCGAGATTGTCGTCGTCCTGCCCGAAAGTCACATTCCCTTCTGGAAAGATTTCTCGGCACGGTTCGAGGTGGCACGGCATCGGATCGTGGCCGGAGGTGCCGAACGTTTCGATTCGGTACGTTGCGGGCTGAAGGCTCTCCAGAGCGACCCCGATCTGATTGCCGTACAGGATGGTGTGCGTCCGCTCGGGTCGGTGGAGATGATCCGTCATGTGGCGGAGGCCGCCACGACGTACGGGGCCGCCATTCCCGTCATCGAAGCAACCGATTCCTTCCGCGAACTCGATGCCGAAGAGACGACAGAAGGCCGCGAATCCGCCAGGGAAGCCCGCAAGCGGACCGGGGAAGAGGCCGCAAAGGAGGATCCCCGTTCGCACCCCGTGGACCGCAGCCGCTTACGCATCGTCCAGACCCCGCAGATCTTCCGCAGCTGGCTCTTGCGTGAAGCCTACGAACAGGACTATCGCCGGGAGTTCACCGACGATGCCTCGGTGGTGGAGGCCGCCGGATATCCCGTCCACCTCGCCCGGGGAGAGCGCGGCAACCTCAAGCTCACCACCCCCGAGGATTTCATCATCGCCGAGGCATTGCTCTCCGCCCGCGAGCTGGCGGCCGACAGAACAACAGCCATAGAACAATAAAACATCCCCGCACGCCGTTCGAATCCCGACCGGCATCTCCAGAAAACAATGCAGAGCGTCTACAAATACCGTTTCTCGCGACGTACGATCTACCTATCGATCGTCTATCTGGTCGTCTTCGCACTACTGGGATGGCTGCTCTACCACCTTTACGAGGGAGGTTATCTCTCGGCGTGGTTCACTTCGTTCATTGTAGCGCTGATCGCTCTGATGGCCCTCTCCATTCCCCGCAAGATCGTCGTCACGGAGGACCGCGTCGAGATCCGCTGTCTGCTCGACATCACCGAGATCCGGCGCGACGAGATCGCTTCGGTACGCCGCGTCGAGACCCGTCGCATGAAGTGGTTCCTTCCCATCTTCGGAGGATATGGATTCTTCGGCTATTACGGCCATTTCCTCGACCTGAGAAGGCTCGACCGGGTGAGAATTTACGCATCGGAATGGCGCAACTTCGTCGAGATCACCGACATCTACGAGGAGCGGCTCTATGTCTCCTGCACGGAGGCCGATCGGCTCGTTGCAGAGCTGATGCCCCCCGGCGGGAACCGTCCCGACGAAGAGGAGGAAGAGGAAGAGGAGGAGACAGAAGAGGCTGCAATGGTTGGAATGACCGACAAGGCGGAAGAACAGAACGATAACGTTCAAGAGACAGCCGCCAACGCCAAAGAGACGGATGAAAAGGCCGGAGGACAAACATCCGAAACGGCACAGGAGATCGGAAAAGCCGATAAAACCGAATCTGCCGGTTCATTCGACAAGACCGCCAGAGATCTTTGCGACAAACTTGACAAACAGCCGGAGTAATCCCGGCAATCAATTTGCATATCAAACCATTATTCACCCTAAAAAAGACGAGAAAGATGAAAAAGTACCGTTGTGAAGTCTGCGACTGGGTATATGACCCCGCAGTCGGCGATCCCGAAGGAGGTATCGCTCCCGGAACTCCTTTTGAGGAGATTCCCGAAGATTGGGTTTGCCCCGTTTGCGGCGTCGGCAAGGACCAGTTCGTAGAGGTGACCGAGTAATCCCGAGGCACCGAAACGAAGAGGCGCATTCCCTGTTGGGGTGCGCCTCTCTTGTGTTTACCTTCCGACAACCAACAAGTTCCGGGAGGCTACATGCACCTCAGGCAGCGGGGGGAGGCGACGGTTTGCGGAGGAAACGGGTCCAAAGGCAACGGTTACAGAGACAACAGGCTGCGAGGACGACGGGCCCGGAAGCAAAGGGCTGCGGAGGCAAAGGGCTGCGGGAACGATTCGACAAATCCGCAAAACCGGAACACCGCAACGCTTTGGTTCAAAGACGCGGCAGCCACGCATCCCCGCCATTCCGCGACACCGCAAAAAAAGAGGGGACAGACTCAAGTCCGTCCCCTCACGGGTTGGTCCGTTTCGGGATTATCCGACCCGGATGTCAGCATCCGCCATCAGTTGACGTTCGGAAGGAAGGAGTAGTTCTTCGAATAGTCGAGCATCTGCTCCACGTAGTTGGCCGGGTAGGAGATCTTCACGTCGACCACCTTACCATCCTGCTCGACCAGTTCATACTCGGGATTGACAAAGCCGCCGTAGGGCTCGATATGAAGTGCGGCGTAGCGCTCCAGCACCTCGTTGTGAAGCGTCGGGTCAACCTGAACGCCGTAGCGCTCGACCAACTCCTTGCCCGCCTCGTAGTCACCCTCCGACTTGATACGCTGCACCTCGCGGAGCAGTTTGCCGAAGAGCGCACGCAACTTCTCGAAGTCGTTGACCACCACGTAGGTCTTGCCATCCTGCTTGACCAGTTCGATCACATTCTCGGCCTTGCCCTGTTCGTAGCACCACTCGGAGATCAGCTTGCGGTTGCGCATGTGCGACTCCTCGATGTTCTTGCCCGGTTCGATACGCGCCAGCTGCGTCATCAGACCGTTCATCACGTAGTTGGCATAGCCGGCCTTCGCCACGTCGAACGACGGAACAAGGCCCAGCTCGACGAGCTTCGCATCGCCCAGGTAGTAGAGGCCGAAGAGGTCGGCACGCGCCTCCTCAAGGGTCGAACCGTAGCTGCGCAGTTCGGAACCCGTCACACCCGGAGCCAACTGTCCGGAGCCGTGACCCAGGCATTCGTGCAGGTCGGTATGCAGGTCGTCGGCCAGTTTGCCGTACTTGTCCATCCGCTCGCGGTCCTCGGCCCGCAACACGAACTCCTCGTTGAAGCCGTTGCCGTGGGCCGCCTGGTCGTAGGCGTAGGTAATGTTGTCGATCGTTACGGATTTCGAACCGTACTCCTTGCGGATCCAGTCGGCATTCGGCAGGTTGATGCCGATGGGGGTTGCCGGGAAGCAGTCGCCGCCCAGCATCGCCACGGTGATGACCTTGGCCGAAACACCCTTCACCTCCTTCTTGCGGTACTGCGGATCAACGGGCGAGTGGTCCTCGAACCACTGGGCGTTCGACGAGATGGCCTCCGTGCGGTGGCAGGCCGCCGAATCGACGAAGTTCACGTTGGCCTCCCACGAAGCCTTGAAGCCCAGCGGGTCACCATAGGTCTCGATAAAGCCGTTCACGAAATCAACGTTCGAAACCGTATCACGCACCCATCCGATGTTATAACGGTCGAACTCCTTCAGATCGCCCGTGCGGTAGTAGGCGATCAGGGCCGCGATATTCGACTTCTGCGGCTCGCGGGCGACGGCCTCAGCCTTCTCCAGCCAGTAGACGATCCGCTCGATGGCCGCCGAATACATGCCGCCGATTTTCCAGGTCCGTTCGACGAGTTTCCCGGCATCGTCCTTCGTCAACTGGCTGTTCAATCCGTAGGAGACCGGTTCGGGATCCGACGCGTCAGCGGCCGCCATGTCGGCATAGTAACGTTCGGCCTCGGCCTGCGAGACACCCTTGTAATAGTTGCTCGACGAGGTCAGCAGCAGATCGTCGCCCGCCCGCTGATTCAGCCGCGTGGGGTACATCGAAGGATCGAAGATCGCCAGGCAGACATCCCGCCGCAGCGAATTCAGCTCACCGAACTTCTCCTCGGGAATCGTCTCGATGACATCCAGCAGATAACCCTCCGAAAATTCGGGCGTAAACTTGTCGTTCGAATAGTGGTGATGGATGCCGTTGGCAAACCATACCTTCTTGAGATACTTCTCCAGCGCCTTCCACTCGGGTGTCGTACGGTCACCGGCGTAGTTCTCGTAGACCACCTCAAGGGTCCGGCGGACCGGCAGATTCATCACGCAGTTCTGGTCGTAGAGAATATCCCGACCGCATTTCGCGGCCTCGGACAGGTAATAGATCAGCACCTTCTGCTCGAGCGGCAGCGTCTCGAAGCCCGGAACCTCATAACGAATGACCTTGATGTCGTCGAAACGATCGACGATCCACGGTGCCGACGTCTTCCGCGAAGCGTCGCCGCACGAGGTCACTACGGTGAATACAAATGTCATGGATAAAACGGTAAAAAGCCTTTTCATGCTCGATAAAGCGTTAGTTTCCGCCAAAGATAGTGCATTTTTTGAAATTTTCCTTCGTTATGTCTGCGGGAATTTCTACCTTTGCCCCCGCAATTCGCTCCAATAGAGGACGAACTCGTTGCATAAAAAATGAAAGTATTTACAAGCGTCAAAGAGCTTCGCGCTGAACTCGATCGCACGGAGCATGCCGGGATCGGTTTCGTTCCCACGATGGGGGCCCTCCACGCTGGCCACCGCTCGCTCGTGGAACGCGCCCGCAAGGAGAATCCGACCGTCGTGGTGAGCGTCTTCGTCAACCCCACGCAGTTCAACGACAAAAACGACCTGAAGCACTATCCCCGCACCCCAGAAGCCGATGAAGCCCTTCTGCGTGAGGCCGGAGCCGACTTCGTGCTGATGCCCCCGGTCGAGGAGATCTACCCCGAACCCGACACCCGCCACTTCGACTTCGGGCAGATCGACAAGGTCATGGAAGGGGCCACGCGTCCCGGACACTTCAACGGCGTGGCACAGGTTGTGAGCCGTCTGTTCGATATCGTACGCCCGGTCCGCGCCTACTTCGGCGAAAAGGACTTCCAGCAGATCGCCGTTATCCGCGCCATGGTCGAACAGCTCCATCTGCCGGTTGAGATCGTCGAGTGCCCCATTGTCCGCGGTGAGGACGGGCTGGCTCTCTCGTCCCGCAACCAGCTGCTCGATGCTCCCCACCGCGCTGCGGCTCCCCATATCTACGCCACGCTCCGCAAGGCCGTCGAGATGTCCAAGCAACTCGACCCCAAGGCTCTCAAGGAGTGGGTCGTGCGTGAGGTCGAGAGCAATCCGCTGCTCAAGGTCATCTACTACCAGTCGGTCGACGCCCGCACCATGCAGGAGGTACAAGGCTGGAACGAGACAGACCGTATTCAGGGCTGTATCGCCGTCCAGGCCGGAGAGATCCGTTTAATCGACAACATCCGTATCCGATAATGAAATTCCAGATCGAAGTCATCAAATCGAAGATCCACCGCGTGACGGTCACCCAGGCCGATCTCAACTACGTGGGGAGCATCACCATCGACGAGGCGCTGCTCGAAGCCGCCAACATGATCGAAGGTGAAAAGGTCCAGATCATGGACATCAACAACGGCGAACGGTTCGAAACCTACATCATCAAGGGTCCCCGCAACAGCGGCTGCATCTGCCTCAACGGCGCTGCAGCCCGCAAGGTGCAGGTCGGAGACGTCATCATCATCGCCTCCTATGCCCTGATGGATTTCGAGGATGCCAAGCAGTTCCGACCCTGGGTCATCTTCCCCGACACGGCGACAAACCGGCTGGTCGAATAGGTAACGCCCGGAGCCGCACACCCGAGGCCGGGACTTCGGGACGGTAAGCATTCTATTTCGACCCAAACCGTAACACGCCGGGGCCGGGACTCCGGGACCGCAATTCTTCGAGGCCAACTTTCCCGGGACTGGGAGGGGTGCAATTCCGATCCGATCCGGGCCGCAACTCGCCGGGGCCGACAATCCGACGGCTCGATCCGCCGCCTTTGGCCCACGACCCGAATTTCCTTGTTTTGGGTTGTAACGAGAACCGAATGGACCGCGATCGAATACCCGAAATCTGAATACCGAATCGTTCCGGTCCGAATCACCAGACACCTCATAAAAATCTCCCTGACAAAAGGGAGATTTTTCCATATAAAACCCTATCTTTGTCTCCATCGGACTACAACCCTCGCCTATGGATATTCTCCTCTCGACATGCGCCTTTCTGCTCGCGATCCTCGGTATTGCCGGATGCATCGTCCCGGCTCTCCCCGGGACCCTTCTCTCCTACGCGGGACTCCTTTGCGCCTACTTCACCTCCTACTCCCAGATGGGAGCCTCGGCCCTCTGGATCTGGCTCGCCGTCTGTGTGGCGGTCAGCCTGGCCGACTACTTTCTCCCGGCCTGGATGACAAAACGCTTCGGAGGATCCCGGGCCGGCTCCATCGGCGCAACAATCGGTGTCTTTGTCGGATTCTTCCTCCTCCCGCCCATCGGCATCATCCTCGGACCCTTCCTCGGAGCCGTCGTCGGAGAACTCTTCAACGATCGCAACGACTTTGCCAAGGCCCTGGTCGTGGGATGCGGTTCGTTCCTCTCGTTCATCGTCGGAACCGGAATCAAACTCATCGCATCGATCGGGATCCTCATCCATATTCTGGCCGATACGTGGCCCGCACTGCGAAACTGGCTGACTACAATCTTCTAAAAAATCACCATATGAAAAAATTGCTGGCTCTGACCGCCGTCATCCTGACGCTGCTTGCCTCGTCATGCAGCAAGTACAAGTATGAGACGGTCAACGGAGATCCGATGAAAACAAGGATCTACACCCTCCCCAACGGTCTGAAGGTCTACATGAGCGTCAACAAACAGACTCCGCGCATCCAGACCTACATCGCCGTGCGTGTCGGCGGAAAGAACGACCCCGCCGAAACAACCGGTCTGGCTCACTATTTCGAACACCTCATGTTCAAGGGTACGCCCAACTTCGGAACCTCGGACTACGAAGCCGAAAAGCCTCTGCTCGACCAGATCGAACAACTCTTCGAAGTCTACCGTCAGACCGAGGATGAGGCCGAGCGTGCAGCTATCTACCACCGCATCGACTCGATCAGCTACGAGGCCTCCAAAATCGCCATTCCCAACGAGTACGACAAGCTGATGGCCGCCATCGGAGCCAACGGCACGAACGCCTACACGTCCCAGGATATGACCGTATACGTGGAGGACATTCCCTCGAACGAGGTCGACAACTGGGCCCGGATCGAGGCCGACCGCTTCCGCAACCCCGTGATCCGTGGCTTCCACACCGAGCTGGAGACCATCTACGAGGAGAAGAACATGTCCCTGACGAAGGATAACCGCAAGGTCTGGGAGGCTCTCAACGCCGCACTCTACCCCCACCATCCCTACGGCACGCAAACCGTGCTGGGGACCCAGGAACATCTCAAAAACCCCTCGATCACCAACGTCAGAAACTACCACAAGACCTACTACGTCCCCAACAACATGGCCATCTGTCTCTCGGGAGATCTCAATCCCGACGAGGTGATTGCCACCATCGACAAGTATTTCGGGGAGATGCAGCCCAACGAGAATCTGCCCAAGCTGGAGTTCCAGCCCGAAGAGCCCATCACCGAACCCGTCGTCCGTGAGGTCTATGGTCTGGAGGCGGCCAACGTCCTGCTCGGATGGCGTCTCCCGGGCTCCTCATCCAACCCGAACGACGTGGCCCAAATCGCCGGCGCCATCCTCAACAACGGACAGGCCGGACTGATCGATCTCGACCTCAATCAGCAGCAGAAGGTCCTCAGTGCATACGGCGGGTATTCGGGACAACCCGATTACAGCACCTTCATTCTGGGCGGAAGCCCCAAGGCCGGACAATCGCTTGAAGAGGTTCGGGATCTGCTTTTGGGCGAGGTGGCCAAGTTGCGCTCGGGAGACTTCGATGAAAGCCTCATCCAGGCCTCGATCAACAACTTCAAGCTCTACATGATGCAGGCCCTCGAAGACAACGATTCGCGCGCCGACATGTACGTGCAGTCGTTCATCGCCGGAACCGACTGGGCCGACGAGGTGCAACAGCTCGACCGCATGTCGAAGATCACCAAGCAGGATGTCGTCGACTGGGCCAACAAATACCTCGGCGAAAAGAGCTACGCCATCGTCTACAAGCGCGAAGGCGTGGATACGAACGTACAGAAGATCGCCGCCCCGAAGATCACCCCCATCGTCACCAACCGTGACAGACAAAGCGCCTTCCTGACCGAGATCCAGAACTCCCAGGTGAAACCCATCGAGCCCGTCTTCGTCAACTACAAAACCGACATGACTCAGTTCGATCTGCGCGAAGGAATCCACGTGCTCTACAAGATGAACGATCTGAACGACCTCTTCACGCTGAGGTACATCTTCGATACGGGCACCGAAAACGATCCGGCCCTCGGGCTGGCGTTCGATTACCTGGGATACCTCGGAACCGAGACCATGAGCGCCGAGCAGATCGCCGCCCAGATGTACGACATCGCCTGCTCCTTCTCGATGACGGCCGGCGGCAACCAGAGTTCGATCACCATCTCGGGTCTGAGCGAGAACATGCCCAAGGCGATGGAGATCGTCGAGGGGTTGATCGCCGGAGCCGTAGGCAACGAGGACATCCTCGAAAATCTCAAACAGGATCTGATCAAGGCCCGGGCCGATGCCAAGCTCAACCAGGCTCGCAATTTCGGGGCCCTGCAACGATACGTGTTCTACGGCAAGGACTACATCAAACGGACAACCCTCACGAATGAGGAGCTCCGCAACCTCCGCTCCGAGGAGCTTATCGCCCGCGTGCAGGATCTGCTGAACAAGCAGCATGAGGTGCTCTATTACGGTCCGATGGCCCAGAACCAGATCCAGAAGTATGTTTCGGACTACCACAAGGCCGCCGACAAACTGACCCCGCTGGAGAAGAGTCATCCGAAACTGCAACGTACCGACCAAAGCAGCGTCGTGTTGGCCCAGTACGATGCCAACCAGCTCTATTATCTGCAATTCTCGAATCGTGGCGAGACGTTCGACGTCAAGAATGATCCCGAAATCTCGCTCTACAACGAGTATTTCGGCGGCAGCATGAACTCCATCTGTTTCCAGGAGATGCGCGAAGCCCGCGGTCTGGCCTACACGGCCCAGGCATGGCTCGCCTCACCCGCCTTTGCGGACGACTGCTACGGATACACCGCCTTCATCGCCACGCAGAACGACAAGATGCAGACCGCCATTGAGGCCTTCGACGAGATCATCAACGACATGCCCGAATCCCAGGCCGCATTCAACATCGCCAAGGAGGCCATCCTTACCCGCTTGCGGACCGATCGGACCGTCGGAATGGATGTGCTCAGCTCCTACATCGCATTGCGCCGTCTGGGGCTCACGGAGGATCGCGACAAGCTGAGATTCGAGAAGGTGCAGTCGATGACGCTCGACGACGTGAAGGCCACACAGCAGAAATGGGTCAAGGGGCGTCACTACATCTATGGCATCCTGGGAGATATTCAGAACCTCGATCTGAACTACCTCAAGACGCTCGGGCCCATCACCACCGTCTCGCAGGAGGAGCTCTTCGGATACTGATCCGCAGCCGATCGCTGAGATACATCCGTGCGGCGGAGGTGTGCTCCCGCCGTCGGAGCCAAAAACAACGAAGCAGCGAAAATCGCTCCAAACAAAAGATACACGTGCGGGCCGGGCGGAACCGAGGCAGGCCGGATTCCGGAGGAGGGAGAAGAGAGGAGGAGAAAGGAGGAGAAAGGAGGAGAAGGGAGGAGAAGGGAGGAGAAGGGAGGAGAAGGGAGGGGCAGGCAGACCGAATCCCGGACAGGACTGGATCCCGGGCGAACCAGATTTCAGGCAGGACTGGATCCCGAACGGACTGAATTCCGGGCAGCATACGGTTGGGAATCGGGCTCCGCACCAAGGAAATGAGGGGCATTCGTACCATGGAGTGAGAGGCTCCCGCATAAAGAGGTGAAGGAGACCCGTCACCCGGAAAACAACGGCGTCGTGAAACCTGGAGGGGTTTCACGACGCCGTCTTGTCAGCGGCATGTTCCGCCGCAATGGATCAATAGCGGTAGTGCTCGGCCTTATAGGGTCCCTCTACCGGAACTCCGATATAGTCGGCCTGTTTCTGGGTCAGATGGGTCAACTCGACTCCCAGATTGTCCAGATGCAGGCGTGCAACCTCCTCATCGAGGTGTTTCGGCAGGCGGTAGACGTCAACCTTCAGATCCTCCTGCCACAACTCCATCTGGGCCAGACACTGATTCGTGAAGGAGTTCGACATGACGAACGACGGATGGCCCGTGGCGCAACCCAGATTGACCAGACGTCCCTCGGCCAGAATGAAGATCGAGTGTCCGTCGGGGAAGGTATACTTATCAACCTGCGGCTTGATGTTCGTCTTCACGGCATCGGACTTCTCCAGACGGGCCATCTGGATCTCGTTGTCGAAGTGGCCGATGTTGCAGACGATCGCCTGGTCGCGCATCCGCTCCATGTGCTCCAACGTGATGATGTCACAGTTGCCCGTGCAGGTGACGTAGATGTTGCCCTCGGCCAGCGCGCTCTCCACGGTCTTCACCTCGAAGCCCTCCATGGCGGCCTGCAGGGCGCAGATCGGGTCGATCTCCGTAACGATCACCCGTGCGCCGTACGAACGCATCGAGCGGGCGCACCCCTTGCCCACGTCGCCGTAGCCGCACACCACAACCACCTTGCCGGCGATCATTACGTCCGTGGCGCGTTTGATGCCGTCGGCCAGCGATTCACGGCAGCCGTAAAGGTTGTCGAACTTCGACTTGGTGCACGAATCGTTGACATTGATGGCCGGAACCAGCAGTTCGCCGGCAGCCTGCATCTGGTAGAGACGATGTACGCCCGTGGTGGTCTCCTCGCTCACACCCTTCCACTCGGCCACCGTGCGGTGCCACTTCTGCGGATCCTCGGCCAGAATCTGCTTCAAGGTCGAGAGGATCACCTCCTCCTCGTACGACGAGGGGGCATAGTCCAGCGTCGAAGCGTCGTTCTCGGCCTTGAATCCCTTGTGGATCAGCAGCGTGGCATCTCCACCGTCATCAACGACCAGCTGCGGGCCCTTACCGCCCGGGAACGACATCGCCATGGCCGTACACCACCAATACTCGGGCAGCGTCTCGCCCTTCCAGGCAAAGACCGGAATCCCCTCCTTGGCAATGGCTGCCGCGGCGTGATCCTGCGTCGAGAAGATGTTGCACGAGCACCAGCGTACGTCGGCGCCCAGTTCGACAAGCGTCTCGATCAGCACCGCCGTCTGGATTGTCATGTGCAGCGAGCCCATGATACGTACGCCCTTCAACGGCTTCTTGGGTCCGTATTTGCGCCGTACGGCCATCAGACCCGGCATTTCGTGCTCGGAGATCTCGATCTCCTTGCGGCCCCACTCGGCCAGCGACAGATCTGCTACCTTATAGGGAAGCGTGTTGTCCAAAAACATATCGTTTCAAATTTAAATGTTATATCCGTTTCGGTCGTCGGTCTGCAATCTCCGCCGCAGCCGCAACCACATTATTTTTCCTTCGTCCCAGCTTCTCGACTCCGCCCCTCAACTCCGCGCCTCGTCCCAACTCCTCGACTCCGCCCCTCGTCCAGCCAGTTCCTCGTTTCAGCCCCTCGTCCAGCCAGCCCCTCGTCCAGCCAGTTCCTCGTTTCCGCCCCTCGTCCAGCCAGCCCCTCGTCTCAGCCCCTCAACTCCGCCCCTCGTCCAGCCCCTCGACGGTCCACGGCGGCGGTTCCATTCCCTTCGACAGCCCCTCGGCCCCAGCAGCGATTCAGTCCTCCTTGACGGCTTCCCCGGCAGCAATCAGCTTCCGGATCTGCTCCCGGTCACGGACGATCTGTTCGCGAAGCTCCTCCACCGTGGCAAAGCGTCGTTCATCGCGGATCTTCTCCACAAGTTCGACCCGCAGACGACGTCCGTAGAGCGATTCCGAGAGGTCGAACACGTGCGTTTCAAGGCGTCGTTCGGAGCCCCCCACCGAAGGGTTGCAGCCCAGATTCGACATGGCATCGTACCACCGGTCGTCGAGTTCGACCCGAGAACGGTAGACTCCGTCCGTCAGCGGAAGATCCTCCGATACGGCCAGGTTGGCCGTTGGGAATCCCAACTCCCGGCCCAAACGCCGGCCCGACTCCACCACCCCTTCGATCACCACGCGTTCCATCAGATCTTCTGTGTCAGTTTGCGGACCAGACTGAATTGCGAGAAAAACTCCTTGGCAAAAACCCGCAGCACCGTATACGACGGAATAGCCAGCAGCATGCCCAGAATCCCGGCCAGCGAACCGGCAATCAGAATCACCAGAAAGACCTCCAGCGGATGGGCCTTGACCCGCTCGGAATAGAGCGTAGGCTGGAGAATGAAGTCATCCATTCCCTTGATAACCAACAGAGAGCAGACGATAATCAACACCGTATGTCCCACCGGGAATCCTTCGATCGGCGTCACGATCCCCACCAGTACCGAAAGGATGCCGCCAATGAGCGGCCCGGCATACGGCACGACATTCATGATGCCCATGATCAGTCCGATAAAGACCGCATCGCCCGCCTTCATCCCGAAGGCCATCATCACCAGCGACACGGCGATCATCAACAAGAGGCTCTCCGAAAGAATACCCGTAAAATAACGGCCCAGCAACAGTGTCACCGAATCCAACGCCCGGGTGATGTTTTCGTGGTAGTGTTCGGGGAAGACCGCCGTGACCATGGCGTAGAACAACCCCTCCTCCTTGAGGAAAAAGAAGGTGATGAACGAGATCGAGAAAACGGCTATCACCGACGAAACCACCACGCCGATCACCGATGAGAAGATCCGGTTGAGCGAATCGATGTCGATGATCTGCCGCAACGCCGCCGTCAACTCCTCGGAGAGGGAGAAGGTGCTCTCGGGCAGGGCAAAGAGATGTTGCAGGTCGTGCTGGACCCGGGCCAGAGGTTCGCTGATGCTCGCCATGACGGCCGTCAGATCCACATGCGCAAACTGGTTGATCTTGTTGAAGACCAGCGGCACAAAAAGCGAAAAACAGGCCGCGAAAATCGCCCAGATCACCACCAGCGTCACCAGCGCCGCCAACCATCGTGGAACCCGCCAACCCCGGACATGCAATGCCGCAAGCCGCTTGACCAACGGCCGACCCATTACGGCCAGCACGGCCGACACCAGAATGTAGACGACAATCGACGAAAAATACCAGACCAGAAAGAGCACCGCCATGGCAATGGCCGCACCCACGATGAATTTCAAAACGGTCTGAGGCGTCGTTTTCATATGTCAGCTGATGCTACGCGTTCTCCGTCATCTTGCGCAACCGGGCAATCGGCGTCTGAGACCCGACCGTCGGATCCCCGATCTCCACCAACAGTTCGCTGTCTTTCGGAACCAGCACATCGATCCGCGATCCGAACTTGATGAATCCGCAGACGCTGTTCTGCTCCACGGGATTCCCGACCTTCATGTAGGAGACGATGCGGCGGGCTATGAGCCCCGCAATCTGCCGGAAAAGAACCCGTTGTCCCGTCGGCATCTTCACCACCGTGGTCGTGCGTTCGTTTTCCGTCGACGATTTCGGGTGCCAGGCCACCAGAAAACGGCCCGGATGGTATTTGAAATACTCCACCTCGCCACCTACGGGAACCCAGTTCATATGGACGTTGGTGATCGACATGAAGATCGAGATCTGAAGCATCTCCTCCTGAAGGTATTCCGTCTCCCGGACCACTTCGGTCACCACCACGCGGCCGTCGCACGGGGCGAAGACCAGATCGTTGTCGTGGATGCGTACCCGCCGCGGTTCGCGGAAAAAGGCCACGATGAAGAACCAGAAGAGCAGCAGGAAGACCGTACCTCCCCACAACAGGGCCGTACCCGATTCGTTGACCAGCATCCGGTAAAAAAACCACCAGATCAAAAGGCATACGGCTCCCGAAATTCCGATGATCTTGTATCCTTCCTTGTTGATTCTCATATTTCGGTACGATTAGGAGTTACATCACATAAAGCATATAGACAAAAACGAACGGTGCCGAGAGCAGCATGGCATCGAAACGGTCCAACACCCCGCCGTGACCCGGGATCAGCCGTCCCGAATCCTTGACGCCGGCCGCCCGCTTGAACATCGACTCCACCAGATCGCCCAAGACGCCGGTGATCGATGCCACAAGAGCCAGACCCGCCCATGCGGCACTCCCGCCATCAAGAACCCGCGCGGCAACAAGCCCCATCGCAACAGCCCCGATCACTCCACCGAAGAATCCCTCCCAGGACTTTTTGGGAGAGAGCCGTTCACAGAGTCGATGACGTCCGATACTCATGCCGACCAGATAGGCGAAAACGTCGTTGGCCCAGATGATGAAGATATAGAAGATCATCACGGCCGGGCTCCAGACCTCGCTGGCTATGATCGGGAAATAGCACATCAGCGAAAAGGGCAGCGCCACATAGACCACACCCAGCAGCGTCGCGGCAATATTGGCCACAGGGTTCTCCCGGCGCCGGAAGAGTTCGCAGATGAACATCACGGGCAACAGCAGCAGCATGAAAGCCAGTCCTCCGGAAAAGACCCGGTTGGCTCGTCCCAGAATCTCGATATCATCGCTGACAAATGCGAAATTCAGAGCCAGCAGCACAAGTCCCGCCATGAGACCAATGAGCCGTTGCGGCGCAGCACCCTGCGCCTCGGCCAAAGTATAGAACTCCGTCATCCCCACAACCAGCAGCAACGCCAGCAACACGCCGAAACTCCATTGCGACCAGGCAATGGCGCCCAGGACTACCACGGCAAGAATCGCTCCGCTCAATGTGCGGACCATCAGATTCTTCAGTTTTTCATTCATCGGTTTCAAGGTCTAAGTCAGGTTTTCGGCTATTCGGTCTACTTCCCGGCCTTCGTCTCCGACGACGGGGTCTTCGTTTCGGCGTCTTTCCGGGAGTTGGTGGATCCGGTGGCTGCGGTCCCGTTTGGAGTTGCGGTTTCCGGGGCGGCAGCACGTGTCGAAGCGGTCGGGGCCTCAGCGGCGGCGGATTTTGCCGTCTCCGAAGCCGTCTGCGAAGCATCAGGCTGCGTCTCCCGGGCCTTGGCTTCGGCCTCGCGGCGTTCGCGCTCGATATCCTTCTTGCGCTTGCCGAAGATCCGCTCCACATCCTCCGTGAAGACCACCTCGCGCTGCAGCAGCAACTCGGCCAGTTCCTTCAATCCATCCTTATGCTCCTTGAGCACCTTCTCGGCCATCCGGTAAGCCTCATTGATCACCCGACGAGCCTCGGCATCGATCTGACGCGCCGTCTCCTCGGAGTAGGGCTTCGTAAAGGACATGTCGCTCTGACCCGTCGAATCATAATAGGAGAGCGTTCCCACCTGGTCGCTCATGCCGTAGTAGGCCACCATGGCATAGGCCTGTTTCGTTACGCGCTCCAGATCGTTCAGCGCCCCGGTCGAGACCTCGCCGAAGGTCAGCTGCTCCGACACACGGCCGCCAAGCGTGGCGGCCAGCTCGTCCATCATCTGTTCGCGGGTGGTGATCTGGCGCTCCTCGGGCAGGTACCAGGCAGCGCCCAGCGCCTTGCCGCGCGGGATGATCGTCACCTTGATCAGCGGACTGGCATTCTCCAGAATCCAGCTCACCGTGGCGTGACCCGCCTCGTGATAGGCGATCACACGCTTCTCGTCATCGGTGATGATCTTGTTCTTGCGCTCCAGACCGCCCACGATCCGGTCGATGGCCGCCAGGAAGTCCTCCTTGGAGATGAATTTCTTGTTATGCCGTGCGGCGATCAGCGCCGCCTCATTGCAGACGTTGGCGATGTCGGCCCCCGAGAAACCCGGAGTCTGACGAGCCAGGAACGAACGGTCCAGTTGCGGATCGAGCTTCAGCGGGCGCAGGTGAACGTTGAAGATCTCCTCACGCTCCTTCACGTCGGGAAGCCCCACCTCGATCTGGCGGTCGAAACGTCCGGCCCGCATCAGCGCCTTGTCCAGGATGTCGGCCCGGTTCGTCGCCGCAAGGACAATGACGCCCGTATTGGTCTGGAAGCCGTCCATCTCCGTAAGAAGCTGGTTCAGCGTATTTTCACGCTCGTCGTTGCCGGAGAAGCCGGCATTCTTGCCCCGGGCCCGGCCGATGGCGTCGATCTCGTCGATGAAGACAATGCACGGAGCCTTCTGCTTGGCCTGTTCGAAGAGGTCGCGCACGCGCGATGCGCCCACGCCCACGAACATCTCGACGAAATCCGAACCCGAAATCGAGAGGAACGGCACATTGGCCTCCCCGGCCACGGCCTTGGCCAACAAGGTCTTGCCCGTACCCGGAGGTCCCACAAGCAGGGCTCCTTTCGGGATTTTGGCGCCCAGTTCCTTGTATTTGTCGGCCTTCTTGAGGAAGTCCACGATCTCCATGATCTCGACCTTGGCCTCCTCCAGACCGGCCACATCCTTGAAGGTCACCCGTTTGGAATTATCCTTGTCAAAGACCTGCGCCTTGGCCTTGCCCACATTCATGATGCCCCCGCCTCCGCCGGCACCCGCACCGCGGGCCATCGAGCGCATCACGAAGATCCAGACGCCGATGATGAGAATCCACGGAAGCAGATTCACCAACAGCGAAGTCCAGTCGTTGCGCTCATTCTGATAGACCACGGGCACCTCCTGCCCCGAACGCTCCTCGGCAGCCTGCAGATCCTCCCGGAACGAATCCACCGATCCGATCGTGAAGGTCAACTGGGCACCCGTCTCGGGAAGACGCCGGAAACGTTTGTCCACCGAATCGTTGCGATAACGTTCGGCCGCCTCCTTCGAAAGGAAAACCTGGGCCTGATCCCGGTTCACCACCTGGATCTTCGTCACATCCCCCCGTTCCACCATCTCGCGGACCGTCGTCCAGTCGCTTTCCAGCGGACGATCGTTCGTCGGATTGAACAGGTAGTAGCCGACGATCAAGGCCGCAATCACACCGTAGATCCACAACAACGACGGTCGCGGCATGTTCATTTTCGGATTGTTGTTCCGGTTATGCTTGTTCTGATTCTGTGCCATAATCCTTTACGCTTCGTATTCGTATTTCACCATCGGAGCGTCGGCCCACAACTCCTCGAGCCGATAGAAACTGCGCAGTTCCGTCTGGAAGATGTGAACCACCACGTCCACATAATCCATGGCGATCCACAGTGCATTCTGTTGTCCCTCGATGCGCCAGACCTTTTCGCCCAACGTCTCGAGCACCTTCTCCTCAATGCCGTCGGCGATGGCCGCCACCTGGGTCGTGGAGTCGGCATTGCAGACCACAAAGTGCGAGCAGATCGCTCCGTCGAATCCCGAGAGATCCAGCGACACGATATTCTTACCCTTTTTATCTTCAATCGCGCTGACGATCGTTTCGATCAGTTTGTCCATAAAATTCAATAGATGTATACAACCTTGCAAAGGTACGAAATAGAATCATATTTTGAAAATTTTTCATACCTTTGCCATACATCATAATCGTCATGCATCCGAAAGTCGCATTGTGTGCCATTGTCCGGTCCGAAGAGAATTATCTTACGGAATGGATTGAATACCACCTCGCTCTGGGGTTCGATCACCTGTTCATCTACGACAATAACGACCTCCGGGATGAATCCGTACTACAACTCTGTCAGGGAAAACCCTGGCAACATCGCATCTCGGTGATCGATTACCGGGGTCGACAGGCCGCTCAACTCCAGGCCTATAATGAATGCTATGAAACCCGGGGGGGGGAATTCGGCTGGTTCGCATTCCTCGATGCCGACGAATTCCTGACATTCGGGCCCGAAGCCCACGTGAAATCGATCGGTGAATACCTGGCCGAAGCTGCGGATTGCGACGAAATTCTTGTCAACTGGCTCTACTACGGCG
Organism: uncultured Alistipes sp.; assembly: GCA_944321205.1. Classification (GTDB taxonomy): domain Bacteria; phylum Bacteroidota; class Bacteroidia; order Bacteroidales; family Rikenellaceae; genus Alistipes. The sequence goes on from CALUKK010000147.1 coordinate 19,892, forward strand.
ACAACGGCAAAGCCCGGCAGGAACCCGGAAGCCTCATTGCCCGATTTCCCGAAGGACTACCCCAATCCCCGGAAAATCGACACGTAAAAACCATTGTCCGAAGCCGTTTACAGGTACGGTTCATCTGGAATCCGCATGTCATGAAGGGTCCGGTCCGAATCGCGGACGACTGTTTCCGCCCGATTCCCTACGAAGAGCCGCTGAGCCCCTTCAAGACTCCTTCATTTAAGCGGCTCTACATCCGTCATTACGGCACAAAAACCATCGAAGAGTATATCCGATACAAGATCCGTCGGGGCGCCGCGGACCAACTCACCAATCCTTACCGGCTGGAACTTTTCTATCGGATCAACGAACGGACCCGCGAAAAGAGAGCCGTCGAAAAGGAGTATTTCCGGATCGTACACAGGCACAACGACAAACCCGCTCCCACGGTCTCTGTCATCATTCCCAACTACAACCACAGTAAATATGTCCGTCAACGCATCGATACCGTGCTGGCGCAGACATACACCGATTTTGAACTCATCCTGCTGGACGACGGCTCCACAGACAACAGCCCGAACATCCTGCTCGAGTATCGGGATCATCCTGCCATCAGCTACATCCTGCTCAATACGCGAAACAGCGGAAGCCCCTTCAAGCAATGGGAAAAGGGAATCCGTCTGGCAAGAGGACGCTATGTCTGGATCGCCGAAAGCGACGATGTCGCCGACCCCGAATTTCTCCAGGCCACGGTCGAACAACTGGAGAAGCATCCCGAAGCCCGGCTTTGCATCACCGGATCCCACGTTATCGATCACAGGGACCGTCTCTTGGAGAAGGATTTCGACCATTGGATCGAGGACGGAAGGGTCGTGACCCACACCTCCCGGGAATATCTCTTGTCGCACATGCTCAAGATCAACTCCGTCTACAATGCCAGCATGGTTCTTTTCCGTCGGGAAGGGTGTCTGAACGGCATTGCCGGCGAATTCTACCGGATGCATTATTGCGGCGACTGGCTCTTTTGGATCGAACAGATCCGGAAGGCGGAACCCGGTCTTGCGGTCATCGAGATCCATCGCAAACTCAACCGCTTCCGCAAACACACGGAAAACACCACCTCGTCCGGAACAAACGAAGGCCATTCCTGTGCCGAAATCGCATTCGTACGGAACTTCCTGTGTAAAAATGTATTTCGGGACTGGAGAATCGATCTGCAGGACAAAGCCGAACTCTATCAGAGTTTCAGCATCTGGCCGGTTTCTTCCGGTAAACGGCGGCGCAAGTTAATGCGGGAGGTCGCACGCAGCGGACAGGTCACCAAATGGAGATTTCAACTGTGGAAACTCTATCTCTATTATCGCAAACATATCCGCCGCAGTCCGATCAGATAGTCCCGACCCGAACTCCGGTACGATGGGCTCCCGACACTCAATGCTGAGAGACCCCGACACTCGCAAGAATCGTCTCCGTCAACGCCTTGATGATCGAGTTCTTGACATACGTTCGGCGAACGGCAATGGCAATCTTGCGCGACGTGGCCCCCTTGCTGAGCGTCTTCAGCTGGCTGCGGTGTTCGGGCGGAATGTACTCGATGGCCATCTCCGGAATGATCGTCAGGCACGGCGTACAGTCGACGATGCGCATCAGCGTATCCAGTGACCCCGATTCGAACGAATAGTGCGACGGCATCGACCGGCGGGCCTGGCACAACTCGATGATCTGGTCCCGCATACAGTTGCCCGGGCTCAGGATCACCAGATCCTTCAGATCGATATCCTCGATACGGATGTTCTGCCGTTCGTAGAGCGGATTTTCGGGCGAAACGTAGGCATAGAAGCGGTCATTGAAGAGCTCCTGCTCGAGGATCCCCTCACCGCACGTTCCGCTGGCCACCAGCGCCGCATCGATCCGGTCACGCTTCAGCGCCTCGACAATGTCCGAGGTGATCATCTCCGAAATCTCCAACTCCACCTTCGGATAGTCGTGCACGAACGACGGGATGAACTTGTGAAGCAGGTAGGGGGCAACCGTCGGTATCACCCCCAGACGCAACTTCCCCGCCGTCTCGCCCTTCAGCTCGGCAACGGCCTCCCGGATACAGTTGTAGGCCTTGAGCGTCTCCCGGGCCCGGTCGAGCACCACCGTCCCCGCCTCGGTCGGAATCACCGGCTTCTTCGAACGGTCCAGCAACACCACTCCAAGCTCCTCCTCCAGCGACTTGATCTGCATGCTCAACGACGGCTGCGTCACGAAACAGTGTTCGGCAGCCTGCGAGAAACTGCCGCAATTGGCCACGGCCAACAAGTATTCAAGTTGGATAATAGTCATAGCAGGTATTTATTTCCTTGGGCGAAGATATAAAATTAATCTATATCCCGCAACTTTTTTAGGTCCCCCGCGCGGTTTTTCGTATGTTTGTTCCCTAATAAAACGCTTTATTTTCAGTCTAACCGATATGGCAAAGATCATTCTCACCGGCGACCGTCCTACGGGCCGCCTCCATCTGGGACATTTCGTAGGTTCGCTGCGCCGTCGCGTGGAACTCCAGAACTCCGGACTTTTCGACCGCATATTCATCATGATTGCCGATGCGCAGGCTCTCACCGACAATGCCGATAACCCCGAAAAGGTCCGTCAGAATATCATCGAGGTGGCGCTGGACTACCTTTCGGTGGGGCTCGATCCCGCAAAATCGACCCTTTTCATCCAGTCGCAGGTTCCCGAACTGTGCGAACTCTCCTTCTACTACATGAATCTGGTGACGGTACAGCGCCTGCAACGGAATCCCACCGTCAAGGCCGAAATTCAACTGCGCGGCTTTGCCGAAGGGGCCGTTGAGGGCGACACCACCCAGCGGCAGGGAATTCCCGTCGGCTTCTTTACCTACCCCATCAGCCAGGCCTCGGACATCACCGCCTTCAAGGCCACGACCGTTCCCGTGGGTGAAGACCAGGAGCCGATGCTCGAACAGACCCGCGAAATCGTCCACAAATTCAACGCCGTCTACGGCGAAACCCTCACCATGCCCGAAATCCTGCTCCCGGACAACGCCGCCTGTCTGCGTCTGCCCGGCACGGACGGCAAGGCAAAGATGTCCAAATCGCTCGGCAACTGCATCTACCTCTCCGATACGGCCGACGAGGTCAAGAAGAAGGTCATGGGCATGTATACCGATCCCGACCATCTGCGCGTGGAGGATCCCGGCAAGGTCGAGGGCAATACGGTCTTCACCTACCTCGACGCCTTCAGCCGCCCGGAACACTTCGCCAAATACCTGCCCGAATACGCCTCGCTGGAGGAATTGAAGGATCACTACCGCCGCGGCGGTCTGGGAGACGTGAAGGTCAAACGGCTGCTCATCGCCATCCTCAACGAAACGCTCGAGCCCATCCGGGAACGACGCCACTACTACGAGGCCCGCATCGGCGAAGTCTACGACGTGCTGCGCAAAGGCTCCGAAACGGCCCGCACCGCCGCCGCCGAAACCCTCGCCGAGGTCCGCCGTGCCATGAAGATCAACTACTTCGAGGACCAGCAGCTCATCGACGAGCAGGCCCGGCAATACGCCGCCAAATTCAAACACTGATCCCCGTATTCACGCATGGAGATCCGCGCCGATCGCATCTATGCCGCCTTCCTGCGGTTAACCCGAAGGCTCTCAAACCGCCAGATGATGATGTTGCTGGCGGTGGTGGTCGGTGCGCTCGCCGGACTGGGAACCTATCTCTTCGAGATGCTGCTCTATGCCATCAAAACCGGTCTTACAAACTGGTTCCCCGTCGACAGTGCCCATTTCCTCTTCCTGATCTACCCCGCCGTGGGTATCATCCTCGCCACGCTCTTCGTCAAGTACATCGTGCGCGACAACATCTCTGAAGGGGTCACGCGCGTACTCTATGCCATGTCGAGCCGCAACTCCCGGATCGCCGCCCACAACTGCTGGACGTCGATCGTCGGGGGTGCCACAACCATCGGTTTCGGAGGTTCGGTAGGTCCCGAGGCCCCGATCGTCCTCACCGGAGCGGCCATCGGTTCGAATGTCAGCCGGCTGGTCCATCTCAACTACAAACACTCCACGCTGCTGCTCTGTTGCGGCGCCGGAGCCGCCCTGGCCGCCATCTTCAAGGCCCCGATCACGGGAGTGGTCTTCGTCCTGGAGATCCTCATGCTCGACATCACCGCAGCATCGGTCATCCCGCTGCTCATCGCCTCAATCACCGCCACCACCATCGCCTTCACCTTCCGCGGGTTCGATCCCATTCTGGCCGTAACCCTCGCCCCCGAAGATGCCTTCGAGTTGTGGCAGATCCCGCTCTTCATTCTTCTCGGGATCCTGTGCGGGCTGATGGCCTGGTACTTCACCTCGATGAACGCCCGCATCGGCAGGTTCTTCAAGCGCATCGACAAGCAATACAAGAAGTGGATCTGGGGCGGCGCAATCCTCGGCATTCTGATCTTCGTCTTCCCGCCCCTCTACGGCGAAGGTTACGAAGGCTTCACCTCCCTGATGCACGGAAACGCCCAGGAGTTGTTCGACAATTCGCTCTTCTACCGTTTCCGCGAAATCGACTGGGTCGTCGTCCTCTTCGTCATCGCCACGATGTTCTTCAAGGTCATCGCCATGGCCTCGACAAACGCCGCAGGCGGCGTCGGCGGAACATTCGCCCCCTCGCTGTTCGTCGGAGCCTTCACCGGCGCATCCCTGGCGCTGGTCTGCAACCTGCTGTTTCACTGGAACGTGTCGATCGTTTCGTTCACGCTCGTCGGGATGGCCGGCGTGATGTCCGGCGTGATGAACGCCCCGCTGACCTCGATCTTCCTCATCGCCGAGCTCTCGAACGGTTACGGACTTTTCATTCCGCTGATGATCACCGCCTGCATCTCGTTCGCCGTCGATTACTACCTCGATCCAGACTCGATCTATACCAAACAACTCCGGCAGAAGGGGGAACTTCTGACTCACGACAAGGACCAGTCGGTTTTCGTCTTCCTCAAGCTCGAAGATCTGATGGAGACCGACTTCCTGCGTATCAAGGAGAACATGACCCTCGGAGATATCGTCCACATCATCTCCACGGCCCGGCGCAACATCTTCCCCGTAATCGACAACTTCGGACGGCTGCTGGGCATCGTCCAGCTCGACGACCTGCGCGAAGACATGTTCAAACCCGAGAAATACGGACGTCCGATCTCCTATTACATGATTCCGCCCCCGGACAAGATCCTCGAACATGAGGCCATTCAGAGTGTCATGGAGAAGTTCGAAGACAAGCATACCTGGATGCTTCCCGTCGTCGACAAGCAGAACCATTATCGGGGTTTCATCTCCAAGTCCCGGATTCTGAACGCCTACCGCGAGCAACTGGTCAAGATACAACAGTAAAAGCAAGGAGAGGGAGAGGGTACGCAAAGTGCTCCCGGAGACTCCCGAAGAGTCATTCCGACATCCGAAAAAGCCACAAAATCATTCAACATGCTGCATTTCGATTGCGACTATATGGAAGGGGCGCACCCCGAGGTGATGCGCCGTCTGCTGGAGACCAACCTCGAACAGACGCCCGGATACGGCTGCGACTCCCATACGGAACGGGCCCGCAAACTTATCCGACAGGCATGCGACGCCACGCAGGCCGAAATTCACCTGCTGGTCGGCGGTACGCAGACCAACGCTACGGTCATCGACGGTCTGCTGCGACGCCACGAAGGGGTGCTGTCCGCCGCATCGGGACATATCAACGTCCACGAAGCCGGAGCCATCGAAGCGTCCGGCCACAAGGTTCTCACGCTGCCATCCTACGACGGAAAGGTGCGGGCTTCGGAGGTCGAGGCGTTTATCGACGGTTTCTACCGAGACGAGACATGGCCCCATATGGTTGCTCCGGGGATGCTCTACATTTCGCACCCCACGGAGTTCGGAACCTTGTACTCGCTCGACGAAATGGAGGCGTTGCACGCCGTTTGTCAACGGCACGGAATTCCGCTCTACCTCGACGGTGCCCGCCTCGGATACGGTCTTGCCGCCGACGGAAACACGCTCTCGCTCCCCGACATTGCCCGGCTGTGCGAGGTCTTCTATATCGGCGGAACCAAGGTCGGCACGCTCTTCGGCGAGGCAGTCGTCATCCCGCGGCCCGAGCTGCTGCCGCACTTCTTCACCCTGGTCAAACAGCACGGCGCCCTGTTGGCCAAGGGACGGCTGCTGGGCATTCAGTTCGAGACGCTCTTTACCGACGGACTTTATCGGCAAATCGCCCGCCAGGCCATCCGGACAGCCATGAAACTGAAAAAGGCCCTGCTGGCAAAGGGTTATCGTTGCTACATCGACTCGCCGACCAATCAACAATTTTTCGTCCTGCCCAATCGCGAAATCGACCGTCTGAATCAGTACGCCACTTTCGAACTGTGGGGAGCGCGCGGCGAGGAGGAGTCCGTCGTGCGCTTCGTCACCAGCTGGGCAACCACCGACGAACAGATCGATGCGCTGATCGCTCGGCTCTGAGGGCAGAGGCCTCCGAGCCCGTTGACAAGCTCTTTTTCAGCCAAAGAAACATGAATCAAAAAAGGGAGAGACCTCTTGCGGGGTCTCTCCCTTTTGTTTTGGACAATCGGTTTTGGAGGCAGGCGGGAAACAGACTCTCCCGAAACCAAATAGAGTCAGGCTACAAGCTGCACGAATGAATTGAGCGGGTTTCAACAAGGTTCGGCATGAAGGATCCAATGTTCCTCTCGATATCTCAAGGGGTCATGTCTCCAGATCGCATTTACGACAGGTGTCGGCTTGTGTCATTCCGGCGGCCCGGGTTATCGACCTTCCCCCTGACTGTTCCGGATTGTTGACCCCGGCTTTCTTACCTCACGGGTTATCGGCTCTCTCCCCGCGGGCCCGGTCAGAGCTTGATGTCGTAGATCTGGATCACGCCGACCAGCTTGCCCGACTCGTCCGTCACCAGCAGCGAGGTTACCTTGTTGCGCGTCATCATCTTCTCCGCCTCGATCAACTTCTCGGTCGGAGCGATCGTCTTCGGATGCGGCGTGGCGATATCCTTGGCCTTGATGTTGAAAAACTCGCCCCGCAGCCGCTCCATGGCCCGACGCACGTCTCCGTCCGTAACGATGCCCTCGATACGGTCACCCTCGCAGATGACGATCAAACCCAGCCCGCCCTTCGAGATGGCGTGGATCATCTCCGTGGCCGGGC
>CALUKK010000148.1 GCA_944321205.1 uncultured Alistipes sp.
GCTCGACGCCCTGGCCCGCACGCTCTATCTCGAATCGGTATCGATGGACGAGCTCCAGCAGCTCTCCCGCAACAAGGAGCAGCTGGCCATGGCCGTACCCGCCATCTGGCCCATCGACCGCAAGGCCCTGCACAACAACCATATCGGCGCTTTCACCCCGCGGCGCTTCCACCCCGTGCTCCACCGCGTGATCGCACACACGGGGGTCGACTTCGGCTGCGACCGCGGCACGCCCGTCTACGCCACGGGTGACGCCGTCGTCGAAATCGCCTCCGAAAACGGATACAACGGCGGATACGGACACCAGGTGCTCCTCAACCACGAATTCGGCTATAAAACCCGATATGCACACCTGAGCGACGTCCTCGTCCAACCCGGAGATTCGGTCGTGCGCGGCCAGGTCATCGCCCGGACCGGAAACACCGGCCGTTCGACCGGCCCCCACCTCCACTACGAGGTGATTCATAAAGGAGTTCCCGTCAATCCGATCAACTACTTCAACCGCGACATGACGGCCGAAGAGTACGAACGACTGATGGAGAACCTGCGCGAAACCAACTTCGAAAAGTATTGATCATGGCCGGAAAAAAGGATCTCGAACGCCTCCGGCGGCGCAAACGCCGCAAACAACGGATCATCAGCGCAACGGTGCATCTGTTCGTCTGGTTCGGTGTCGCCGTGCTCTACTACATCGGGTTTTCGATCTTCTTCGACACCCCCTTCGAGCACCAGCTCAAACACTCGACCGACCGCCTCCGCAGCGAATACCTCGCTCTTGAACAGCGCTACGACTCGTTGTCGACGGTCCTCGGGAACCTCTCCGACCGCGACCGCAACGTCTTCCGCATCCTCTTCGAATCGGAACCCTACGACTTCGAGGACGAAGTGGAACAGCGCCAGACGGCCACCTATGAGAAGATCGTCGGTCGCTCGACCCGCCAGCTCAAACGCGAACTGCGCGAAGGGGTACTCGACATGGAGCGGCAGATGGTCAAGCTCGGAGACTCCTATCTGGCCCTCCAGGCCCGTATCGACACCGTAGGCAGCGGATGCAACCATATTCCCTCGATCCAGCCCGTGATCAACAAGCAGCTCACCCTGTTGACCGCCTCCTACGGCATGCGCATCCATCCCTTCTTCAAGACCCTCCAGTCCCATCAGGGTGTCGACTACACCATCCCCGAAGGTTCACGCGTCTTCGCAACGGCCGACGGCGTGGTCCGCGAGGTCTCGTCCCGCAGTTCGACACAGGGAAAAACCGTCGTCATCGACCACGGAAACGGATACGAAACCTCATACAGCCACCTCTCGCAGATCAACGTCCGCAAGGGCCAAAGCGTCCGGCGCGGAGATATCATCGCGCTCTCGGGGGATACCGGACTCTCGCTGGCCCCTCACCTGCATTATGAGGTGCGCAAGGACGGAATGCGCGTCGACCCGATCCACTACTTCTTCATGGAGCTCTCCCCGGGCGAATACCAGCGGCTGATGCGTCTGGCTCAGTCGGGCATGCAATCCTTTGACTGATGGCTTCCGCAGGCTTCGATACCCGCATCCGTCTGTTGCTGCTCGATTTCGACGGCACGCTGGCCGACACCCGCCGGGCCAATACGCTGGCCTACGTCGCGGCGCTGGGAGAGGCGGGGTATCCCCTCTCCGAGGAGGAGTATGCGGCCCGCTACTTCGGCATGCGCTGCGAGGAGTTTCTCACGCAGTACGGCATCACCGACCCCGCGGAGCGCGAACGGCTGCGGCTGCGCAAGATTGCCCTCTATCCGTCGTTTTTCGACACGGTGCGGCTGAACCGTCCGCTGTGGGAGTTCTGCCGCCAGTTCCGCAGCCTGGGCGGCCGCGTGTGGGTGGTCTCGACCGGCAGCCGTGCCAACATCGACCACGTCATGCGTCATCTCGGAATCGGAGGTCCCGACACCCCGGCGGACGAAGCGCCCCTCGGCCGGGTCGACGGTATCCTTTCGGGGCTGGACATCGAACGGCCGAAGCCCGAGCCCGACTGCTTTCTGGAGGTGATGCGCCGCGAAGGGTGCTCACCGCGCGAAACGCTCATCTTCGAAGATTCCCCGATCGGCATCGAAGCCGCACGTCGCAGCGGTGCCGGGTATTTCGTCGTCAAACTCTGACGGGCGGAAGGAGTATCCCGGGGGGGGGACAGGAGGCAGGGAAGCGGCGGCGCAGCAGCAGAAAAGCGGCGGCGAGAAAATAACAGCGGCAAAGCGACGGTCGGAAAGCAACGCGGCGGAAGCAACAACGGACGAAAAGCGGCGGCAGGATAGCAGCGGCGGAAATCGCAAAACCGCTCGGCAAACACGGCGCTGTCACCCCGCATCCGGACACGAAAAACCCCGGGGAGAGACTCCTCGGGGTTTTTACATATCGGACCACTCAGAAACGCGGATCGTCATACCGCCTGGGCGGTTTGGGCGGTTTCTGCTTGCGGGGTTTCTTCGGCTTCTTCGGTTTGCCGGGTTTGCCGGGGTGCTGAGGACCGGGATGGTGAGGACCGTAGCCCGGCGGAGGCGGTACCTCGTGAGGCGGACGGCGCGGAGGCCGCGGACCTACGGGCCGCACGGCACAGGAACTGAACAGAAGAGCCGTAAGAAGCGTTACAAGCATTCCCAGGCTCCGGAATCGTCGCAGGTTCATCGTCGGAGGTGTTTAGAATTCTTTTACAAAATTACACTTTTTCTCGAAACCGCAAAATTCTTTCCAAAGTGGCCGCGGGCGCATTCCGGATCCAATACAGAGCGACTACCCTCTCCGAAGCGATTGTCTGGCTCCGAAAAACAGGACGAAAACTCCCATCCGGCATATTCCGGAAGCCCCGTGGATAAGGTTATCGCTTGCAGATAACGTTGAAATCGCAGAAACGGCACGTATCCGCATCAACACACTGGCGGAACGGCGTTGCGGGGTCATACAGCTCGGACAGTGTCTCGCGAACCAGCTCCTCGAAACGTCCGGCATAGAGCGTATAGCGCCCGCCGCGGATCCCCGTCTGACGATCGTCCAGGGTCGGAAGGTAATCCTCCCGGTTCATCGCACGCACGTAATAGAGTGTCGGCTCGGCGTCGAGCCCCTGCGTGCGGTAGAGCATCATGGCATACAGAAGCGTCTGGAGGATATTCGAAAGACGCTGCTTCCCCTCGCCGTGGAAGAGGCTGTCGAGCCCCGCGAACTCCAGATGCGGCGCCCCGGTCTTATAGTCGACCACGCGCAGCGTCCCGTCGTCCAGCCGGTCGATACGGTCCGCAATGCCCGCAAATTTCATCCGCAACGTATCGCCGCCCGCCGTGAATTCAAATCCATAGGACACCGGCTGCTCCAATCCCTGCACCGTAAAGGCGTCGTGAGCCGCATCGTAAGGCATCACGCCCCCCCGCAGATAACGCGTCACGATATCCTTGACCAGCAGCAGATTGCCCGTATAGTCCTCCGTCGTGGCCCGCGGGTCGTTCAGGTAGTTTTCGTTGATCGAGGCCTCGACGGCCGAAGCCACGGAGCCCGTACGAAGCAGCGTCCGAAGCGTCCGACCCGGATGATGCTCCCCGATGACCGGTGTGTAGAGTTTCTGCAGGGCCGCATGGAGAATCGTCCCGAACATCGGAGCATCGACCTCCTCCGTGATCTCGTCGTCGGTCTCCAGCCGTGCCACCGAATGGAAGTAGAAGCGAAGCGGACAGGCCACATACCGGTAAAAGGCCGTCGGCGAAAGCGTCGCCTGCGAGGACGGATCGGTGAAACGCCCCAGACGCCGAAGAACCGACTCGTCCTTCGCCACCTCGATCGGTGCGGTCCGCACCAGATTCACATCCACCCCGACCTCCACCTTGCGCACCGGAAATCCGCTTTCATAATCCAGCTGGTAGATGTAGCGGCTCGGTTCGCCCGTCGATTTGTCGTCGGCATGCGAACAATAGAGCATCCAGACCCGCCGGGCCCGTTGCAACAGCCGGTAAAAGTAATAGGCATAGACCCCTTCGTGATGCTCCGGAGTCGGAAGTCCGTAGGCCGCACGCAGATTGTAGGGTATGAACGAGGCCTGGGCCATGTGGTTGCCCGGGAAGTTGTCGTCGTTCATCGACAGCAGAATGACATTCTCGAAATCGAGATTGCGCGTCTCCAGAATTCCCATCACCTGGACCCCTTCGAGCGGTTCTCCCTCATAAGGGATCCGCAACGTCTGAAGATGGCGCCGAAGCAGCGAGGCGTAGATCTCCGTCGTAAGATCCAGATCACAGGCATCCAACGAATTGCGAAGTTTGGCGATCTCTTCGGCGAGAACCGCCAGAAACTCCACGCGCTGACGGGCATCGTCCCCGTCGTATGGAATCCGGGCCACACGGCCGAGCACCCCCAACAGCCAGTCAGACAATCCGTGCCACCCCTCCGCCGCCGTGAAGATCCCTTCGAGCAGGTCGTTGCGACACAGCCAGGCGGCATCCACCGAGATGCGCCGCTCTCGGACGATCTCCTCCTGCAGCTGCCGCGTCAGCTCGGGATCGCTCTCCGAAACGTAGGGATGGGAGAGAATCCCGACCACATCGGCATGGTAGAAACTCCACCCGTCGCCCTTGACCCGACGGTGGTTCTGGAGTTCGACGAGGCGCTCGACGAAGGTATAGGCCAGACTCGTACGCAACGGATAGCCCATCGTGACGTTCACCCGGCCGATCTCGGGCGGAAGGGCATACAGCAGCGGCAACAACAGGTTTTCGTCCGTCAGCACCACGGCCGTGCGTTTGTCGAGCGGTCCCTCCGCGGCCAGTCGTCGCAGGATGCCCGCCGCAGCCTTGCACTGCACGGCGTTCGACACCGTGGCCACCGACGTCAACTCCTTTTCCGAGGACATGTTGTCATGCGAGATCGAACCCCGGGGCGGGAAACGCACGACATTCTCCCGTACGAACATCCCCGCCTCTTGCTCCGCAGAAGCGGTATAATAGGAGTCGTAATCCCAGTAGAAATCGGTTTCGGCAGCCGTCGCAAGAAACCGGAACAGCGTCTTCTCACACTCCGAAAGGGCATTGAAACCCGCCACAACGTAGCGCCGCGGTTCCGCGAAGGTGAACTCCCCGGCCTGAAGCCGTTCGGCGGCAGCCCGCTGAATCATGCCTCCATAGGCAATGCCCAGCGTCGCAAGACGGGCCCGAAAACGACGATAGATCGGTCCCAGCGTCTTCCAGATGGCCAGGAAACGTCGCTTCTCGGCCGAAAGATCGGCCTCCGCACCCAGCGTCGACCAGAACTGGAGTATCTGCAGCTGCCGCGGCGTAAGGTACGATATGTCGGCCTCCAGCTCCTTGATATCGGTGATGTTGCGGAACAGCTGGTCGGCATCCACGGCGTATTTGTCGATCGTATCGAAATCCGTCAGGAGCATGTCGCCCCAAAAGTAGAACCGGTCGAAGGTTTCGGTATGATACTCCGCATAGATCTTGTAGAGCTCCGTGATGAGGCGCACGCGATCGCCGCTCCGAAGGCCCGAAATTTCGGTCATCAGATCGTCGATGGTCACCCAGGCGGGCTGCCACAGCGGGCGTTCAACGATCCGAGACAGCGCGTCGACGAAAAACAGCCGCGCACGACGCGACGGAAAAAGCAGCGACCGTTCGGAAAGCCGCTCCCCGTAGCGGGCGTAAAGATCCGACGCAACTTCGTATAGAAAGCTCTTCATGATCCGTATCCAAAGCGGCGGGAAGGCCTCACGACCCGCCCGACAACCGCGCGTTTGATCACTCCTCGATCCGGGTGATGTCCCCGCCCATGAATTTCTCGCCTCCGCGGATGACCGTCGGAGATCCCTTGTAGATGATCTTCCCGCCCGTCGAGGTCCGGCCCTCGAAGCGGTCCGTCACCCACAGCGACGCCGCACCCGTACTGGTGACGTTGGCGAGGGCCGACATCACCTCCAGCGATCCGGCCTCCAGCATCCCCGAGGAGAGGAACAGCGACAGATAACGGGCCGAGCCCTTCAACAGGGTCTGACTCTTGCCCGTGATCTCGAGCTTGAGATCCTTGACATCAAGTGTCGCCGTAACCTGGGCCATACCCCCCACCGTGAGGTCCAGAACCGTCGCCACAATCACACTGTCGAATTGCGCGGTGGCATCCGCAATGGCGATACGCTCCAGCGAATTGTAGCAGACCGTCACCTGCGTACGCTCGGGGCGCCGCGAGTCGGGACGCTCCGAGATCGTGAGAACCTTGTCCCGCACCTCGAAGCGGAAACGGGTCGAATACGAACCCTTCGTATCGTAGATGATCCGCGGAGCCTCCGTGTCGGGAACCTGGATGAAGCGGATGTCGAGCGGTGCCGTGACCTCCACGGCCGTAAACGTGGTGAGCCACTCGCGTTGTTCGCCGCTCCCTGCGGTCGTCTGCGCCTGCACCCCGCCGAATACGGTCAGCAGCAGCATGGTCAAAAACTTGTTTTTCATCTCTCGGTACGGTTTTGATGCGCTAATTTACGAAAATCTTACGAATTTCGGGTTTTGTTTCGTACTTTTACCTGACAGAAACGAATTTCCGAACAGTGAGAGCGAAGATCCTGAATGCCAGCGCCGGCTCCGGAAAAACATACCAGCTGGCCTACAAGTATGTCCACGACGTGATCGAGGAGCCCGAACTCTATCGGCATATCCTCGCCGTGACCTTCACCAACAAGGCCACCGAAGAGATGAAATCCCGCATCCTGAAAGAGATCCACCGTCTGGCCAGCAATGCCCCCAGCCCCTATCTGAAGGATCTCTGCGACGACCTCGCTCTCGATGAACAATCCGTGCGCAAACGAGCCGCCGTGGCCCGCTCGAAGATCCTCCACGACTATTCGCGCTTCACCGTCCTGACGATCGACACCTTTTTCCAACGCATCCTGAGAGCTTTCATCAAGGAGCTCGGCATCGATCTGAACTACAACGTCGAGATCGAAACCTCCTCGGTGCTCTCCAAGGGGGCCGATGCCCTGATCGAACAGATCACCGTCGATCCCGATCTCCAGCGCTGGCTCTCGGCATTCGTCCAGGAACGGATCGACGAAGGTCTCAAATGGGATGTCCGCGACGGCATCCTCGCCCTGGCCGGAGAGATCTTCAAGGAACGGAACAAAGAGGCCCTCAACAAAGCCCCCTCACGCCAGGAGCTCGAAAAAATCGTCTCCCGGATTACGGCTCACGCCGAAACCGCAAAAAAGGAGCTCCGCCAAACCGCCGCACAGGCCCTGGAGATCATCTCCCGGGAAGGACTCTCAATCGAGGATTTCCCCTACAAAGGCGCCGGATTCGCCCGCTGGTTCTATACGGTGGCCGCAGGATCCCGCGACGCCTACGGATCCCGCGTCCGCGAAGCTGCCGCCGACGAATCAAAATGGGGCAAGGCCAACACCCCCTCGCGCCGCCTCGCTCCCCTACTGCGACCGCTGCTCGAACGGATGAAAAGCCTCTACGACGAAAACATCCACCGCTGGAATACCTGCAACCTCCTGCGTGAGAACTTCCGCAGCTTCGCCCTGCTGGCCGACCTCTACGCCCGCGTCCAGCAACTCTGCGAGGAGCAGAACCTCATGCTGCTCTCCGAAACCAAATACCTGCTCGCCGAATTCATCGACCACAACGACGCCCCGTTCATCTACGAAAAGGTCGGAAACCGTTTCGACCGATTCATGATCGACGAGTTCCAGGATACCTCCGCCAAGGAGTGGGAGAATTTCCTGCCCCTGCTGCGCAACGCCATGGCTCAGTCCGAAAAGAACTCCGTACTGATCGTCGGCGACATCAAACAGTCGATCTACCGATGGCGCGGCGGCGACTGGCGCATTCTGCACGACAAGGCCCGCCAGGCCCTCGGAATGACCGATACCGAAGTTTGCGTCCTGCGCGAGAACTGGCGCAGCCTGCCCCGGGTCGTGGAGTTCAACAACCGTTGCATCGCCCACCTCGTCGAACAGGACAACCGGCAACTCAACGATACCCTCACGGCCGCCGTGGAGGGCGGAGCCATCCCCCCGGCGCAGGCCGAAGAGCTCCGCGACACGCTGTCCGACGCCTATCGGAACCATGCCCAGACACCGCGCCGAAAGGGTCTGAATCCCGGATATGTCTGCGTGGAGACCTTTGCCGAACGTCCTCCCGTCGTGGAGCGGATCTGTCAATTGCTGGATCGCGGATTCCGACCCCGCGACATCATGATCCTTGTCCGAAGCGCTTCCGACGGGGCCCGCGTCGCCGCCGAACTCCTCGACTTCAAACAGCGCAACGAGGATCCCCGCTACCGCTTCGACGTCATGACTCAGGAGGCACTCATCATCGGCAACGCACCCGTCAGTTCGTTCATCGCCGCCACCCTGCGCCTGGCGCTCAATACCGAGGATTCCCTTTCGCGGGCCGTCTTCAACCATTACCTCGCCCGGGCCTTCGACTCTCCGCTGAGCGACGGCGAAATCGCATTCTTCCGGTCGATCCGCCTGCTGTCTCCCGAGGAGGCGTTCGAACGCATCGTCATGGAGTTCAACCTCCAGGGCGACCGCCGGGAAACGGCCTATCTCCAGGCCATTCACGAACAGATCATCACCTTCTGCGCCACGAAGATCGCCGATATCGCCCTCTTCCTGCGCTGGTGGGACGAAACGGGTTGCAACCGCTCGCTGAGCGTCGACGAAAGCCTCTCGACCATCGAAATATCCACCATCCACAAGGCCAAGGGTCTCGAAAAACCCGCCGTGATCATTCCCTACTGCTCGTGGGCCCTGGATCCCAAATCCGGCGGATCGATCCAGAACATCGTCTGGGCCGAAGCCCGCGCCGGAGAGGCCGGCCAGATCGGACAATTCCCCGTACGCTATCGCAAGTCGATGGCCGAATCGGACTTCTCGGCGGAGTATTACCGCGAACTGGTCTACTCGCATGTCGACAACATCAACCTCCTCTATGTGGCCCTCACCCGAGCGGCCGAATCCCTGCACGTCTTCATCCCTCAACGCAACACCCGAACCGTTGGGGCGCTGGTGCTCGGAAGTCTGCACACGGAGCAGGAGCGGGCCATTCTGGGGGATCTGGTCGGCCATTACGAGTCCGATGAAACCGGCGAGCGTTTCACCTTCGGGGAGTTTGCGCCGCCCGAAACCCCGGAGTCGGCAGCTCCCGAAACCCGCCACATCGTCCTCGAAGAGTACCCCACGGCCCGGGCCGATCTGAGGTTGAAGCTCCCCTCGCAGCGCTATTTCCAGGAGGAGTCTGAGGCCGAACTCTCGCCCCGGAACTTCGGGATCCTGATGCACAAAGCCTTCGAACAGGCCGAAGACGAGGCGCAGATCTACCGCGCCGTCGAACAGATGCAACACGACGCCATCCTCTCGGCGGCGGAGGCCGACACCCTGCGGCAGCGGATCGCCCGGGCCCTCGAACTCCCCGAGGTGCATGAATGGTTCAGCGGAAAATGGACCCGCGTCCGCAACGAACAGGAGATCATCCTCCCGGGAAACCCCTCGACCCGACGACCCGACCGGGTGATGACCGACGGCTGCGGACACGCCGTCGTGGTCGACTACAAGTTCGGAGAACTCGATGCCGAACGATACCGGAAACAGATCCGGGAATACCTCCGGCTCCTGCGTGAGATGGGTTATGAAAAAACGGAAGGATTTTTGTGGTATGTCCGTCTCGGTAAAATCGAGAAAATAAACGCTTGAAAAAAATCCTCGCAACGCTACCCGTCGAATTCCGTCGCCGGAGTTTCGGCGTGGTCCTTTCGCTGTTCGTCCGCGCAGGCCTCAACTTCGCCGGTATCGCCGCACTGCTTCCCCTGCTGGCGTTGCTGCTCGATTCGGAGTCGCTCGCAGGAAACGGCCTGCCGGCCAGGTTATTCCGGCTTTCGGGAATTCATTCTCCGCGGTGTTTCATGGCGGTGACAGGCGGAGCCGTGGTGATCTTCACCTGGATCAAGAGTTTCGTGAATCTCCGGCTCGTCCGCTTCGAAAACCGTTTTGTCAACGAACTCTACGGATCGCTCTCCCGAAATCTCTATCACGGCTTTCTCAACCGGGGACTGCTCTTCATCGACCGGGAGGATCCCCTTGCGCTGGCCCGCAAGGTCAACGTCTCGACCCGGGCTTTCGCATCCGGAGTATTGCGTCCCGCGGCTACGATGGTCGCCGAAGGGTTGCTGACGCTCTCGATCCTCGGTGCGCTGGTCGTGCTATCACCCCGGGCGGCAGGCATCGCCACCCTCCTTTTTCTACCCGTGGGATGGAGTTACGGCAGATGGGTGCATCGGAGAATCGCCCGATGTGCGGAGGCCGGCGAACGCGCCCGAGGCAGCAATCAGCGACTCGTTGCCGAGAGTTTCCGCGGATATGCCGACATCATGCTCGGCGGAGGGTTCGACACGCTGTTCGAGGACTTCGAGAAGAACCGCAGGATCGAGATCCTCGCCCGCAACCGCGAAGCCTCCCTGAGGATGCTGCCGATGCCGGTTCTCGAAAACGCAATCATCATCGGACTGACGTTGTGGATCGTCGTCGGGATCGGAAACAGGGATTCGGCCCTGCAGTTCGGAGCCCTCGCCATAGCAACTCTGCGATTGATGCCCTCGGTGAGGAGCATGATGGGCTGCTGGGCCTCGATACGCCGCAACCGATATGCCGTGGAGGAGCTGAATCGAGCCTCGGAGAGCATCGCAACGGCTTCTGCTCCCGTGGAATCCAAGAATCCGTTGCCCTTCGAGTGCGGAATCCAGATCCGGGATGTATCATTCCGGTATCCGGGATGCGACCGCGAGGTGCTTCATCATCTTGATCTCTCGATTCCGAAAGGCGAGCGGCTCGGAATCCAAGGAGCCTCGGGAATGGGGAAAACCACCCTTCTGCGACTTCTGGCAGGTCTTTACGAGCCGTCGCAGGGTGAAATCCGCATCGATGGAACGCTGCTCGAGGCTGAGAATCGAGAAGCCTGGCAACGGCACATCGGATATGTTTCGCAGCATCCCTTTTTCCGCGCCGGGAGTCTTGCCGAGAACATCGCCCCGGGCGTCTCCCCGCAAGAGATCGATGCCGCAAGAATGGCCGACGCGCTTCGTACGGCCCGGCTGGAGGAGTTCATCAGGACGCTTCCACAAGGCCTCGAGACTCCGATTGGCACAGGCGGAGGTCGCCTTTCGGGTGGACAACGACAGCGCATTGCCATAGCCCGGGCTCTTTACCGGCGTGCCGATCTGCTGCTCTTCGACGAATCCACCTCGTCGCTCGACCCCCGGACCGAACGCGAACTTCTGGAGGCGCTGGAGGCCCTCGAAGCCCGGGATCCCCGGCTGACAGTCGTTGTGGTCGCACATCGTGAAGAGTCCCTTCCCGGATGTCATCGGATTCTGACGCTTGAAGCGGGTTATCGTTTCACTGTAAATCGAAAAGCATGAAGGTGGAAATCGCCGGAATTCCGGTACAATTGCCCGATGCCGTCATCCCCCGGGGGTTCGCCGGTGCGTTAAGGCCATTCACCGTTACGGGAGAGGGGCGGGCGAGGCCGTCTGAGGCCGAGGTCGTCCAGGGCCCGGCAGGACGGGCAAGGGGCGAAGGCTGCGAGGTCGTCCGGGGGTTTCGTCTGGAGACCGCAAAGACACTCGAACGCGGCGCCAACTGGCACGAGCTCCTCAGATTTGACTTTGCCGATGCCGATGCCGACTGTTGCTTCGGAGACGATGCCGAGGGCTTCCTCCTCGAAATGACACCCCGAAACGGGGATCCGACCGTCCGATTCCGGGTCTCCGGGACCGGAGAGCCGGCTCTTTGCCACATTCCCTCCGAGCTCCATCCGGGGCTCTTCCGCTTCGGGTTCTGGATGATATTCAACCTTGCGGCCTTGCATCGAGCAACAGTTGCCATCCATGCCTCGGCCCTTCTTTACCGGGATCGCAGCATCCTTTTTCTCGGCGAATCGGGAACCGGGAAGAGCACTCACACCCGACTCTGGCGTCAATACATTCCCGGCGCCTCGCTGCTTAACGACGACAGCCCCTTCATCGAGGTCTCTTCGGGGAATATCCGGGCCTGGGGATCCCCCTGGAGCGGGAAACTACCCTGCTATCGCAACGAAGCCCATCCCGTCGCGGCCATCATACGACTCTCCCAGGCCCCCGAAAACCGAATCCGCCGCTTGCGGACTCTCGAAGCATTCGGAGCACTCTTCCCTTCGACACCTCCAGCCTTTATCCACCATGCGGAACTGCGGGAAGCGGTCTGCCGGCTGCTCGGAACGATCGTCGAGCGAATACCGATCTATCACCTGGCATGTCGTCCCGATGCCGATGCGGCAAGACTCGTCTGCCGGACCCTCCTCGGCGACGCCTGCTTCGAAGACCCGGGTGCAAAGACCCACACGCCCCGTCCGCACATTAAAAATCCGAACCCGTGAAAACACTTCCCAATCAACCGGCCTTCGAACTGATCCGGCAACTGTTGGCCGAAGGCCGCGACGTCTCGATCCGTGTCGAAGGGCAGAGCATGCTTCCCTTCTTCCGCAGCGGCGAACGGATCCGGATCCGATCGCTTCATTCCGGAGATCTGCAACCCGGACAGGTCGTCCTGGGCCAGACCGCCTCCGGACATTTCGTCATCCACCGGATCCTGCAGGTGACGGAACAATCGGTGCTGTTGCAGGGAGACGGCAACCTCCGCAACCGGGAGATGATCCCCTGCGAACGAATCTGCGGCATCGTACCGTGCAGCCGTGTCCATCGTCTGTTGGCCCGTATCTGGAGAGGACTCGGACCGCTGCGACGCTATCCGCTGTGGCTGTTGAGACATCTCGCCCGTCCATAATCCATCGCCCTCCCGATACGCCTCACAACACGGCACAAAAAAAACAGACCGGAGATGCTCCGGTCTGTTCGTTATCGGTCAATGCCCGCGATTACTCGCCCAGCGCAAAACGCTTGTAAGCGATAACCGTGGCCTCCTTGTCGGCCTTCTTGATGTAGTCGGCGATCGTCTCCTTCTCGCCTACGACCAACTGGTTCAGCAGCGTGTTCTCCTCGAAGAACTTGCGCATCTTGCCTTCGGCGATCTTCTCCAGAATGGCCTCGGGTTTGTTGGCGTTCTTCGGATCCTGCTTCATGGCCTCCACGGCGATCTTGCGCTCGTGCTCGACAACCTCGGCCGGGCAGTCGGCCTCCGAAATCGATACCGGAGCCATGGCCGTAGCCTGCATCGCAACGACGTGGGCAACCTCGGCCGGAACCTCCTTGTTGAAGCCCAGCAGCGTACCCAGCTTCTTGTTGAAGTGTACGTAGGCGGCGCAATAGGGAGCCTCGATCCGGGCGTAATAGGCCAGTTCGATCTTCTCGCCCGTCTGACCCGACTTCTCCGTAACCATCTCCTCTACGGTGTGGCCCTCGGCATTCTTGGCAGCCAGCAGCGCATCACGATCGGCAGCGTCCGTGGCTACGGCAACCTCCAGCATCGCCTCGGCCGAGGCCGTATACTCGGCATTCTGTGCCACGAAGTCCGTTTCGCAGGCCAGGCAGAGCATGTAGGCCTTCTGTCCCACGATCTTCGTTACAACCACGCCCTCGGAAGCCGTACGGTCGGCACGCTTCGCCACGACGAGTTTGCCCTTCTCGCGGATAATGTCCTGAGCTCGCGCATAGTCACCTTCGGCCTCGATGAGGGCTTTCTTGCAGTCCATCATGCCGGCTCCGGTCATCTTGCGCAGCTTCATTACATCTGCAGCTTTGATTTCCATAGTCTTTATTGTTTTTTATCTGTTTTCTACTTGCAATTACTCTGCCTTTTCTGCGGCAGCCTCCTCAGCCGGAGCAGCCTCCTCGGCTGCGGCCTTCTCCGTGGCAGGCTCCTCATAGGGGGTCTCTACGGCGGCAACCACATCCGCTACGGCGGCATCCTCGGCATCTATCGAGGCCCGGACAGCCTTCTTGATCCGGGGTTTGCCCTCTTTCTTGGCTCCTTCGGCCTCGGCCTCCTGAGCCTCTTTCTCCTTCTCGAGCTTCCGCTCCTCGGTACCCTCGGCAATGGCAGCGCACATGGCGTCAACAATCACCGCGATGGACTTCGTCGCATCGTCGTTTGCAGGGATTACGTAATCAATGTCGGTCGGATCACAACAAGTATCTACCATTGCAAACACCGGGATGCTCAGTCGCTTGGCCTCCTTGACGGCATTGGCCTCCTTCTGTACGTCCACGACGAACAGCGCGGCCGGCAGACGCGTCAGATCGGCAATCGAACCGAGGTTCTTCTCCAGTTTCGCACGCTGACGGGCGATCTGGAGCTTCTCACGCTTCGAGAAGTTATCGAATGTGCCGTCGTTGGTCATCTTGTCGATGGTGGCCATTTTCTTGACGGCTTTACGTATGGTGGGGAAGTTCGTAAGCATACCGCCGGCCCAACGCTCCGTGACGTAGGGCATGCCAACGGCGGCTACCTTTTCGGCAACAATCTCCTTGGCCTGTTTTTTCGTGGCGACGAACAGCACCCGGCGGCCGCGCTTGGCGATCTGCTTCAGCGCTGCTGCTGCCTCATCGACCTTCAGCACCGTCTTGTGCAGGTCGATGATGTGGATGCCGTTCTTCTCCATGAAGATGTAGGGAGCCATTTTCGGGTTCCATTTGCGCTTCAGGTGTCCGAAATGCGCGCCGGCCTCCAGTAATGTATTAAAATCGGTACGTGACATTTTGTTTCGTTTCGTTTGTTGATTCTAATTCTCTTTTCTTCAACTCCGGGTAGCGGGAGTCCCGATCCCGGGAGTTTTCCGCGGTGCGGCAACCGAAAGGTAATACATATATAAATATACAGGCAGTCCCTCCGATTTGAAAACCGACACCGTGCATTGCCGAAATTCCGGTCGTGCGATTAACGCTTGCTGAACTGGAACTTGCGACGTGCTCCGGGCTGTCCGGGCTTCTTACGCTCAACCTCACGCGGATCACGCGTCAGGAAGCCGGCCTTCTTCAGCACCGGACGCATCTCGGCATCGATCTCGCACAGGGCACGTGCGATTCCCAGACGAGCGGCCTCGGCCTGACCCTTGATACCGCCACCTTCAAGGTTGATGGTGATATCGTAGCTCTCGGCCGTGTTCGTGGCAAGCAGCGGCTGCTTGACCTGGAACTGGAGTATCTCGAGCGGAAAATAGACGGCGAGTTCCTTGTGGTTGATTGTAATCTGACCATTTCCCGGCTTCACGAATACGCGAGCCACAGCGGCCTTACGACGACCTACGGTGTTTACAACTTCCATAACTCTTACTTAATCTCGTTTAATTTGACACTCTTCGGGTTCTGTGCGGCGTGCGGATGCTCCGGGCCCACATAGACCTTCAGGTTCGTGAGCAGTTTCTCACCCAGCCGGTTCTTGGGAAGCATTCCCTTGACGGCCTTCTCGATGAGGAACGTCGGTTTTTTAGCCAGATAGTCCGCAGGCGTGGCATAACGCTGCCCGCCGGGATATCCGGTGTGGCGTGTGTAGACCTTGTCGGTCATCTTCTTGCCCGTCAGCTTCACCTTCTCCGCGTTGACGATGATGACATAGTCACCACAGTCCACGTGGGGCGTGTAGCAGGGCTTGTTCTTGCCTCGGAGGATCTTCGCGACCTGCGATGCAAGACGTCCCAGTACCTCGTTCGTAGCGTCGATCACCACCCATTCCTTGGTGACGGTCGAGGCGTTGGCCGAGATAGTCTTGTAACTTAAAGAATCCATTACGTTTAATTTAACTTATTGTAATCCGTTTCCCGCACTTTGCGGGTGCGCAAAGGTACAAAAAAGTTTTGGATCTGCAAAACAGGTTGAAAATCTATTCGAAAAATATTTTCCCGGGGCGGTTTTTCCCGATCGGAGTCTCCCGGCGGATGCCAACCAGCACTCCGGGAAACGTCGGAACCGGAAAGTGCGGTGTTCACGCTCCATCCGCATCGTTCCGACGCTGCCGGCCGCCAGCCCTGCCACCGTATTCTGCCGCCGTATCCTCTCGGTACATCCTGTCGGTACATCCTGTCGGTACATCCTGTCGACGTCGCTCAGTGCGACAGCGAAAAGTGAACCGGCAGCGTATAGCGGGTCTCGACAAGCCACCCCTGGCAGGTTGCCGGCGACCACCGCGGCGAATGCTCCATGGCACGCAGGACCGCCCGTTCGAAGAGCTTGTGAGTCGAGTCCCTTATCTGCAGATCCGTCACTTCACCGCGGCGGTCCACCACGAACGATACCGTCACCCGGCCGGTCTGTCCGATCTGGGACATTCCGCGCGGATAGCGCACCGAGCGGATCACCCACGTGCGGAAAGTCCGAAGGCCACCCCCGCAGAACTCGGGCATCTCGACTCCTTCAGCAGCCAGCGACGAGGCTTTCTCCTCGGAGCGCGAACGCTCCTCGGCAGCAATTTTTTGGAGCTGCGGGTCGGAAGCCTCCGCAACCGCGGGCCGAAGCTGGTCGGGGGTATCATCCGTCTCGCCGAAGGTCATCACATCCCCCACCCGAACGCGTACGGCATCTCCGTAATTGCGGCCCGGCACCAGGTGCGGAAGGCTCTGCAAGGTCTCCGCCACCCGAGCGGTGAACTCCCCGGGCGTCTGCGGATCGAACCGCACGTCGGAGATCGACCCATCCTTCTCAACGACAAACGACCATGCGAGTGTCGTCGGTTTCGAAACCGGACCAACCGCCTGGCGCAGCCATCTGCGCAGAGCAAGTGCTCCTCCGTCCTCGAAGCGGGGCATCGAATCGGTCCGTCCGTAGATCTTCCGGTCCTCGGCCCGCAGCTGTCCCGAATCGTCACGGACCAGCCGCCAACAGAGTTGCAGATATTTCGATCCGGAGGAGATCGCGGTGCTCCAAGTCGACGATTCGACCAGGCGTTTCAATACTTCGTCGTCCAACGTTCGATCGCCGGAGGATTCACGGATCGAAGCTGCCGTCACCCGATGGTCGTCACCCAGTTGGAAGGTCGCCCGCAAAGCGAGGCTGTCACCCTCACGGAAGCGGTCATCGGGAAAGTGGATCGTTCGGCGCAATGCGCGGTCGAAGGTATAGAAATCGTATCCTCCGTCCGAATAATCCGGAGCGGGAGCGGGAGCGGGAGTGGACGTCGGAGCGGATGAAGAGACTTTTGCAGCCGGCGTTCCGGCATCCGACGCTTCGGGCGTCGAGGCGGGGGCAGGCATCCGTTGCAGGCGGGATGCGGCGGGTGAAGCGGATTCCGCGGCCAGCAGCAGGCCGGAGGTCAGAAACAGCAAAAGGATTCGGGACATGGATTTTGACAGGTTTGATTTCGGATTCCAAAATTATAAAAACCATCGGCTATCGCAAAAAGAAGAGAGCCGGATTTTCATCCGGCTCTCTTTACGCTCTATTTAGTATCTGCGGCAGCCCCGGTTTTGCATCAGGCCCCTTGGTTCGACTCCGGTTTTCGCCAGAGGTCCCCGGTTTGCCCCCGGTTTTGCGCCAGAAGTCCTCGGTTCGCCCCCGGTTCATCCCCGGTTTTGCGCCAGAAGTCCCCGGTTCGCCCCCGGTTCATCCCCGGTTTTGCGCCAGAAGTCCTCGGTCGGCTCCCGGTTTTGCTCCAGGCCCCCGGTCCGCCCCCGGCTATGCCAGGAACGCCAGCAGGATACCGGCCACTACGGCCGAACCAACCACACCGGCCACATTCGGGCCCATGGCGTGCATCAGCAGGAAGTTCGAAGGATCGGCCTTCTGACCCTCGGTCTGC
>CALUKK010000149.1 GCA_944321205.1 uncultured Alistipes sp.
CGTTGCCCAGGAAGACGATCAGCACGATGAAGACGATGATCGCCCCCTCGATCAGGTTGCGGATGACGGTCGAGATGTTGCGGTTGACCAGCTCCGAACGGTTCAGATAGGGGCTGATGGAGACCTCTTCGGGCAGCATCTTCTGGATCTTCGCCACACGGTTCTCCAACTCCCGGGTCACGACATTGGCGTTGGCGCCCTTGAGCATCATGGCGATACCGCCCACGCATTCGCCCTTGCCGTCGCGCGTCATGGCGCCGAAACGCTTGGCCGAACCGAACTTCACCGTTCCCACGTCGCTGACGTGGATCGGAATGCCGCCCCGGTTGGCCACGACGATCCGGCGGATGTCGTCCAGCGAGGAGATCATACCCTCGGAACGGATATAATAGGCACGGTTGACCTTCTCGATGTAGCTGCCGCCCGTATTCTGGTTGTTGCGGCTCAGGGCCTCGAAGACTTCGCCGATGGTGATATTGAGCGAATAGAGCGCATCGGGGTCGACGGCCACCTCATACTGTTTGAGATAACCCCCGAAGCTGTTGATCTCGACGATGCCCGGGATACCCGAGAGCTGCCGCTTGACGATCCAGTCCTGGATCGTACGCAGCTCCATGGCATCGTACCGATCCTCGTAGCCCGGAGCCACGTCGAGCGTATATTGATAGATCTCGCCCAGGCCCGTGGTGATGGGCATCATCTCGGGAGTCCCCAGTTCCGAAGGGATCTCGCCCGATACGGTTTGAATCTGTTCGTTGATCAGCTGCCGCGCATCGAGTATGGGAACGCTCTCCTTGAAGACGACCGTAACGACCGACAACCCGAATCGCGATACGGAACGAATCTCCTCCACGTTCATGATGTTGCTCATCGCAACCTCGATGGGGAAGGTGATGAGTTGTTCGACCTCCTGCGGGGCGAGTGTCGGTGAGACCGTAACGATCTGCACCTGGTTGTTGGTAATGTCCGGTACGGCATCGACCGGAAGCGTCAGCATCGCATAGATACCTCCTGCAAGCAGGAAGAGCGTAGTCAGCCCGACGAAGAGTTTTTTCGTGACGGCAAAGCGCACTATGGTCTGAAACATGTTGGCTGGAGAATTGATTTGTCGGTCAAAGGTAATTCCCGCGTGACACGCTTCGTCCATAAATATTCCGAAGCGACCGATTTGCGGGATGAACGGACCATTTGCCGCCCTGAAAAGTCATCTTCCGCATGCGCAGACACACAAACGGAGGTCGTGGAATCGGACATTTCCACGACCTCCGTATCCGGGAAAAACCGCCGGCCCGGTTCCGGGATCAGAAGCGTTCGGCCAAAGCCGCAGCCCGACGACAGCCGTCCGTCCGATCGATATCGCCCTCGTTCAGCACCCCGGGAACGAGCACCTCACCGACCATCTCCCATTTCAACAGGGCGGCCGTCCGTTCCAGCGGAATCCGCACCCCGTCGAGAACCGTCGGATCCTCCTCCTCGCAGCAGGCGATCAGCGCACATTTCTTGCCCGAGACCTCCTTGCCGCCGACCACCAGCGAAAACAGGCGGTCGATGACCCCCTTGATCTGGGCCGGGATCGTATACCAGTAGACAGGCATCGTAAAGACGACGGCCTGCGATTCGAGAATGGAGGGGGCGATGCGGTTGAAATCGTCGTCGAAAGAGCAGGCCTTGCCCGTCTTATAGCAGGTCATGCAGGCATGGCAGCCCCCGATCCGCAAAAACGCCGCATCGAAACGCGTTACGTCATGTCCCTGTTGCTCCGCGGCCCGGATAAAGGCCTCCGTCATGGCGAAGCTGTTCCCCTGTTTGCGGGGACTGCCCGTAATTACGGTAATTTTCATGACTCTATTTTTGAATGGTATCGGAATTCTGGTTATAGGCCTTGGCCACACAACGCCACGTGCCGTCGATCTTCAGCAGCAACAGATAATCCGTAAAATCGATACGGCCTCCCCACCGCTCCTCCAGCACGCGGAC
Organism: uncultured Alistipes sp.; assembly: GCA_944321205.1. Taxonomy (GTDB): domain Bacteria; phylum Bacteroidota; class Bacteroidia; order Bacteroidales; family Rikenellaceae; genus Alistipes. The sequence continues at coordinate 1,978 of CALUKK010000149.1, forward strand.
CACGGCCAGCGACTCCTCAACGGCCAGCACGTCGATCCGGGCCTTGAATGCGGGCCCTGCGGCGACGGTCTCCACATTGTGATAGAACTGTTCGATGCTGCCATGCTCCAGCTTGCCGTCCAGATAGCCGAACAACACGGCCTCATCGAGAAACAACTCCCGGGCCGGAAGGCTGTTCCCCTCGGCCACGCTGCGTACGAACTTCCCGGCCGCCTCTTCCACGGCCCTGTACTCTTCGATGCTTGCTCTCATGATCCTGTTTTTTGATGTTGTCACAAAATTACGTGCTTGTTTCCATCGGCGCAAGTACCGAAAAATAATTCGGGTACTGAAAATTTATTCACCATACCCGCCGATCGGAGGGTTATATGTATCTTTGTGACAAGAAAAACAAACCGCCATGTACGAACGAAAGATTCCCGTCGATCTGGACTGTCCGCTGCGGCTGACCATGAGCCTGATGGATTCGAAATGGAAATCCTGCATCCTGGACGAGTTGCGACATGGACCCTTGCGGCCGAGCGAACTCCACAGACAGTTGCCCGAAGCCACACCGCGGGTCCTCGATCTGCAGTTGAAGGAGTTGGTCGAAGACGGGCTGGTCGTCAAAACCATCTATGCCGAACTGCCGCCCCGTTCGGAGTATGCCATCACGGAGCTGGGGGCCTCACTGCTGCCGATCATCGACGCGATGATCGAATGGGGGCTCCGGAACACCGATCTTTTCGAACGGAAATTCGGAAAAATCCCCAAATAGAACCGCGCCACAGAAGACACCACATGGTTCTTCATTGCGCCATGGAATGTTCGCATCCTCCAAAAAGGCACCCGCAAACCGCGAGGCGCCCGGATGGCACATGCCGAATGACGTTTTGTTTCATATTTAGGACCTTTCATCGTATTTATCTGAAATATAATCACTTAATCCAAATAAATCGTCAAAATATCGAAAAGATTGACTACCTTTGCGACATAAAATTTACCTCCGAGACCAATACTCAGCCCGAGAGACGATATATCCATTCCCGGGTTAGTGACGAATGATAAAATGGCTCTGTATTTCCGGAGATGGCGTAAGCGGACCATATGCGGATCAATACGATATTTTTGCTCATTTGTCTGATGAGCCCGATCGGTGTCTCCCTGGCACAGGAGAAGACTCCTCCCCATGTTGAACAGAGGGGAGGGGATTTTTCTTTGCAGAAGAGTGACAATCCCGATTCGATTGACACCGCAGACCGTTTTGCCCTCTACTACTGGCGTGACCGCATCGATCTGGACGAAACCTATCTCGACAACGGCTGGCAGATGGACCGGATCCGGCACTATCTGGCCCACTCTCCCCGGATCGACAGCATCACCATCCAGGCATACGCCTCTCCCGAAGGGGTATATGAACACAACGTCTGGCTCGCCCGCAAACGGGCCGAAGCCGCCAAACGTTTCATCCTGGAACACCTCCCCGACCGGCAGACGTTCGATGCGGCCCGGATCCGACTCCGACCCATGGATGAAAACTGGACAGGGCTGGCCGCCGAACTCGAAGCCAACTACCACCGGGCCGACCGGGAAAAGGTTCTGGCAATTCTCCGCGCCCCGGTGCGCAACGACACCAAGAAATGGAGGCTCCAACAACTCGACAACGGCTATACCTACAAGTATATCATCCGTACGCACATGCCGCGGCTGCGTCTGGCCACGTGGATCTGTGTCTGGCAGAGACCTTTTGAGGAGCCGATCGGAAAAGAGACCCGGTTTGCCGTAACCGAACCCGTACAGAGTCCGCTGAAACCCTATCGCGCGACCGTTGCGGAAGACTCCACGGCCTGGAAAAAACGCACCTTCCTCGCCCTGAAGAGCAATCTGCTCTATGATGCCGCCACGGCGGTCAATTTTGCGGTCGAGGTACCCTTCAACGAGCGATTCTCCCTGCTCTACGAACACCATTGTCCGTGGTGGCTCTCCGACAACAACCGCTACTGTCTGCAATTTCTCTCCTTCGGAGGGGAATTCCGCTGGTGGTTCAAACCCCGGACAAGCCTCGCCACAGCGCGTCGGGTGCAACGCGACGCCCTGGTCGGACACTTCCTCGGGCTCTACGGCATGGGCGGAAAGTTCGACATCCAGGCCAACCGCACGTTCTGCTATCAGGGCGAGTTCTTCAGCGTCGGGCTCTCCTACGGCTATGCCATGCCCATCTCCAAGCGGCTCAACCTCGAATTCTCCATCTCGGCGGGATACGTCCGCATCCCCTACCGGCACTACAATCCGACCGACGACGGAGAGCTGCTGATCCGCGACCGGAACAAAACCGGCGTATGGCACTATGTCGGTCCCACGAAGATCGAAGTGGCATTATCCGTGCCGCTGCTCATCAAAAAACGCGTGAAAGGAGGTGACCGATGAAAAGAGTGCTCAAACGGACAGGCGCAGCGGTGATTCTGATCTCCGTGATGGTGTTGTCGGGCCGCTGTACCCGGCGTCCGCTCGTGGATGCCGGAAACACCCACTACGTGCGCGTCTATCTCGATGAAGAGATCAAGAACGTAACCACGGGATTCTACAACCAGGCGTTGACAAAACCCGACTTCCAGACGCCGGAGATCCTTCATGTCATTCTCTACGACCAGACCAACAACCGCATTGCCGCCGAACGTTACCTGCGGGATCGGAAATCCGACGCCCGGGGCGTCTACTTCGACGGATACCTCGTGGCCGAACCCGGCGATTACCGGTTGCTGACCTACAACTTCGGGACCGAATCGACGATCATCGACCAGCATCACCTCTATCACGGAGCCGTAGCCTCCACGAACGAGATCCCCACCACACTCAGAAGTTCCCTGTCATCCCGGGCCGACGGCGAGCAGGAGCGAATCGTATATGGCCCCGACCACCTTTTCGTCGACCGCAACGAGATGTTCACGCTCGACTACGGTACCGAGATCGACACGCTGCGCAATGCCGCCGGAGACCATTTCACCGCCGGCAGCATCGTGCTCTCATACTATCTCCAGATCCGCGTCAACGGGGCCCAATGGATCTCTTCGGCCGTGGGGCTGCTGACGGGAATGTCGGGATCGGCAACCCTTCACGACGGCAACCTTCGCACGGAAGATCCCGTAACCCTCTACTTCGAGATGGAGCGCGGAGGGCTGGACAGCGGGGAGCCGTTCATCTACACCACGTTCCACACCTTCGGAAAACTTCCCGATCAGGACAACCAACTCTCGATCACCTTCGATGTCCGAACCACCGACGGCCGGGCCCTGACCACGACTCTCGATATCACGGACAAGTTCTCCGAACCGGAGGCCGTCGAACACCAATGGCTGCTGCTCGACCAGGTGCTCACCATTCCGGAGCCCGAGGAGCCCGAAGGTTCCGGAGAGGGATTTGGTCCGAATGTTGACGACTGGGAGGACATCGAGACCGACATCATCATCTGAAACCGATCCCCCGAGTGTAAAAGAAGTGAGAGGAAGGGACGGGGGAAACAAATTGGATAACAGACAATAAAAAACACACAAATCTCAAAATTCACTTCTCATGAAAAAAATTCTGCTTTTAGCTGCCGCTGCGGGAGTCATCCTCTCGGGCTGCGTCAAGAACGAATCCGCAAGCGGGGTCATCGCTTCGGATGCGAAGATTTCGTTCGAAACTCCGGCCGTAGGAGTCTCGACACGTGCCGTTGTGGGCGAGATCGCCTCCGCAGCGGCTTATCCGGCTACGGAGAAATTCAAGGTCTGGGGCTGGTATCACAAAGACAACTACACGTCCTTCGGAGATGCCTCGAACGGCTGGACCATCTACATGGCCGAAGAGGACGGCAGCGCTCTCGAAGTCACCAATCCGGACGGTACGGCCCAAACCTGGGCTCCGAGCGTCGACCACTACTGGCCCAAAAACGGCAAACTGACCTTTGCGGCCTACTCTCCGGCCGATGCCACAGGTACCTACACCCACACGGCGAACGGCCTGCAGATCGCCGGATTCACCGTGAACGAAGTCGGACAACAGTACGACCTGCTCTACAGCGACCGCTCCTATAACCGGGTCTCGTCGGAGAACCAGTACAACGGAAGCAACACCACCGGGAACATTTACAACGGTGTGGACATCGTATTCCACCACGCCCTTTCGTCGATTCTCTTCAAGGTCGGAACCGATGTCGATTACAGCCAGGCCAACATCACCTTCAAGGTCAAGCGCATCACGATCCGGAACGTGGTCAACAAGGGTGACTTCAACGAGACGCTGACCGACCAATCCGCACCGATCGAGCGGAATCCGACCTGGACACCCTCCACCGAAGCTGGGGACAAGACCGATTACGTGGTCTTCGACGACGCAACCGGATTCGAGGTTCCGACGGACGGCACGACCTACACGGAGCCCGCTCCGGCCAATGGCACGGCCAACGATCTGATGCTGCTTCCGCAGTCGTTCGTCGGCAAGGATGACGCCGTCGTGGAGATCGTCTACACGATGAAGACCGCCGCATCGGCCGAAATCGAACACACGGCATCGTTCCAGCTCAACAGCGCAACCAATGCCGAAACCTGGGAGGACAACAAACGCTATACCTACAAAATCATCTTCGGAGGACTGGAGAAGATCACCTTTGCACCCGTTGTTGAAGACTGGGTGGATGTCGAGACTCCTGTCAATCCCGGTCTCAACTAAACCGCCATCCGCGGGAACGACATCTCCCGCCATCTGCCTGCGGATGGGGTGACACCCTCCGCAGGCCCAAAAAACCGACCGCATGAAAACGACGCTTCATCGAATCGTATGCACAACGACAGCCATGCTGCTCGTTTCGATCGTCGTGCCGGGGTGCGTAAACGAAAACCGCGAGCGGCACGATCCTGTCGTGAAGCTCCGCTTCGAACCCGTCATGCACGCACAGGTACGATCCGAAGCCGCGGCCGGAGATCCGTCGGAACACGACGATCCGCAGAGCGCAGTCGACGAACCCTCGTTCGGAGTCAGCGCCTGGACCCTCGACGAGACTGCAACCTGGGACTCCGCAGCCGCAAGCGCCGAAGAGTTCCTGGTCCAGGAGCGCCTGCTGCGGAACGGGCTTTTCTGGTATTCCGAATCCGCGGTCGAGTGGCCCTCGAACCGCTACAACCTCACCTGCATCGGTTTCGCACCCTTCGAAGCCGCGACGGAGTGCTCCCGGGATCGCGGTGTGGTCTTCGAGCAGGTCGACACCTCGACCGATCCGGGGGATCTGCGCTACTCCGAACCGCAGACGGAACTCGCCAAGAGCCGAAACGGCGGAATCATCACCCTGCCGATGCTCCCGGCCCTGTGCCAGCTCGGATTCCACGTAAGGGGTGTTTCAGGATACGATGACACCCGGGTATACGTACGCCGCATCATGCTGGAGGGACTCGGGCTGCGCGGGAGTTTTTGCTCGCTGCCCGCACCCGTCTGGGAACTTTCCGACCAGCGCAGCGCCATGACCTTCTTCGAGGGAGACCTGCAGGTCGGATATACCCCGCAGGAGGCCGGGACACCCCGGCGAATCATCCCCCAGAAGCTGAGCGGCACGATCACCGTGGAGTACGAGTTCGAGACTCCGGCCGGCAACCGGCTCCAGCAGACCGAAATCAGGCTCCCCGTGCAACGCACCCTCGACGCCGGACGGCAACACACCCTGACTCTGGCCGTCAGCCCCGCCGGCGTGGAGGTGATCCCCGAAAATCCGACACTTCTGGACTAACATTCCAAATCGCATGATACGAACCTTCAAATACCTGTTTCCGATGTTGACGCTCCCGCTCTGGGGGTGCTCCACCTCCGACCCGACGGAGCATGCGGCACCCGAGGCCGGGACGATCCCCATTGTCTGGAATGTCGGAAGCGTCTCGTCGCCCGGATCCGGAAGCCGGGCGCTCGTCGGTCCCGAATTCGACAGCGAAGGCCGGCCATACACCGAACGCGACTGGACCACGATCGAACAGACCTGCACGCCGCAAGCCGCGGGCGGAGAAGGCAAGGCCATCGGTATCTGGGCCGACTATGCCTATACGGACGAACGGGGCGACGAAGTCGTCATGAAGAACCTCTTCAGCGGAACAAGACTCATCTACGCCGACAAACCCGGCGGAAATCCCCACAGCTGGTGGAACTACGAAGGCGACGATCTCTACTGGTTCCTGGGAGGTTCCTACAAGTTCAGAGCCTATTTTCCCCAGGAGCTCGGACAGAACGTCATCTCCTCGGCCACGGCCACGACCTTCGTCATCGAATATCCCACGCACGAGATGCAGGAGGATCTGCTGCTCGCATACAACCGTGTCGACACGACCGATCCGCAGGTGGATCTGAGTCTTCCCGTGAAACTGGATTTCAGCCACGGGCTGGCCGCCATCCGGTTTCTCGTCAAGGCCGACTTCGCCAATACGGATCAACTCACCTCGTGCTATCTCCAGAATGTCGAAACACAGGATTTCGCAACCTCGGGGATTCTGGCCTACGGCACCGACACCGATCCGGAGGCGATCTCCTGGGTCATGGGATACTACCCTCCCGCCACCGAACGCATCTACTACTGGGAAAACGCCGGCGTGGAATTCTCGTACGACGGCGCCGGAACCTCGCACCCCGCTCTGGCATACTCCCCCGAAGGGTGTACCGCGGGGGAGCTCTTCACCCGGAACAACGGCTGGGTTCTGATTCTTCCGCAAGCCTCCTCGGGACGTCTGCAGTTCTGCTTCACGACCCGCAACGGCGAAGAGGCCGTCTATCGCGTGACCATCCCGCAGATCACCGAGCGCATCCAGGCCAACGACGGCTCGCTCTTCGAAAGCACGGAATACCGCCCCGGACGACGCTATACCTACACGATCTCGATTACCAAGACGGATCTGGAACTCTCTCTGACGGTTGCTGACTGGAACCTGCGGGAATCGTCTCACAGCATCGTATTCTGACCATCTTCCAAACGACGGATTGCAACATGTACGGCATACAACCATTACGCATCTTTACAGCTCTGCTGCCGGTTCTGCTCTGCGGCTGCGGACAGTCCGGAGCCGAGGCCACGACGCAGACGCCAACGACCCGGGAACCCGCCAGTCTGGTGTTGACAACGGACGTCTCGGCGCTGATCTCGCCCGGAGGAACCCGGACGGTCGATGCCGACGACAACACCATTCATCACGTATCGCTCTTCCTGGTCGACTATCTGGAGGACCGCCTCGTGGCATACCGGAACATCTACCCCGACCCGCAGGCCACACTCCACCAGTATGACGACACCGATGCCGACAACGGATTCGTCGACCCCGCAACCGGAGCGGTCAATCCCGATCTCACGTCCGGGACGAGCGTCCGCGTCACCTTTCCGTACGATACGCCGATGCACGGGCTGGCCGAGAAACTCACCCGCGGCTCCTACGTGCTGCTGGCCATCGCCAACTTCTCCGAATCGGACGCTTTCGGAAATTCGGGAATCGCCTCCCGGATCCAGGCCCTCATCGATCGCTTTAACAGAACCCCGGAAACCGGAGTCGACGATTTCAAGGCCAATTTTGCGCACTTCTACGATCTGAAGCTCCAGATTCCCCGGCAGACCTCGGATAACGGCGGCACCTATGCGCCGTATGTTCGTCCGGGGGACGTGTCGATTCCGCTGAGCTGCACGCAGACCCTGAATCTGATCTCGGGACAGAACCGCAGCAGTACCGAGCTGAAGCATACCTGCTCCCGGGTGCGGATCGATGTCTGCAATTACAGCGAGCTGCCTCTGGAGATCCGGGATCTGACGCTGAGCGACAACTTCACCCAGTCGACATGCTATCTTTTCTCGCGCCTGGACCGCAACGAGAACTATGCCATCGAGAACGAATACGACGGCAAGGGGGCACCGCTCACCACCCACGGAAACGCCCTCACGGCATTCGTCCCGAACACCAGGCTCACCCGCGAGCAGGGTCCCACCACCCTCTTCGAGGGGTTGATCTACGAAAGCCGCGATCTGACAAACAACTACACCTACACGCTCGATGTGAGCTACGGCCAGGCGGATCTCAAACGCTATGAACTCTCAAACGACGGGCAACCCATCACCCGCCTCTCCGAACTGACGACCCTGGGGCCCTATTTTCTGATCCGCCGCAGCGACGCCGACCAGTTCCTCTATGTGGACAACGATCTGGCTTATGTCTCGGACGGCAGCCAGACCCCCCAACAGATTCTCGACCGCTGCGCCGGCAACGGCTACTATTACAACTATGTCTGGGAACTGGTCTGGAGCGAAAACGGGTCGAACTACTACCTGCGCAACGTCCAGACCGAGGACTTCATCGAGAAGATCCGCTACAACAACCTCGAAAGCAGCTCCTACCGGCTGAGAATGGTCTCCCGACAAGACGGTGACGCCTTCAATGTCAACACTACGGGAGCCTACTTCCTGTTCCGGTCAACGAGTTTCACGGACGGTGACGCCTACCTCAACGTCCGGGCTGACAAGGCCGACATGCCCGTTGTCGGGTGGTACGGCAACGGGGAATGGTCGCAGTTCGCGCTCATCCCCGTCACGCAGGTGAACGGTCTGGGAACCCGTCAGGAGGTGACCCTGCGGACGATCGATCCCGCGAGCGGCGTGGTAAGCGACGTGCACGAAATCCAGCGCAACGACTTCATACACGTTCTGGTCGAGGTGTCGTACAACCCCGACAAGGGCGATTTCGACTTTATCGTCAACGGCTGGAATAACACGGACGGTGAGATAACCTTCAATTGATACATCCATGAAACGATCGATACTGTTCTGTTGTTTGTGTGCGCTGCTCGCGGGCAGCTGCACGAAGGATCCGGATCTTGCTCCCGGAGAGAACTCCGGAGAGGAGGTATGGGTAACGCTCGATTTTACCCGGTGCGATTTCGAACCGGTCCAGATCACAACGCGTTCGACCCTGGGGCTGATCGCCGAATCCCGGGTCTCGAATCTCTATGTCTTCCTGTTCGATGCTGCGGGAAACCGGGTCTACGGGCACTATTTCGACAGCGAAAACAAACGGGCAACCCAGAACGAGGTCATGACCGCCAACACGAACTGCTGGATGGTCAACAACCTGATGAACGCCTCGGAACAGACCCAGGGGACCATTCGGATGAAGGTGCCGAGATTGACCGGCGGAAGTATTCAGATCGTGGCCAATCTCGACACCGACATGTTCAACATATCTCCCGAACGGTTCAGCTTCATCCGTCAGCGTTCCGAACTCGAGAACTTCGTGGCCGTGCTGAATCAGCAGATCACCTCGCGCAACGGCATGTTCCCCATGTCGGGAGGAGCCGAGAATGTCACCGTGACCGAGCAGGGAATCACCTCGGCAACCAACGAACGGGTCCGTATCCCGCTCACACGCCTGGATTCCAAGATCGAGGTCCGCATCCGTCCGGCCGTGGGGAACGAAACCGTCGTCATCGACGATCAGGGTGAGACAACCACGCAACGCATCAAGGACTTCACGCCCGAATCGTGGTACGTGGTGAATCTGCCCAAGAGCACGCTGCTGCTGGAACGCGCCAACCTTTCGGGAGACAATCCGGCCACAGCCGAGGGTTTCTTCGACAGCTCCGAGGTGAATTTCGAAACCGAAACCCGGGAGGAGTTCACCTACGAAAACAGCAACGGCATCCCGACTACCGTGCCGGCCTCCGTATACGGCTTCTCCTTCTACATGTACGAAAATCGCCCCGAGGCCAAGAAAACCGTCCCCGCCTACCACCTGCGCGACAAGCGCATCAAGGATGAGGCCGGAATCTACGACACCTCGGAGGGGCTGTGGGAATACGCCCCCGAGACGGCGACCTATCTGGTCATCAAGGGGGATGTGAGCATGGATGTCAACGTGGAATCCGACGCCAAGACCCAGACGCTGAATGCTGCGGTCGTCTACTACGTCCATCTCGGGGACTTCGCCAACGATCCGAGCGATTTCCAGGTGAAGCGGAACACGCACTACACCTACACCATCACCATCAAGGGGGTCAAGAACATCCAGGTCGAGGTCTCGACCAACGTCGAAAACGAGTCCGGAGCAACCGGACACGTCTACATCGCCAAAGAGTCCATCCACACCTTCGACGCTCATTACGGCCAGCGGGTCTTCGCCTTCGACGAAAGGTCGATCACCCCGGACGACGTCACGTGGTATGTCAAGACCCCGTTCGGGCGGGAAGGGATGCCCGAAATCGTCAACGGCACGGAGATCCCCAACGGGCTGGACTACAAATGGGTCTCGTTCCGCGTCAATGAACTCGACGCATCCGGCGCATACAGCCACAACAACCAGCCCTACCATCCCGACCAGGTGATGGACATTCTCGAATTCTGCAACTACATCCGGGATCAGAAGATCCGGTTCGACAACGGCCGTCCGAACGATTTCCGCGAAGAGGAGGACCCCGAACTCAAGCTGCAGTATCCGAATCACCCGGAGATCTATCGACGCAACAGGATCTATGTCACCGTCTTCGTCGACGAATTCTACTACGATCGCGACCCCATCTCGGGCGAGGTTCGGCCCACGTTGTGGAAAGAATTCGTCAACCAACCCAACCGCACGATGCACATTCTGTGCGACACGCAATTCAGTGCCGACGGCGACAGCTCGGCAACAGGTAGCGTCGTCACCATCCGGCAACAGTCGATCCAGTCCATCTTCAACACCACCGACGAGAGTCTGAACACCGCATGGGGTGGAGAATCCGTCGACGAAACCGAAGGTGTGCTCTGGTTCTACAACCGCACGGAAAGCCACTGGCAGGAGTGGACGCAATACGCCAATATCGACTATGGAAACGACTCCCGGACAAACGGTCTCTACAATACGGCCCGGCTCTGGGAATTGCTCGACAATGCGGGGAACTACCTTCCCAAACGCTGGGACGACTACCTGGACTTCAATCGCGAAAACGACCGGAAAGAGATCTTTCTCAAGGATGACGACGAACTGGCTACGGTCCGTTACACCTGTCTGATGCGCAACCGCGACAACAACGGAAACGGGGTCATCGACGCTTCGGAGATCCGCTGGTACATCGCCTCGATCCAGCAGTTGTCGGCCCTCTATATCGGCGATCAGGGAATCTCGGCCGAAGCCCAGCTTTACGACAGACACAACCAGTATACCTCGACCGATACCGACGAACACGGTTCGCAACTCTGGCGTCGGCACATCATCAGCAGCACGCAATGGGGAAACGGCGACCTGCGCAACTATCCCACGATGCTCTGGGCCGAAGAGGGTTTGTCGACGAGTGCCTACAAGCAATATGCGAACAACAAACCCGGACGTTATGCCGTACGCTGCGTCCGCAACCTCGGAATGGACCCCGCCAACGAACAGGAGGCGGTCCTCGAACTGAAGAATCTCGACAAGATTCCCGATTTGTCCATCCTTTTCAGCACCCTGCAGGAGACCAACTCACAAACCTCGGTCTACAAGTTCGACCTGTCGCGGATCAATCCCAAATCGACCCGCTACTACACCTCCCGGGAGTTGGAACCCGACGACGAATATTCGGAATCGGCCCGGATCTACTCCTCCTTCGAAACGGGCGAACTGGTCTCCTACAACGGAACCTACCAATCCCTGAAGGAGATGATCGATCGTGGAGAATCCCCCTGTCCGGATGGATACCGCGTCCCGAATATCCGCGAGGCGAGCCTCATGGCAAACTATATCACCGCAGAGGTGAATCCCAACTGGTGGGCGGGCCAATATTCGCTGGTCAACACCTACTACTCGTTCGGAGCGCTCGGGAAAAACTATGACAGCGATGTTTCGTGGTATTGTACGGCCAACCACATTACGATTTCCAAGCCCTCGAACATTGCGATCCGCTGTGTGCGGGACATCCAGTAGGCGGCTCGGGCCGCACTCCCTCCCACGGGCAGACGAAGGTTCGACAGACGCCCGGTCGCCGAGAAGATTGGCTGTACCGCCCGGTCAGTCGCCGAGAAGAAGATCCTCGAGGCGGACCTTCGGAACATAGTGCACCCCATCGCGCCGGTAATAGGCGTGGTCCCCGTCGGCCGGAATCTGTGTCAGGACGATCCGTTCGTTTCCCTTGCCGATGGCCAGGACCAACAACGGATCATAGGGCAGACGTAACGTCTCACGGACCCGGGCCGGATCGAACGCGCCGATACAGATGCCGTTCAAACCGATCTCGGTGGCCCGCAGAAGCATGCTCTGGACCGAGATCCCGAGGTCGATGTCCACGTAGCGATTCTCCGGGACCGTTGCACAGATGACGATAAAGGCATTGGGCTCGCTCCCCGGCAGCGGAAGATGCAACTCGGGAAGTGCCGCTCCGAAACGCAGAAGCGGAAGCAGCCGTGGAGCCTCGTCGGAAAGTACGGGACGGAATCGCAACACCTGTTGATTGCGGGCCGAGGGAATGCGGGTGTTGACCTCGATCAGCGTGCGGAGTTGATCCTCGCGGACCCGGAAACGGGGATCATAGCCCCGATAACTACGGTTGCGCAGCAGCAGATGGGTCAAGGTGGCGGATGCACGATGTACGGGGGCTTCGGCCCGGGCCCGGTACTCCTCCATTTTTCGTTCCAAATAATTGTCAGCCATATTGCGGGATTTTGGTGCCAAATTACGAATTGTGTCGCGAAAAAGCAAGATCCCGGGACCACAACGGTCCCGGGATCCTGCGCGCAATCCGCCCTCGTGCCGATCACGCGCCGGCGGTATGTTTGCGGACAATGCGCATGAACTCCTCACCGGTAATCGTTTCCCGTTGCAGAAGGTAAGCCGCAGCCTCGTCCAGGATTTCACGATTCCCGGAGAGAATCCCGCGGGCCTTTTCGTGAGCCTCCTTCACGATGCGAAGCACCTCGTTATCGATCTGCGCAGCCGTTTCCGAAGAGCAGGTCAGGGAATTGTCTCCTCCGAGGTAGGCGTTGTTCACCGTTTCGAGGCCCATCATGTCGTATTTGTCGCTCATACCGAAGCGTGTAACCATGGCCCGGGCCAGTTTGGTGGCCTGTTCGATGTCGTTCGAGGCTCCGGTGGTGATACTTTTAAAGACAAGTTCCTCGGCCGAACGCCCGCCCGCGAGCGTCGCGATGCGGTTGAAGAGATTTTCTCGACTCAGAAGCACCTGTTCCCCTTCATCGACCTGCATCGTATAGCCCAACGCCCCGGAAGTTCGCGGAATGATCGTGATCTTGTGTACGGGAGCCGACGCCGTCTGCATGGCTGCCACCAGGGCATGCCCGATTTCGTGATAGGCGACAATGCGTTTCTCGTCGAGAGACAATACCGCATGTTTCTTCTGGGCTCCGGCCAGCACGGTCTCGACACTCTCTTCGAGATCGGACGTCGTCACTCGCTGACGGCCCTGACGCACGGCACGCAAAGCCGCTTCATTGACGATGTTGGCCAGTTCGGCCCCCGATGATCCGGCCGTGGCCTGTGCCACGATCGAAAGATCGACTGCCTCGTGCTTCACCTGCGCCAGATGCACCTGAAGAATCGCCTTCCGACCTTCGAGATCCGGCAGCTCCATCTGGATGCGACGGTCGAAACGCCCCGGACGCAACAACGCCTTGTCGAGCGTCTCGGGACGGTTTGTGGCGGCCAGGATCACAACCCCTTTGCGCCCGTCGAAGCCGTCCATCTCGGTCAGCAGCTGATTCAGTGTCTGTTCGCGTTCATCGTTGCCTCCGAATGCCGTATCGCGGCGCTTGCCGATGGCATCGATCTCATCGATGAAGATGATGCACGGAGCCTTTTCTCCCGCCTGCTTGAAGAGATCCCGGACCTTGGCTGCGCCCATGCCGACGAACATCTGTACGAACTCCGATCCGGACATGGCAAAGAACGGAACCCGCGCCTCTCCGGCCACGGCCCGCGCTATCAGGGTTTTGCCCGTTCCCGGAGGTCCGACGAGCAGGGCCCCTTTCGGCAGCGAGGCTCCGATCCGCGCATACTTCTCCGGGCTGTGGAGGAAGTCCACGATCTCGGTCAGGGCCTCTTTGGCCTCGTCCTGCCCGGCCACATCGGCGAAAGTCGTCTTCACGTCCGAATCGGCATAGATACGGGCCCCGCTGTTTCCGAAGGAGAGAAAATTCCCACCCCCGCCCATGCGGGCCTGAAGGCTCTTCCCGGCCTGCCGCCAAAGCAGAAAGAAGATCATCCCCGGGAGGATCCACATCAGGATGAAATTGAGAATCGGAGAGTTCTCCTGCGGAACGATCTGCGTGAAGGCGATCTTGCCATTCTCATTGGGACTTTTGGCGTCAAGAAGCCGATCCACCAGATGCGGATCATCGACCGCGCCGGTGCGGAAGGTTGCCGTCTTGCCCTTGTCGGTCCGCGCCGTGAAGAAGATCTGGCCGTTCTTGATCATCACCTCCTGGACCAGACCGCTGTCCACCCGCTCGATGAAGGTCCCGTAATCGGTCGTGGTGATCCGCCCGGGGCTGAACAGCGGAAAGACAAAACCATTCAGAAACAACACGATAAGCACAACCCACAGAATTCCCGTCAGGGGATTGCCGCGGCGTGGTGCTGAAGACTGCGTTTCCTGCTTGTTGTTCATGGGTAGCAATTGTTTGATTCGGCCACAAAGATCCGCATTTTCGACGCGAAACACTCCTCAATATGGCATTAAGAGTATTATGGATTTCGCCAAAACGGCCATCATCCGTTCCCGTCATTCCGAAACCCGCACGATTCCGCCCGTACGATTTGCCGATACGGCGCGTAACATGGGATACTTGCAAAATCAAGATATTGACGTATCTTTGCGCCCGGAATATTCCGAGAGGTCTCGACAGAGACCTCGAAAAACTGCCGGGCCCCACGTACAGGATGGCGATGTACGGCGAGGCTGTCCCGCGAAAAAAAGTGTTTGCAGGATGAAAATGAAGAGATGTGTATGGAAGGCCCTGAGCCTTCAGGCGTGCCTGCTGGCCGCCTGTACAAGCGAGATGTCCGAGCCTTTCGGGGATCGGAACGACGGTTGGCTTGAATTGAATTTTGCGGTGGTCGAGACACGTGCGGATCTCGACGCATCCGGAGCCGGCTCCTTCTCCGAAGGAGACCGGATCGGTCTTTATATCGATAACGGTTCAAAGGTCGAATTCCGGACGCTTACCTACACCTCGGGAAGCTGGGAACCCCGGCTGTCCCGCAACGACTTCGGGGAGGGAACGCTGACGCTGGCGGCACACTACCCCGTTCAGACCGATCCGGTCGACAACTTCGGAAACACCACGTTCTCCCTCTCCGAGGAGCAGTCGGGCGAAGGTTTTGCCGCCTCGGATCTGCTTTTCGCCCGGAAGAGCCTTCCGGCGGGCGAAAACCGGGCCGACATGCTCTTTTCCCACGCACTGCACCGGTTGCGGACAGAAATTTCGGGGACGGAGATCTCGGAGGTGAAGGTGCGCAGCCGGATGAAGGCGGCGGTGAATCTGCTTACGGGAGAGGTCTCGGCCTCGGAGGAGGCACTCGGATGGATCACCCCGCGCAAAAACACCGACGGAAGCTATGAGGCGGTGATTCTGCCCCAGCGTGCGGAGACCTTCCGCGACGACCAGGGCCTGCTGAAGATCTCCACTCCCAAAAAGGTAATCACCTACCAGGCGCCGGCCGAGGTCGACGGTACACCCCTGGAGGAGTTCCGCGCCGGGCAACAACTGACCCTGAAACTGTCGCTCAAGGAGTCCGTAGAACCCGAAGAACCCGATGTACCGGTCATCTCCGACTGGGCCAACAAAAAGGTCTGGGTATACGGCATCGAGGCGCCGGTCTGGGAGGAGACCGCAACGGAGTGGATCCGGCTCCATCCGAATACCTACTCCACTTACTATCTGCCGTGGAAACCCGAATACGGGTGGTACGACTGCAACAAGACCGATCCGGAGAACGATGACAAGACCGCTTATGCGGATGGCAACATGTGTTGGGCGGCATCGGTTTCGAATCTCCTGCACTGGTGGTTCGCACAGAACAAGACCTATATCGACCGTTACAACACTCGTTACGAAGGCCCCAGCTACGAGTATCCATTACCCAAAAAGCAGGAGAGCGATATTTTCCAGTGTTTCATCGATACCTTCGTCAACGAAGGCGGATACGGCGAGAAGGGAATCAACTGGTTCATCAACGGCGACATTCCGAGTGTTCCGGCAAGAAGAAATCCCAACGACGGGGGATATTTCAAGGAGGTATTCGGGGACGTCCGCCTGGGAAAGGACGTCACGGGCATGGGCAAGGAGAAGTTCAACAATACGATCAAGGATGCGCTCGCCAACCGCAAGGCAATAGCCATATCCCTGGCCTTTTCGACGGGCGGGCACCTCGAGACCATCTGGGGTGCCGAGTTCGACGAAAACGGGGACGTCTCCTACATCTACATGGCCGACAACAATGACCGCGACACGTTCGAGGAGAGCAAGGTGGGGATCGGCCGCTTCCAGATCGTATACAGTTCCGACAAGATTTTCACCGGATTTCTGAGCGGATATATTGGTAGCTCCACTCCGGTCTCGATCAAGGGGCTGACAATCATCGAACTCGGACAGGAGCAGTGGGAAGCCTTCTTCCGAGAGCATCCCGAATTGTAGTCCGGGGTTCATCGCGCCCGCTACCCCGGCGACGGCCGATGCCCGGAACGACGATCGACGGAATACGACTTGCATCCGGACGCTGCGATCACGGAGCGGTCGGAAGCCGGAAGACAACAAGAGAGACGTAAAACAGCCAAAAAACTCAAAAAAGCATACGACCATGAGACGAATACTCTATTTTGCAGCCATAACGGCAGTTCTTGCACTCGGATCCTGCGACAAGAACGACTCCGCCGAAACACCCACAACGCCCCCGACCCCCACGACACCGACCGATCCCGAAAAGACGCCGATCAGCTTCACCACCGAAATCGCGGCTCTGACCCGCACACCGCAACTGGAAGCGGACGGCAGCGGCACATTCTCCGCGGGCGACACCTTCACGCTCTATGCCCACGACAATGCCGAGAAGCATACCGAAATGACATACACCCTGGGCGCCACGGAACTCTACTGGGAAGATCTGGGCGTCGCCACCCAGGACAACAAGGTGCATTTCGAAGCCTGCTACCCGCAACAGACGCTCAGCGACGGTGGTTTCAGCTTCACGGTGACGCAGGATGAAGCGGGTGATCTGCTCTGGGCGACGGCTCCGGGAGTGGAAATCGGAACGTCGGAGCCCGTATCGCTGCGCTTCACCCATGCCATGCACCGGCTTCGGGTACGCTTCACGGTCGAGGATGCATCGATCGATGCCTCGCAGATCGAGACCCGTTGTACGGCCATTGCGAACTGCCGGGTACAGCTTTCGATCCAGAAGCTTCTCGAGGCGGAGATCGCCGTGAAGGAGACCTTTACGGCCCGGGGTCCGGAGGTTACGTTCCTCCTGCCGCCGCAGATGCCCTCGGACGTCACGCTGGAGGTGCAGGCCGGGAACATGGTCAAGAGCTGGAACCTCGCGGATACGAACTTCTCCCTCCCGGAGCTGGCCAGCGGCATGGAGGGGGTCGTTGACCTGACCGTCAGGGAGGGAACGATCACCCTCGCGGGCATGTCGATCGACGGCTGGGGCGACCAGGGTACGGTCGAAGGCGAGATCATCCTGTAACCCGAACCATCCCCATCTGTCGGGCCGAAGGTCCGAACATCCCGACATGCGGGAGGAGTTCCGTCAACGTTCCATTTTCAAAAAGTCCCCTCCGGCGAGGGGACTTTTTGTCACGGGTGTCACGACATTGTAATCCATCTGTTGCAAAAGCGAAAAACAGGGCCTGTTTTTTTGTATTGTCAATCTGGAACTGCAATGCCCGAAAGCAAACACTTCAAGACCCTCGTGATGTCCGACATCCATCTCGGCTCGAAATGGTCCAAGGCCAAAGAGGCCAACCGTTTTCTGAAATACCACACCTGCGACACGCTGATTCTCTGCGGCGACGTCATCGACGGTTGGGAACTCATCCGCGGACGGCGCGAAAAGTGGAAACGCCGCCACACGAATTTCATCAGCAGGCTGCTCGACATCCAGCACGACACACGAATCATCTATCTGCGGGGCAATCACGACGATTTTCTGGACCGGGTCCTTCCGCTGCACTTCGCCAACGTCTCCGTATTGAAAGACTGGATCTACGAGAGTTGCGGCAAACGCTATTATGTCCTTCACGGCGATGTTTTCGACCACGTGACCTCTTCGATGAAGTGGCTGGCCAAGATCGGAGACGTGGGCTATTCGCTGTTGATGGGATTCAACCGCCTCTACAACCGCAGAAGGCTGCGACGCGGTCTGCCCTACTACTCCGTCTCACAGAAGATCAAACAGAAGGTCAAGGCGTCGGTCTCCTACATCAGCGATTTCGAACAGCATCTGGTCCGCGTGGCCCGGCAAAAGGGGTGTGACGGGGTCATCTGCGGACATATCCACCAGGCCGACCTGCGGAGAATCGACGACATGCTCTATCTCAATTCGGGAGACTGGGTCGAGTCGTTGACGGCACTGGCCGAAGACCCGGAGGGAAACTGGCAGATTCTCCGCTACGACGACAGAAATCTCCAATGATGCGTTATCTGTTTGTCATCCAGGGAGAAGGACGCGGGCATCTGACACAGGCCCTGTCGCTGGCCTCGATGCTCCGCCGCCACGGCCACGAGATTGTCGGCGTCCTTGTCGGGCGCAGCCCCCAACGGACGCTGCCGCCGTTTTTCCGCGAAAGGATCGGAATCCCGATCACGGAGTTCGAGGCTCCGCAATTCACCTTCGACCGGTCAAACCGCAGTGTGAATCTGTTTCGCACGCTGCTCTGTAACCTCGCGCCACGACGGATCACCCTTTTCAAACGAAGCATGCGGCTGATCCGCGACCGCATCCGGGAGTTGAAACCCGACCGGATCGTGAACTTCTACGAACTGCTCGCCAGCCTGACGGTCCGCCGCTACGGAATCCGGATTCCGATGACGGGCATCGCCCATCAGTTCCTGCTCAACCACACGGATTATCCCTTTGCACGACACCGGGGGATTCAAGGCGCCCTGTTGCGGCTGCATGCCCGAATGACGGCCTGGGGATGTGCGGAACTGCTGGCACTGTCGTTTCGCCCCGCAGCGCCCGACAACCGCCATCGGATTCGGGTTGTACCGCCGCTGTTGCGCCGTGAGGCCTTGTGCGGACGCTCGTCCAACGATGGTTTCATCCTCGGCTACATGGTCAACAACGGGTTCGCCCGGGATCTGCGCGCCTGGTGCGGATGCCATCCCCAATGTCCGGTTCATGTCTTCTGGGACCACCCGCTCTCGCCCGAAACCTGGCAGGCCGAAGGGTGTCTGGTGCTTCACCGCCTGGATGACCGGCTGTTTCTCGACATGATGCGACACTGCCGGGGCTACGTCACCACGGCCGGATTCGAATCGGTCTGCGAGGCGATGTACCACGGCAAACCCATGATGCTCATTCCCGCACATATCGAACAGCGGATCAATGCCGCGGATGCCGCAGCCTCGGGAGCCGGCATCACCTCCGATCGGTTCGATCTGGATCGGTTCACCCGCTTTCTGGCACGTCGGCCACAGCCCGATCCGGGATTCCGTCGCTGGGTCGATTCGGCCGAAGGGTGCTTTCTGCAACTTTTGACGCAAGGGTAATCCCCTCCCCACCCTCCCCTTCCACGGACTTTCCGCCCGACCTTCGCGGATCGGATTGTCCGGCGTCCGGAGAACGGGCATTACCGCAAGGTATGCAAGCCGTCAAGCGGACCGCCGTCCTTCAAGCATCGCAACACTCCCCGAAAACCGGGAAATCCCGGGGCCCGGGGACTTCATCGTGTCCAGACGGGAGATGCCTGCCAAGAATTGCACAAAAGTCTTCAAAGCGGAGAAAAATGTCCGAATGAACCATCGCCCTGAAAATTTCTTATATTTGCAACCGATTTGAAAATGAGGTCTATTCCAACGAAACAAGAACAATATCAGGGACACAACAGCCACACAACATTCGATACTCATGCGATTATTTGCGTACACCCGAACACTGATTCTACGGGGAATTCCGATGCTGTGCCTGCTCACAGGTCCGGGTTCCTGCACCTCCGACGACAAGGTATCCGTGCCAGACCAGGAGCTTCCGATCCTCACCCTCTCGTTCCGGGCCCACGACACCAACCCGCAAAGCATCCACATCGAGACCGACGCCACATGGAGTTATCGCATATCGGGCGACACGGATCTTTGCGAAGTCTCGCGGGCGGAGATGAGCAGCAGCCTGCTCGTAACCCCGCACGTCAACTACAACCAGACACTGCGCACGGCCCGGATCGAAATCACGATCAACGAGAGGCCGATACAGGCGATCGATGTCACACAGGATGCCAATGCGGAAACCTACCTGCGGATTCTGAATGACGAGCTGGACGGGGACAACCCGCACATCGCGGTGGCTCCCGATCCGCAGAGCGGGATTTCGCGTTACGTGATCCTGATCCAGACGAACAACCGTCTTACCCTCCGTCTCTGCGAGGATCCGGGATCAGCCGAAGCCTCGACTACAAAAAAATCCAGAATGGGAGCAACCCGAAGTTCCATCGAGGGGTGTGACTGGATCACCTACGAAACGGACCACATACAAACCGACGAGGGTGAGATCCAAAGCCTGACCCTCACCTGTTCGGCCAACGGACAGAGCGAAGCATCACGCACGGCATGTCTGGAGATCGTCTGCGGAGCCGGAACGGAAAACACGGTCATCACGAAACGCTTCGGCATCACCCAACTGGGCGCCACCCCCTCGCTGGTCATCAATGCTCCCGAAGAGGGTCTTGTCGCCACCTACGACCAAACCGAAGCCCTCACCTTCTCCGTAACCGCCAATATTGCATACGACTGCTCGTGGGTCACGACCCCGGACTGGGCATACCTCACCGAAACGACTCCGGCCAGGGGTCCGTCCACCCTGCGGAACTTTTCGATCCGGGTTGCGGGCCGGACCGAGACCTCGGATCGCGAAGCCCGGCTGGCGTTTGTCGCCACGAAGGGCGACGAGACGCTCCGCCGTGAATTGCGGGTCGTCCAGACGGGAGCACCCCGGGCCATGCTTTCACTCAATACCTCCGAAGTTGTCTTCGGACCGGACGAGGCGGCGGATCCGAAATACATAACGGTCGACTGCTCCTTCTCGACCCTCTCGATCACGACACGGGATGTGGAGAGCGGCACGGAAGCCCATTGGCTGGAGACCGGCTACGACACAGCACGGAAGCAGCTGGTTCTCCGGATCGTCGAGACCTCCGAGCAGGAACGGCGAGCCGTTCTGACGCTTCATTGCGGAGGTGCGGGCAATGAAGCCAGCGCCACGCTGACGGTCATTCAGACGGGCCGGGCGACGTGGTTGACACTGGATCCCGAGAGGGTGGAACTCGACGCTCAGGGAACGGAACAGGTTGTTTCGGTAGATACGAACCTCGAAACCTGGGAGCTGCTCGGCGCAACGGATGAACCGGCATTCACACTTCGGGCCGATACCGGGAACAATACCATAACGATCCGGGGCGACGGGCTGGAGAGCGGCATGCGGGAACACACCTATACGGTCAAGGCCGGAGAACTCGAAAAGCCCCTTACCGTGGTTCAGCGTTCGTCGTACAGGGTCGGGGATCTCTACCGGGTGAAGGGTCGTCCGGTGGGGATCGTCTATCGGGTCGATGAAACGGGTCAGCACGGCATGGCCTATGCGCTGACGGTCTACAACCTGATCGACAAATACCTGCTCCGAACCGTGGGTAGCACGTTCCGGCTCGATGATGAACATGCCCCGCTGAGCCGGACCGACGGTCTCGACAATCAGAGACGGTTGATGTCGATTCCGGGCTGGGAGACCATCTGCCAGATGACGAAATGGACCTGCGATCTGGGACAAAGCCAGGGTGTGGAGTGGTACATTCCGGCCATCGAGGAGTTGAAGGAGATGCTCGAAGCGATGAGCGGGGTCCAATACACCCTCCAGGTAGACGGACAAAGCGGTACAACGTACGAGGTACTGCCGGCCGTTTCTGTCGTCAACGACGTCTGGAACGTAATTCGGGCCCTCTACAAAACGTACACAACCCCGGAAAACGGATACGCGCAGGAGCAATACGTCGTTTTCCAATGGGCCCGGGAGGATTATTCGGGATTGCTCGACGGCCGCGTAATGAGTCAATACGACGGCTGGACACTCCAGACGCCAGGAGACGAGATGGCCGAACGGTGGTTTTCTTCAACCGTGGAGTCTACGCCGGAGGGCTATCACACGTGGACGGCACTCTTCGGGAATGACCCCAGAGGCAACGGCGTACTCAATCTCGACAGTCCGAGCGAAGCAACCTCGGAGGAGATGAAGGCATATGCCGGAAGCGTTCATCCGATCTGCCGCTTCTGAAAGGTCGGCAAGGTTCCTGCGACCGGTTATCCGACAGGTTCGCCCACCTGGTGGCAAATGGCGGAGAGAATCCCCGCGGGAGAGATGCGCCACGTTCGAAAATTGCCGTTTCAAGGTGATATTTTTTCATGAAAAATGCGGGATTTAATAATTTTTCGTATATTTAGCAACGAATTGGTTTCAAAAAGAAATCAAAACCGTCCTAAAACTACAAAAAATCAACATGGACAAAACCCTGCATCCCGACCCGCTTGTACGCTTCCTTGAGAAGCCGAGAGCCGCTTTCACGCGTGCGGATCTGATCCGCTACATCCGGGAGAATGCCATCGAAATGATCAACCTGCACTACCCCGGGGCCGACGGCCGGTTGAAGACCCTGAACTTCGTCATCAACGATGAAGCCTATCTGGAGAGTATCCTCACCTGCGGCGAGCGGGTCGACGGATCAAGTCTTTTCCCCTATATCGAGGCGGGCGCCAGCGACCTCTACGTCGTGCCGCGTTACCGCACGGCCTTCCGCAACCCCTTCAGCGAAATCCCCACCGTGGATCTGCTTTGCAGCTACTACACCAAGGACGGAAGCCCCTTCGACATGGCGCCCGAACAGACCCTGCGCCGTGCTCACGAGGCGCTGCGGCGCGTGACGGGATTCAACTTCCACGCCATGGGCGAACTGGAGTTCTATGTCGTCAGCCCTCGCGAAGAGCTCTTCCAGACCGATGATCAGCGCGGATATCACGAATCCACCCCTTTCAACAAGGGTGCCGAGTTCCGGGCCCGGGCCATGCAGTACATCGCCCAGGCCGGCGGAGAGATCAAATACGGACACTCCGAAGTGGGAAACTTCACCCTCGGAGACCGAATCTACGAACAGAACGAAATCGAATTCCTGCCCACGGATGTCGAAGCGGCTGCCGACCAGTTGATGGTGGCCAAGTGGATCATCCGCACGCTGGCCTACCAGTATGGCGTGGACGTGACCTTCGCCCCGAAGATCACCGTCGGAAAGGCCGGCAGCGGTCTGCATATCCACACCCGGCTGATGGACGGCTGCCGAAACGCCATGGTCAACGACGACGGCTCACTCTCCGAAAATGCTCTGAAGGCAATCGCCGGATATCTGGCGCTGGCGCCCTCGCTGACGGCCTTCGGCAACACGAATCCCACCTCCTACTTCCGGCTGGTACCCCACCAGGAGGCTCCGACCAATATCTGCTGGGGAGACCGCAATCGCTCAGTACTGATCCGTGTACCGCTGGGCTGGAGCTCCGGGACCGGGCAGATGGCCGGCGATGCCAACCCGTTGGAGGAGCCAGTGAAGATCGACACCCGGCTCAAACAGACCGTCGAGTTCCGTTGTCCGGACGGCTCGGCCGACATCTATCTGCTGCTGGCGGGTCTGACCGTCGCGGCACGCCATGGCTTCGAAATGGGAAATGCCATCCGGTATGCCCGTGAACGTTACGTCGACGTGAATATCTTCGACGACCGGAACAAGGAGGTGCTCGACCGGCTGAGCCATCTGCCGGCTTCGTGCGAGGAGTCGGCCCGACGGCTCGAAGAGCAGCGTGCCGTCTATGAAAGCCACGGGGTCTTCCCGCCGCGTCTGATCGACGGGCTTGTCGCCCGCCTGGCAGCCTTCAGGGACCGGGATTTGCGCCGCGAATGTATCGGGAATGATACTCGGATCCAAGAACTCGTCAAAACATGGTTCTACTGCGGATAATATGGCAACTGTCTGGGAATAAGGGATCATGTTATCCATTTGCCATCCCGAAAATACGAAAAACAGACAAAAATTTTCCGACATTTCGAAAAAAAACACGCCCGGAACATCATACTATTCCGAAATAAATATTCGTATATTTGCAACGAATCACTGAGAAAAAGCAACCTTGCTCCTCAGTTTTAATGAATGGATCCCATACTCATGAACAGATTGGAAAATAATCGTCCGGCAATTGGAATCAGGGGCTTCGAACGACAGCCGTTCGCTGCGAACTCCGCCATTATTATTGCTGCGTCGATTATTTCCATTATTATTCGGGAGTAATCCGGGAATCCATTGGTCATACGAGATATCGCTTGCAGCACCGGTGGATTCCCCGGCGGATGCAGGCGATTTTTTTATAAGAACAAACTAAAAAATGCTGAAGTAAATTCCGATTCAGACATATCATCAGAACAATCACAATCCATTTTAATCATCCCAAATCAACATGAAAAGAACTCTTAAACTCATGTCTATCAGCGCATTATCGGCGCCCTTCTAGTCGGGGGGGGGTGTTCGTCCGGTAGCGGTGACAAGGAACCGGCCAAAGGTGGAACGACCCTAACGCTCTCCACCTCTTCGACATCCATTCTGGCAAACGGCGAAGATGCCGCACAACTGTCAGCCTATTACAGCGGCACCAAGTCGGATGTCACGGCACAAGCCGAATTCTTCGCCAACGATCAGGCGCTCCCAACCTCCGAATTCACCACCACAACCGCCGGGAGCTACACCATCAAGGCCGTATACGAGGGAGTCACCTCCAACACAATCACCATTACGGCCGTTTCGGGCGAAAGCGCCCAAGGCATTCGTCTCGAATCTTCAAAAAGCACGATCTATCCGGATGGCGGGGACTTTGCCGTTCTCACACTTAAAAATCAAAGCGGGGCCGATGTAACGGCCC
This sequence comes from uncultured Alistipes sp., assembly GCA_944321205.1. GTDB lineage: Bacteria > Bacteroidota > Bacteroidia > Bacteroidales > Rikenellaceae > Alistipes. The sequence goes on from CALUKK010000149.1 coordinate 27,119, forward strand.
AGGGGACCTTCTACGCCAACGGCGAAGAACTGGAAGGCAACCGTTTCAGCACGACGAAAGGCTCGACACAACCGGTAACAATCACCGCGAAATTCAACGGGCTGGATGTCGAGGGCAGCGTCCAGATCTACGCACTTTCGACCGCAGCCTTTACGAGCCGGATGCTGCTGGAGGACATCACCAAGACCAACTGCACCAATTGCCCGACCGTCATCCGTCTGATCGACGAAAATCTCCGCAAGGACAATCCGCAGACGGTTGTAGCCTACAGCATCCACAACTCCGGAAGCGACATCTACAAAAACTATTACAGCGAGACTACGCAAGCCTTCGCTGACGCATTCTATCCATACATGGATATAAACACGGAGGGTCTCGATGCCCCGGCCCCTCAAGTTTATCTCAACCGCAACAAGACAAAAATCGACTACAAGACAACCACCGCCGAAGAACTGCGCTACCAGGCACAGAACGGACCGAAGGATGTAGCCATCGCCATGGAATCCTCGCGGACGGAATCTACCGTTACGGTCACGGTTACCGTAGGTACGAAACGGGCCTTCTCGGGAAAGATCGTTGCCGTGTTAGTTGAAAGCGGAATCAAGGCCAACCAATGGGACATGGGTCTCATCGAAATGTACCGCATCATGCGCGGTTACGCCCCCTCGATGGATGGTGAACCGAAGAGTTTCGAAGCCAACTCGACACTCACCTACACGACGTCGTTCGATCTGAGCAAGACGACGGTCGAGGATATCAACAACTGCGAATTGATCGTCTTCGTAACGGACAATGCCGACGGGCTGTGCGAAAACGTACAGTACGCCAAGGTCGACGAGGCCAAAGGATACTAGCAGACGGGGCGGATCATGCAACTACGAATCCTCACTTCTACGCTGACGCTGTTGTGCGCAACCCTGACGGTTGCAGCACAGCAGACGTCGGATGCCAAGCCCAAACGCGACTGGGGAAAGCTGAGCGGCAGTGTCGAATCCTCATGGGGAATCTATATGAAGGACTCGGCGCTGGGTATCGACAAGCTTAACCAGACCTATGGTACGAACACCTACGTCAACCTGGGATATGCCATCAAGGGATTCCGCTTCGGCCTTCAGTACGACATCTTTGAGAAACCGATGATCGGCTACGACCCGCTGCTCGAAGGAAACGGTCTGATGGGCGGATTCGCCGCCTGGTCCAATTCCAAATGGGAGGTAACGCTGGGAACCTATGTCGAACAGTTCGGCAGCGGTCTGATCCTGCGGGCCTACGAGGAGCGCGAGATGGGTATCAACACCTCGCTGCTGGGCGGAAATCTCCACTGGCGTCCGGCCAGCTGGCTGTCGACCAAATTCGTTGTCGGCAAGCCGCGGCGCTTCATGGAGTTTGCCGATGCCTGGGTCTACGGAGCCGATGCGGAGCTTTCGCTGCTTGAGCTGGCAGCGCCACAAAGCGATGCGCTGCTGCTTCTGGGCGGCTCGTGGGTCCTGCGCGACGATGTTTCGAAGAATCGTCCCAAAGGCTATCCCTCCAGCATCAATGCCTTCAGCGGCCGCGTCGACTTTTCGAAGGGGGCCCTCTCGGTAGGCGGCGAGTATGTCCACAAAGGCTACGGTCTGCGTATGGATCCCCGTTACGCCACCGACAAGGGCACGGGACAGGCCCTGCTGCTCAACGCCGGGTTCGATCTTCCGGGATTCGGCATGTCGGCCGTCTGGCGCTCGATCGAGAACATGGCCTGGCCCCAGGAAAACGGTTCGCTGCAAACCGTCGACCTGAACTACATCCCCGCGCTGACCAAACAGCACAAATATGCCCTTTGCTCGCTTTTCCCGCATGAGGTTCACAACTACGGAGGAGAGACGGGCGGTCAGATCGATCTTTTCGGCGAGATTCCCGTGGGAGGACATCCGCGCCGGCCGCTGCGCTTTGCCATCAACGCCTCGATGTACAAGGACATGGAGCGTACGGGCCGCCACTACAAATTCATGGGCATGGGCGGAGATCTCTCCTTTGCCGAGGCCAACCTCGAACTCGAGAAGAAGTGGGGCCCCGACTGGAAGACAATCCTGGTCTTCGCCTACCAGCGGCAGAATGAGTTCAGCCGCTACGGTTTCGGTGAAATGCACATGAATACCGAGATCATCGTCGGCGACGTGCTGTGGCAGATCAGCTCCAAAACATCGCTGCGCGCCGAGGTGCAACACGCCTGGAGTGATTCGCGCGACGACCAGCGCTGGATGATGGGGCTTCTCGAACTGGGTATCGCCCCGCAGTGGATGGTCTACGTCAGCGACATGTGCAACTACCAGAGCTACGGCGACAATATCCACTACTTCAACGCCGGAGTGAGCTATGCCTACAAGTTCCTGCGGGCCGGAGTCTCGTTCGGGCGTTACCGGGCCGGCGAAGTCTGCTCGGGAGGAATCTGCCGCTACGTACCCGAACATACGGGGGTGAATCTCCAGCTCTCGATCATCCTGTGATCCGGCACCGGAGGCATGAAGGCTGCCAATTCGGCACCGCGGAGGCGGGCGTTTCTGCGGTCGGTTCCAGCCCGGAAAGGATCACCCGATTCCGGCACACGACAACAATTGAAAGCTCAATCACAAAAAATACAAACACCCTTTTTAATCACCAAACAAATCCACACTTATGAGAAAACTGTTACACGTATGGAGTACGCTCCTTGCTGTGGGAGTGCTCTGCGGAATGAGTTCCTGCTCGAAAGACGACGCAGCGACACCCGCCAAGGTGAGCGTCGGGACCAAGACACTCACCTTCGAGGCCTTGACCACCGAAGCCCAGACCGTCACCGTTGACGCCGACCAGGACTGGAGCTTCGAAGTGACGGGCGACACGCAGATCTGCGACGTTACGCGTGAGGAGGGAGGCAACACGCTGACCGTAACGCCGAAATTCAACTACGACAATGTCCCTTACACGGCGTATATCGAGATCACGGCCGGTCAGGGCGACAGCCAGACCACCGAGAAAATCGAGGTGAAGCAGGATGCCAATGCCGACACATACCTGCAGATGCTGGACAACGCCCTGAATGTCGACAATCCGATGATTATGCTCGCTTCGGAAGAGGGTGCCGGAGAGACGGAGTACAAGATTCTCCTCACGACGAACAACAAACTGACGGTGATCTATTCGGAGGACCAGACCGACCATTCGCAGAATGCTACGACGGAGTCCCGGGCCGCCATCGAGGATTGCCCCTGGATTACCTATGAGATCGGCGAAGAGACGACGGCCGACGGTCCGGTTACGGCCCTGACGCTCAAGTGCGAGACCTACGATAACCTGAAGGAGCCCCGCATCGCCTATCTGGAGATCGTGAGCGGTGAAGGCACGAAAAACAAGGTCGTAACGAAGCGCCTCGGCGTCACGCAGCTTCCCAAAGAGGGATCGATCGTTCCCAGCATTGAGGGCGGCAAACTGGAGTTCGCCTACGACGCAACCGAGCCCTTAACCTTCTCCGTAGCAGCCAATGTCGACTACACGTACGCGTGGAACACGTTCACACCGGATTGGGTTACATTGGAGGAGATTACGGAGGAGGGAAGCAAGATGCGGAGCTTCTCGATTTCTGTCGATCCCTGGACGGGACTCCAACCGCGTGAGGTACCGCTCGACTTCATTGCAAACGAAGGTCTGGATGTCGCTTCTGCCCTCATAACCATCGTCCAGACTGCCGCGCCGAAGGCCTCCCTGTCGGTCGACACAAACAGTCTTGTTTTCAAACACGGAGAAGGAAACAAGTCACAGTACGTCGGAGTAACGACCTCGTTCTCTACGGTAACCGTCACGACGGTCGACAATGAAACAAACCAGGAGGCTCAATGGCTCATTGCGGAATATGATTCGGGAGCAACCATGCTCACCGTCAAGGTAAACGGAGAAAGCGAAAACGATCGCAACGCGGTCATTACGCTCCACTGCGGCGGCAACGGTAACGAAGCCTCCGTACAGATTCCCGTTACGCAGATCGGAACAACGCCCACGCTGGTGCTTGATCCCGAGACCATCGAACTCGATTCGAAGGGTACGGCCAAGACCATCTCCGTTTTGACGAATCAGCCCGAATGGGAGGTGGTCAATACTTCGGAGGACTTCACCATCACGACCGACAAGGAAAACAACACCATTACCGTTACGGGTAGCGAACTTCCGTCCGGAACCCGTGAATTTACCTATACGGTAAAAGCCGGTGAGGTAGAAAAGCAGTTCACCGTGATCCAGAAGACCGCACTCAAGGTGGGTGATCCCTACGTCGTCAACGGAGAGACCGTAGGTATAGTTTATAAGGTCAATGAGGATGGTCTGCATGGAAAAGCCTACGCCCTGACCGTATACAACAAGACCGACAAGTATTTCTGCCATACGGGTGATGATCCTAAAATAAGGTTCAAAGATCAACCATATGCTCCATTAAGCACTACCGACGGTCTTGACAACCAAAAGAAACTGATGACGATGCCCAATTGGGAGACATATTGTCAGATGACCAAATGGACGGTCGAGTTGGGTGAAAAACAGGGTGTCAACTGGTATATCCCGGCCATCGATGAGTTGAAGGAGTTGGTTGAAGTGATGAGCGGCACCAAATATAATGAAAACGGAACCCTTCCCGCGTACGACGACCCTCAACTTGACGCGGCGTGGGATATTGTACGAAATCTTTATAGACAATACACCTCCGATCAATACATCGTCTTCAACTGGGGTTGGACGATTTGGACTGAAAAACCGGAAGGCGGCTACGAAACCGTTAAGTACGATGATGGCACCAAACAAACGACCGATATATTCATCGTAACTCAACCGGCAGATCCCGAAAATGGCATTTATATGGATCAAGGTTATTGGACTATTGATGAACCCGGAGATGACAGGGCCTACTGATGGATCTCTTCCACGGTAGTTGATGATCAAGGAGAGTGGCTTGCAACGATCATATTGGGGGACGAGGAGGAGACATACTATCCCAACGGCTCCATAGTAACAATATACGGCACACCTGCCAGCACCAATACCACTACACTTGACTGGACGATAAGCGGCGGTTCGATCCACCCGATCTGCCAGTTCTAACCTGCGGACGGTTCGCCGGAACCGTAAAACGGAACGGAGCCCCTTTATGGGGGCCCCGTTCTTTTCCGGAAAAAACTTATAACAAACATTATTCCTAACCCTTTCAATGGAAAAAATCCATTCCCGCAACAGATGGACCAGTGCCGGCCTGCGCCGCTCGGCCGTCTTTCTGTTCTGTCTGCTGACAACGACTCTGCTGTCGCTGTCCGACCTCCGGGCTGCGGATACGAAACCCCGGGTACAGATCTCTGGCGTGGTGACCGACACGGGCGGATTGCCCGTTCCCGGTGCTTCGGTGGTCCTGCACGGCACGACCATCGGTATCTCGACCGATACGGACGGTAAATTCACGCTCGAATTCGATGAACGACCCAACATCATTATCGACGTGTCGTTCATCGGCATGAAAAAACAGGAAATCCCCGTCACTCCCCGCAATGGCAAGGCCGATCTGAAGGTGGTGCTCGAAAGCGATACCGAAATCGAAGAGGTCGTCGTTACGGGTATCTTCAACCGCAAGAAGGAGGGTTACACCGGTTCGGTGAACACCATCAAGGGCGAAGACATCAAAAAATACTCCACAACGAACATCGCCAAGGCCATCAGTGCCATGGAACCGAGTTTCCGCGTGATGGAAAACTTCGAAATGGGTTCGGACCCCAACGCGCTGCCCGACATGCGCATGCGCGGTACGTCGACGCTGCCCGGCGGCTCGACCGGAGACGGACTGGTCTCGCTGCAGGGTGAGTACGACACCTACCCCAACCAGCCGCTGCTGCTGCTCGACGGATTCGAAATCGACGTGCAGACAATGGCCGACCTCGACCCCGACCGCGTGGCCTCGATCACCATTCTGAAGGATGCCTCGGCCACGGCCATCTACGGTTCGAAGGCCTCGAACGGTGTGATCGTCATCGAAACCCTGGCCCCGAAACCCGGCGCCATCAACGTCACCTACAGCGGTAACGTCCGCGTCGAGATGCCCGACCTCTCGTCCTACAACCTGATGAACTCCGCAGAGAAGATCTACGCCGAAAAACTCGCCGGACTCTATGCCGAAAACGACCTGGCATCGCAGCGGGACTATCAGTCGCGTCTGCGCGAGGTGAAGCGCGGCGTGGACACCTACTGGCTCTCGCAGCCGTTGCGCACGTCGGTGCAGCAGCGTCACGCCGTGACGCTCGAAGGCGGATCGAACGAACTGCGTTACAAACTCTACGCCGGACTGAACGAGACGCCGGGTGTGATGAAGGGTTCGAAACGAAGCACCCAGACCGCCTCGCTCGACCTGAGCTACCGTTTCAAGAAGTTCCTGCTCAAGAACAGCGTCACGGCCGACAATGCCGTGGGCAACGAAAGCCCCTACGGTTCGTTCAGCGAGTACGCCCAGCTGAACCCCTATCTGCGGCCCTATGACGAGAACGGGAACATCAACAACGTCATGCAGACCCGGAACAAGCTCTACAGCGGCAACGGAAACAACTACGAAGTGGCCAACCCGCTCTATAATACAACCTTCCACAGTCTGAACCGTACGACCGACTTTACGATCCGCGAGCTTTTCAAACTCGAATACCGCCCCGCTGAAGAGTGGATCCTGCAGGGTAACGTCTCGCTGAGCAAGAGCAACGGAAAGGCCGAAGTCTTCCGTCCGGGATACCACACGGCCTTCAAGGATGTGACCGATCCGGCCCTGAAGGGCGACTTCACGCGTACGCAGTCCGAATCGTTCAACTACGCCGTGGACTTCACGGTGATGTACAACAAGAACATCAAGAACACGCACTACATCACGGCCAACCTCCGCTATTCGGTCGAACAGACCAGCGACGAAGCCTACGGTGCCAAAGTGACCGGATTCCCCAACGACCGCATGGATCACATCCTCTTCGGCAAGAAGTACGACGAAAACATGTCCGGATCGGAGAATACGTCGCGCAGTGTCGGTGGCGTACTGGCTCTGGGATACTCCTACAAATACCGCTACTCGTTCGATGCCAACATCCGTATGGACGGATCGTCACAGTTCGGCAAGGACAACCGTTTCGCCCCGTTCTGGTCGGCAGGCTTCAAATGGAACATCACCAACGAGGAGTTCCTGAAGAAGGCCAACAAGAAGTGGCTCGATGATCTGGTGTTCGCCACCTCGTACGGTATCACCGGTAACCAGGGTTTCGCACCCTACCAGTCGCGTCAGGTATACTCCTACTCGAATCTGATGCGTTACTACCTGTCGTCCGACGCTACGGGTATCGAACTCGTCGCTCTGGGTAACGACCACCTGAAGTGGCAGCAGACCGCCACCTGGAACACCCGGATCGAACTGTCGGCCTTCAAGGGTCGTCTGACCGCCCGCGCCGAATACTATATCAAGAATACGAAAAACTCGCTGGCTCAGATCACCCTGGCACCGTCGCTGGGATTCGCTTCGTATCCCGAGAACATGGGAACGCTTGAAAACAAGGGTATCGAGCTGAACCTGGCCGTAATCCCCTACCGCAACGAAGCCACACAGTCCTACTGGGTGGTATCGGTCAACGGTTCGCACAACAAGAACAAACTCAAGCAGATTTCGCAGGCGCTGCAGCACCAGAACGAAATCAACGCCTCGGCCGAAACCATCTCGCCGCTGCCGCGCTATGTCGAAGGACAATCCACAACGGGCATCTGGGCCGTCCGCTCGCTGGGTATCGACCCCGCAACGGGAGACGAAATTCTGCTCAAGCGTGACGGCTCGATCACGAGCATTTACGATGCAGTCGATGCGGTGCTGTGCGGCGACACGGAGCCCAAATGGCAGGGGACGATCAACACTTCGTTCCAATACAAGGGCTTCGGGGCCAATGTGGCCTTCACCTACCGCTTCGGCGGACAGATGTACAACGAAACGCTCGTCTCCAAGGTCGAGAATGCCGACCTGCGCTACAATGCCGACCGCCGCGTGCTGACCGAACGCTGGCAGAACCCGGGCGACGTGGCCCAGTACAAACGTCTGACCAATTCGGCGAACGGTTCGAACACGCAGCAGACCTCGCGTTTCGTAATGGACGAAAACACGCTTCAGATGGGTTCGTTCTCACTCACCTACCGCATGGACCGCAACAACACGCCATTCCTTTCGAAACTGAAAATCAGCTCGATGAAATGGGGATTCACCATGGAGGACGTCTTCTACGTGTCGACGATCAAACGCGAACGCGGTACGATCTATCCCTTCTCGCGCCAGTTCGCCCTGTCGCTTAACATTGTATTCTAAGTATTCTAACGCATGACGACAAACATGAAAAGTCTTTTTTACCGCATACTGATTCTGACATCGATCCTCGCAGGCACGAGTTCATGTGCAAAATGGCTCGACGTGCTGCCGAAGACTTCGGTGGAGCAGGAGGATCTGTTCTCCCGCGAAACGGGGTTCAAGGATGCGCTGACCGGATTCTATCTGCTCATGGGAACCGAGACGCTCTATGCGCAGGATCTGAGCTACCATTATATCGAGATGCTGGCAGGGCGATACGACCAGGCTCCCAACATGGTGAACTGGAGTTCGATCTATGCCTACGACGGTACCTATCAGACAACCGTCAACTCGATCTACTCGAAGATGTACAACATCATCGCCAATGTCAACAACTTCCTCCATTTCATAGATGCCAAGCGGGAGGTCATCACCACGCCTGACTACTACGAGACAATGAAGGGAGAAGCCCTGGGATTGCGCGCCTTCCTGCATTTTGACCTGTTGCGGCTCTTTGGCCCGATCTATTCGGAAAACCCCACGGGCAGGGCCATCCCCTACCGGACGAGTTTCGACAACCATGCAACCCCGATTCTGCCGGCCAACGAAGTGCTCGACCACTGCATTGCCGACCTGCTCGAGGCCGAAGAGCTGCTCGACGGACACGACAGCGAGATCTTCAATTTCGACGATACGGCCGACCCCTTCACCGAGATGCGCCAGATGCGCATGAATCTATGGGCCGTACGGGCGATGCTGGCGCGGGCCTACTGCTACAAGGGAGATGCCGAGAGCAAGAAACTGGCCTTGCAGTATGCCACGCAGGTGATCGAGAGCGGGAAATTCTCGCTGACCCCGAGCGAAGGCATTGCCCAGACACCGCTCAGGCCCACCGAACAGATCTTCGCACTTTACATCTACGACTACTATCAGATCGTCGACCCGATCTTCAAGAACAGCAGCAACTCGACCATTTTGAGTGTCGATGAATCGGATGTCACGATGTGGTACGAGTACCGAAGCGGAGGTTCGTCCGAGGACCGTCTGGACTATTTCAAACTCGTGGTTAACGATCAGGCAAGCGATAAGGCAAACAAACAACTCCTCAAACGTTACGACATGAGTGTATACCCGAACTCACGGGACAACTACGATGGATACAATTCGCAGCCGCTGATCCGCCTGTCGGAGATGTACTACATTGCAGCCGAGTGCGAACCGGACCCCGATACGGCGGCCTCATATCTGGATGAGGTGATCTACACGCGCTCGGGACGCCCGAACTACACGCTCACGACCGGCTTCGATCAGACGGACAGCCGCCAGATCTTCAACATGACGACGGGCAAGACGGTCCGCGTCAACGAGCTGATGAAGGAGTACGTGAAAGATTTCTATGGCGAAGGGCAGTTGTTCTTCTTCTACAAGAGGCATAATTTCCATACGTTCTCGAACTGTCCGGCTCCCAATGACGACATGTCGACGCATTACCAGATGCCGCTTCCCAACGACGAGTACACCTTCGGAAACAACAATTGAACGAAATGAATATCAGAATGATAATGGCAGCCGCCGCCCTGCTTGCAACGACGGTGGGCTGCAAGGAAAACGACATTGCGCTCTACAACGAATCGCCGCGTTTGGAGTATGCGACCATAGCGACCTGCACGTTCAACGACCAGGACTATCTGAATGCCTACATTCTCGATGAGAAGACGACGGAGAAGGAGTGCGAGATCACGGTCCAGCTCATCGGACGATTGCTCACCGAGCCGATGACCTATTGCATGAAGGGGGTTGCGGATCCGAAATCGGAGTTCGAGGTTCAGGCCCGCTTCGAGAATCCGTACACCTTCCCGAGTTCGGCCGCCACAACGGAAGCCAAGGTCTACGTCACCTGTCCGACCCGGGAACAGGCCTCGATCAAGGATGTCACGACGACCGGTACCCTGGAGATCTCGTCCGACACGGAGGATCCGAACCATTCGTTCGGACCGGGGCGGAACGAGAATCTGGTCTGCCGGTTGAACGTCGTTCTCCAGATCTATCCCGACAACTGGGACAGCAACTGCTGGGGCGCCTACAGCCGGGCGAAGTACATCTTCATGATGGAGAGCTTCAAAACGACGCATAACAACATTGAAAAGACACAAGAAAACCGGATCGAACTGCGTCGTCTGTACAACACCTACAAAGAGGAGCACGACACACCGCTGTATGACGACGATGGAAACGAGATCAACTTCCCGGTAAATCCCCCTATCAACTAACGACGATCAACCATGAAAAACGGATTTCAATACTGGCGTGTTCTTGCCGGACTGGCCCTGCTGCTGAGCTCGTGCTACAAGGACAAGGGCAACTATGACTACCACGAGATCAACGAGATTGTCATCACAAAGAGCGAATACAGTTATACGACCCCGAAAGAGGGGAAATTTACCGACTTCGAGATCAAACCGACCATCACGCAGACGATGACCTCCGGGACGGAGAATCTGGCCTACGAATGGCGACGTCAGGTAGGGACCTTCGACTGGCAGGTAGTCGGTACGGAGCCCACCTACACGCTGACCGTCTCCTCGGACGACACGCAGCCCATCCAGCTGCGCCTGGCCGTAACCGACACCAATCTGGGGATCACCACGTACGAGGAGATCACCGTCAAACCGATCTTCCAGTTCAATCAGAGCTGGTTCCTGCTGCAGAACATCGACGGTCAGGCTGTTCTGGGCTGTATCGACGGTGAGGGCAACGGCCGGGTGGTCACCAAAGACATCTACTCACAGGAGATGGACACTCCACTCGAAGGGGCACCCGTCGGACTGGGTATGAACAACTTTCTGAAAATAACAGAGCCCCAGAATCCCAACGCGGCATTCGATGTCATTCTGGGCGTTTTCACGAGTAACAAGCCCTACATCCTGAATGGAAGCTCGCTTGAAGATTACCGTCTTAACTACCAGCGGCTGCTCTACGAAAAGAAGGTGACGGGCGACGCCACGTTCGACCCGCAACTAATGAAGGGGAACCGCGACAATTTTGTGGTAGTGGATAATGGGAAATTCTGGTATGGCTACCCGGACAATCTGGCCCTGATGTACCCGATCCAACTTTCGGACGACCTGGGCGGAGGTTACAACTACACCATCACGGGAGTTGGCATGGCCAAGAAAAACCGGTGTGTGGTTTACGACGATCAGGGCAAGCGGTTTCTGAATTTCATCGGTAATGCCTACGAAAGGGGGCTCAACAACCGCATCAAGGTGGTCAACGGAGGCGGAGACTACGACCAGTCCATCTACATGGACGAGGGAGATATCAACCGTCAAGATCGGATCACCGCAATCACCGCCATGTCTACGAACCGGTTCGACCCGCAGACGGATATTCCGGGAGACTTCAAGCTCGACTACATGGGATGTTCGGCCTCGCTGGACCTCACGGGCGAGACGACCTACGATATAACGACGCTTATGGCCATCGGACACTCGGGCCAGAATTTCAAGATCTATGAATTCTACCCGGACGGAAGCGAGGACACGAACGTCGGAATCTGCAGCAACATGTGGACGGTAGCCAGTCAGGGCAATCCGACATCGATGAGCGAAGACGGCAAATGGCCCGTGACCACGTCGTCGGCCTTCAAGCAGATGTTCTTCTACGCTGCGGGAAATGCGATCTACCGGGTCGACCTGACGCAGCAGACGCCGGACGTAAAGGTGATTTACGAGACGGATCCCTCGAAGGGGAAGATCAAGTTCCTGAAGCTTAAGTCGGACAACGAGGATATCGCCTATATCGGAGGTGGCGAAGGTTATTCGCATAAAGGGATCACACGGCACCTGGGTATCCTTCAGGAAGACGAGCAGGGAAATGACACCTTGGTTGAACTTCAGCTGACGGCGGCTGGCGAGATCGCTCTCGACGAGAACAAGGAGCAGATCATCTACACATTCGAAGGGGCCTTCAAGCATGTCGTGGACATGCTCTTTGTCTTCCGGGAAATAATCTGACATGCCGTTCCGGATTGTATATCGATTGCTCGGGACGTTGTTGCCTCTTGGAATCACGGTGGCAGCAGCGTCCCCGGCCTATTCCGGTCCCGGAAAACCGGAGGCTGCCGAAATTATCCGAACCGACGTTCGGACGAAATCCGAAAGCGGTGAACCGGCTTGTCGGGAGACATCGGTCGTCACAGACTCTCCGAGATCGGAAGATCTTCAGCATGTGCCAATAACGGGTGAGGCTGGTATCGGAAGGCTTTACCGTTCGGGGGACGATTGGTTATGGGAGCTTCCCGACTCGGTAATGGGACGCACGATGAGCCTCCTCGTTACGTTGCTCGACGCTCCGCCCCAGAAGGACAAGGAGGCAAAATTCGGCTACGCAGGGGACCGCTTCGGGCCGATGATGCTGCGCTTTGCGGATGACGGGGCAGCCGTGCGTCTGGAGCAGGCTGTCGGGATGGAGATTGCCGATACGGAAACAGCCGCCGCACGGCTCCACAACGAAGCCCGCACGTGGAATACGCGCTGCTGGCTGCCGGTCGTGGAGCGCCGGGCGGAACGGGTGACGATCGACGCCGGAGCATTGCTCCGGGACGACCAGCTCTTCGGCCTGCAAGGAGTGTCGTTCATGCTCAAGTTGGGGATGTGTATCGACCGCAAGCCCGCGCTGGAGGAGATCCGGCAGATTCCGGGCGGAGTGATCGTCCGTTCTCAACGGACCTACACGTCGCTCCCCTTTCCGGGGCGGAAGATCGACACGACGCACTGGCGCATCGGCGCGAGTCTCTCGCTGCTGCCGCACGAAGAGATGGAGGGGCGTTACTTCGACCCGCGAGTCGGGTACTTCGAGATTCCGGGACGCCGTATTGCGGTGCAGGGAACCGGTCTTGACGACGCCAGTCTGGTCAAACGCTGGCATCTGGTCCCGGCGCCCGCCGATACGGCCCGTTACAATCGGGGCGAGGTGGTTCCGCCGCAGCGGAAGATCGTCTTCTACTCCGGCCGGGAGTTCCCCGAGCGATGGAAGGCGGCCACACGGCGTGCTGCGGCCAACTGGAATCCGGTCTTTGAAGCGGCCGGGTTTCGCGATGTTATCGAGGTCCGGGATGCCGACGAGTCGGATCCCGCCTGTACGCCCGACAACGGACGTCTGACGTGGATCCACTACACGGCGACCGAAAACGAAAACGCCCACGGAAGTCCCTACACGGATCTGCGCAACGGTGAGGTGTTGTGTGCCATGATCCGGATCTTCGAGGGATCGTTCAATCTTGAACGACGCTGGCACATCTCACAGACGGGCGACCCGTGGCCGATGGACGAGCGGATGGAGGAACTGGTCTACGAATCGGTGATGACTCATGAGATCGGCCACGTGCTGGGGCTCGAACACAACTTCTACGGCAGCACACGTTACGAAACGGCCCAGTTGCGCGACGCCGAATTGATGCACCGCGAAGCTTCGGGGTCGTCGATCATGGATTACCAGCGGCTGAACCATGCGGCCCAGCCCGAAGACGGTCTTGCGGCCGCGGATCTCGTTCCTCGCCTGGGGCCCTACGACCGGGCTGCCATTGCATGGGGGTATCGTTGCTATCCGGGCAGCAGTCGCGAAGCGGTCGCCGATTCGCTGTCGCACCGGGCCGCCCGGATGTCCGCCTCCCGGGAACTGCGCTATCTGCCGCAGAACACGACCCGCGATCCGCAGGTGATGGCCGAGGATATCGGGCGCAACCCGTTGGAGACAATCGAATTGGGAATGCGCCATCTGGAGCGGGCCGCCGCAGCTCTCGAATCACCGCAGCCGGGGATGCTCGATACGACGCTGATCCGGGAGTCCCTGGAGCGCCAGTACCGGAAATTTGTCGGACAGGCACTTCAGTACATCGGCGGTCGTCGGCACGACTTCGCCCGGCACGGTGAAGCGATACGAATGGTCAGTGCCGACGAACACCGCACGGCACTTGCCATGCTGGAGAACTACGTGGCGACACCTCCTGCCTGGCTGAATGAGCGCACGGCCGCAAGTCAGCGGCAGGGATTGGCCCCGGCACTGGTCGGAAGGCTCGAACAGGTGGAGGAGAATGCCCGGGCCGGGAGCGACTACCCGGCCAAGTCCTGTCTGGAGGATCTCGACCGGCTGTTCGTGGGTGAAAGCCTCGACAGAGAGCCGACTCCGGAACGTCTTGTACAGGCTACGACCTATGTAGAGGAGCTCTTACGCACGGTTGCAGAGCAGACGGTCGATATTACGCTGCGGGTCACGTTCCTGTGCCATCTCACCGGATTGCAGGAGCGGCTGTCAGCCTCGCCCGTCCCGGCTTGGCGCGAACTGGGCGAACGGATCGCCCGCAAAAACGACAAAACGGAGGGAAACAAATGAAGCGAACAATTCTACGATATGCGCTCCTGCTCACGCTGCCGTGGGCGGATCTGACGCCGGGGCGTGCCTCCGAACCGATGCTGTCGAAACAACCGGTCATCGAAGAGCTGGCGGCCGATTCGCTGCAACGGATCTGTGACGGACGGCTTCCGATCTACACCACCGGCGGAGAGTTCTGGTTGGAGATCCCCGACTGTGAACTCCGGCTACTGGTGCAGGTGGACCGCGGCGCCGGGATGCGCAGCCGTCCGGTGCAAAGTCTGACGACGTTCCGTCTGACGGCAGATCGTGAGGCGGGTCTGGCTCGTGTGCAACCCACCGACACGCTCACAACCGCGGTATCGGCCCCGACTCCGCTGCCCCTGGCCCGCGTAGCCGGGACGGAGCGGATGCTGGCCGGAATCGGGCAGGCCGTTCTCTTTTCGGGAAAGTGGTATGCATGCGACGGAGGCATCCTGCGGCAACAGCGCATCGGTCACGAGCGGCTGCTCGGTGCCGATACGACCCGATACGGGACACGGCTGCGCCTCGAAGCGTGGTACGACGTGGAGTCCCCCGAACGCAGTACGGAGATCCAGCTGTCGGCCGGAGCCCTTCCGCTTGAGATCTCGCTTCTGCTGGAGGAGAGCCACACGACGAAAATGCCCCGTGAGGTGGTCGTCTCATCGAATCTGCCCACGGAATATGCCGAGGCGGTCCGCCGCGCCGTTGCAGGGTTCAACCGCTCGCACCGTCAGACTCCGCTGACGCTGCACCGGGGCGACGAGATCCTTCCGCTCACAACGCCGCTGGGTGTCACGTTCGACGGCACCGACGAGCGGCTGACAACCGCCGTACGACGCAATCCGCAGAACGGTCAGGTGGAGTTTCTGCGGCTGTGCCTGGGAACGGCCTCCTGGGAACGCGAAGCCCTGCAACGGGCATTACGAATCGGGATCCCCTACCGCCGTCTGCGCCTATGGCTCACCGATGCCGACCAGCGGCGCAGCACCTGTATCGACGAGGCCCTTGCCGATGTCATGACCGGGATTTTCGACCCGCGGGCAAAGGAGGTTACCGCCTCTTCCCGAAAAGACCTCGGGAAGGAGTTCCGCAGGACCCGCAAACAACTCGACCGCTGGAAACGCTTCATGCGTCGGGAGAGGATTCCCGCGCGGGGAGACCATACGGAGATTCCGGCAGCCGTTTTGTACGCAGAGATGCTCGACCGTGCGCAACAGCTCTACCTTCGGCTCGCCAAACAGAGTCGCGGCACGGCCCTCCAGGGCGAAATCATCGAGTGGATTGCCCGGGGGCTGATCGCCGA
The DNA here is from genome assembly GCA_944321205.1 of uncultured Alistipes sp. Lineage (GTDB taxonomy): Bacteria > Bacteroidota > Bacteroidia > Bacteroidales > Rikenellaceae > Alistipes. The sequence goes on from CALUKK010000149.1 coordinate 43,156, forward strand.
TGGCGGAGGACGCTTTGCGACACCGCTGATACGGGCCAACGGTCAGGTAATCCCGCCGCGTGAAGCCGCACGGCGCAACAAGAAGGTTTGGAAAGGGGTGCTGGCCGTTGCCTCTTTGCGCTCGCTGGCCGGCATGGAGCGACTTTTCCACTCGACGCTCGAGACTTCGGGGCCCGAAGCGTTCGCCATGCAGGATGACTTTGTCGGCGAACTGCTCGAGGCGCTTCCGGCCCGTCCGGAGTTTGCCGCCACGGCCGAGGCACTCGAAAGGCTCTATGAACAGCTGGCCGACACGGCCGACACAGAGACGGCACTCTTCGCCCGCCTCGAAGGTCAAAGGCTCGCCGCCCGGCACGAAACGACAAAAACAAGCAATTGAACCATAAACCCTAACAACGATGAAAAAGTTCTTATTTACGAGCGTGCTGATTCTGGCCGCAACGCTGGCCTTCGGGCAGGATATTCCGGGCAATCTGGCCCTGAAAAAACTCGACGGTTCGGACGTGTTGATGAAGGATGTCCTGAAGGACGATGTGGTGATCGTCTCGTTCTGGGCCACGTGGTGCAAGCCGTGCCAGGCCGAACTGGACGCCTTGTGCGATATCGAGGATATGTGGAAGGACAAGGTGCGCATCGTCGCCATCTCGACCGACGATTCGCGTGCCGCCGCCAAGGTCCGCTCACTGGTCAAGGGCAAACGCTGGCCCTACGAGGTGCTGCTCGATCAGAACAAGGCCCTCTTCAAGGCGTTGAATCTCTCGTCGATCCCCTTCGTGATGATCGTCAGAAACGGCGAAACGCTCTACACCCATACGGGCTACACGCCGGGAAACGAGCGGCTGCTGGTGGAACGGGCGTTGGGTTATCTGAAATAGACGTTGTGAAGAAAGGCCCCTTGTCGGGATCTGTCCGGATTCCGACAAGGGGCCTTTTGTAACGAACCGGATCGAACCTACACACCATGAAAATGATCATCTACGGCATCTGTGCCGTTTTGGGAGCCTTATGGGCTTCCCAGATTGCGGAGGCCGGCACGGAACAGGCCGCCGATACCGGGCCCGGGCGCTGCGAAGGAGATCCCCTCTCCGCAACGACCACCTCGGCACAAACGGACTCCGTCCGGATGGAGGAGTGGTTGCAGGCAGCACTCAAGGGGAATCCGGAGGCCTGCAAACGTCTTGGTCAGGCCTACGCAGATGACTCCGAACAACTTGTGGAGCGGAATCTGCGGGCGGCGCTGAACTGGTATCTCAAGGCGGCGCGGCTGGGAGATGCCGAAGCCCAGCGGTTGGCCGGAGAGGGCTGGCTGTTGCTGTGCGACGGATTGGAGACTCCACGACCGTACGAAGTTGCAAACGCCCGCCACTGGCTCGAGCAATCCGCAGTCCGGGGAGATCTCAAGGCGCAGGCACTTCTGAAGACATTGCCGAAGCCGACTGTTTCATCCGAAGCGGTGACAGAGGCCTCCCCCGCTACCGCAATCTCCGTCCCGGCCAATGCAACCGCGGAAGAGATACAACGGGAGGTTCCGGCTCCTGCCGGACGGACCGAAGCGTGGCCTGCACGACCGGATGACTATGCCCGTCTGCTGAGTGCCTTCGACACGGCCGCCGCACACGGCACCCGCCTCATGACACCGCAGGACCCGAAACTCGGCGTTGTCGTCAGCCGCAGCCGTTTCGAAGCGCTGCGCGACCGGATTCTTGCGGGTGACGACTACGGAGCAGCAACCTATCGCGCGGCACTGGATTCACTGCAGGCCCACCATACGATCCGCACCTTCGAGGACATGGGGCTGAACTACATGCTCTTCAAGGTGAGGCACTACTACGACACGCACCCCATCGATTGGGGGGCCGGTCGTGAAACAGCCCCGGGACGATACACCGTAACGGATCTCCGCAATCAGTCCGACTATGTCGTCGAACAATCGTCCGACGGAGTCTGGCGCGTCCGCCGCGAACCGATCGGCGGAATCGAGTAAGACGATTCGATCCGTACGGTTTCTGCGATTGCCTCCGTCGGGTAACACCCCGGATAAAAGCGGATAGGTATCCCGGGCGTCCGAAGGGCGTGCTACCAACCGACGGCAATACGCGAGTACCCACCCGGACCGCCCGCCCGGCGATCTCCGGGCTCTCACCGACGGGATCGATGTCCGCCCGATCGTGCAACAAGAAAAAGCGAGTGCCGGCTCCGGAGATCTCCGGAGCCGGCACTATCGTTACCGTACCGACCTCAGCGACCGAACGTAGCGGATAAGGCGGGAAATGGATACAGCCGACGCCTACCCGACATATTCGTACCCCAGTTGGCGAATGGTGGAGATGATGCGCTGCGGATCAAACGATCCTTCGACATGAGCCGTTCCGGCCGCCAGATCGACCTCAACCGACGTGACACCTTCGATCCGGGACAAGGCCCGTTCGACGTTGGCCTTGCAGTGGTTGCACATCATGCCTTTGATTTTGAACGTGTTTTTCATATCCGTATGTGTTTTGGTTTTGCGATAGCGTTTGAAGAGAGCCACGGCAAGCAGCCCGACAAAGAGAATGCTCGATGCGATTTTCCACCAGGGTGTTGACGCCGCATGCGAACAATGCCCGGCCATGCCCGTCGACTGCAGGAGTTGGAACCACTCCGCCGGCAGCAGCGTATCGATCATCCATCCGAAACCGACGGCACCGACGATGATGGCCGTCAGATAGAGCCACAGGGTCCGACGTCCGAGGACCTTTCCGATCACCAGGATGGCGGCCATGTTCGTGGCAGGTCCCGCCATCAACAGCACGAGAGCAGCCCCGGGCGAGAGACCCTTCAACATCAGAGCCGCGGCAATCGGCACCGAACCCGTAGCACAGAGATACATCGGGATCGAGAGTACCAGTACGAGGAGCATGCCCCACAGCGGGTGTTGCGCCGAGGCGGCAAAGAGGTCGTCGGGGACGAAGATCGTGATGGCGCCGGCGAGCAGCAGCCCGATAACGAGCCAGCGGCCGATATCCTGCATCATCTCCCTGAAGCCGTAACGCAGCGCCGAGAGACAACGTTCCCGAAACGACGGATGTTTCAGCGTTTCAGAGGCGGCGGCACAACTCAACGGAGCCTCGTCGCGGGAGGCGGCACCGACCAGGGCTCCGCCGACCAGAGCCGTTGTAAAGGCTGCCACGGGCCGAATCAGGGCAAAGGGCACACCGAGCAATCCGGCCGTAGCGAGGATCGAATCGACGCCGGTCTGGGGTGTGGCGATAAGGAATGAGACCGTGGCGGCCTTCGAGGCCCCTTCACGGCGCATGGCCATGGCCGTTGGGATGACGCCGCACGAACAGAGCGGCAGCGGCACGCCGAACAGAGCGGCCAGAGCCACGGAAAGGAAATCATTTCCGGCAAGATAACGCGCATAGAACCTCCCGGGCACGAAGGCGTGCAACAGCCCGGCAATCAGGAACCCGAGCAGCAGATAGGGCGACATTTCGTTGAGCAACGCAACAAAGGGCATGAGATACTCCCGCATGGCAATCGATCGTTTTTACGCCGCAAAGATAGCGTCCGAAGAGTTCTTCGGCGTTACAGATTTCGCGGTTTTCGTTACAGGATTTTCGGAAACGATCGTTCGGAGAGTGCCGCAGAGCATCCCGACCCAGAGCCCCCCTTGACAGTCCTCTCGGCGCTACACGGTATCCAAGGATCGCCGGCGTCCGCTTCCCGAGAGTTTATAACGGCTGGGGGTCAGTCCGGTGATCTGCTTGAACTGCGCGCTCAGATGCGCCACACTCGAATATCCGAGCCGGAAGGCGATTTCCCCGAGCGAGAGTTCATCATAGACGAGCAACTCCTTGACGCGTTCGATCTTCTGGGCGATGAAGTATCTTTCGATCGTGCGGCCCTCGGTTTCGGAGAAGAGGGTGCTGAGTTGACGATAGTCGACCTTCAGCCGCTGCTGCAAATAGTCCGACAGCCGCACGTCGGGCATCACCTCCGCACCGCGCACCAGTTCAATCACGGCACTCTTGACAGCCTCGATCAACCGGGCGCGACGATCCTCGAGGAGTTCAAATCCCAACATTTCGAGACGTGCGGCCACCTCGGTCTTTTGTTCCGGCGACAGCTCGCCTTCGATTTCAGCCTCTCCCAGCCGGACGGACAACACCCGACAGCCGTACCGTTCGAGTTCGGCGCGGACGACCATCACGCAACGGTCACAAACCATATTCTTGATGCGCAGAAGCATGTGCCAAAGATACGGAAAAAGAGAGAAAAAACGTGCCAGAATTCCTCGGAATCGAGTTTCACCGGTCAGAACGTGGTCGGACAACATATGCCGTTCCGTGATACGCGGGGACCGGATCCACACGCCAAAAACCGCCGGGACAGGACGATTCGGCGCAGCATTCAGCCCAAAAATTTCTATCTTTGCGGCCGAAACGCCTCCGGATTGCGGAAGAGGCGCAACATGCCATGAAAAGCTTCCTGAACAAACTCAAGGGACATCCGACTCTCAAGGCCGAGACCACCTACTCGATTCTCTTCACCATCGGGTTCTGTCATCTGCTCAATGACATGATTCAGTCGGTCATCCCGGCCATGTATCCGATCTTCAGGGAGAGTTTCGGCTTCACCTTCGCCCAGATCGGTCTCATCACACTGGTTTTCCAGCTCACCTCGTCCCTTTTCCAACCCTTCGTCGGGCTCTATGCCGATCGTCATCCACAACCCTACTCGCTCTCGTTGGGGATGTGTCTTTCGCTGACGGGGCTTGTCGCGCTGGCCTTCACTTCGGCATACGGAGCCATTCTCGTAACCGTAGCGCTCATCGGCGGGGGCTCGTCGGTATTCCACCCCGAGGCCTCGCGTGTGGCCCAATTGGCCTCGGGCGGTCGCAAAAGCCTTGCGCAATCGATCTTCCAGGTCGGAGGGAACGGCGGGGCCGCCATCGGTCCGTTGCTGGCCGCACTGATCGTTCTGCCCTACGGACAGCACGCCGTAGGATGGTTTGCCGGAGCCGCCCTGCTGGCCGTATTGTTATTGATCCGTGTGGGCAACTGGTACAATCTGATGCTTACCGGGCAGGATACACCGCTTCGCGACCGACATTTCTACTCCTGCGGACTTTCGCATGCAAAGATCCGCAAGGCCATGTGGATTCTGGTCATCATGATCTTCTCGAAATACTTCTACACCTCGTGCATGACGAGTTATTTCACCTTTTTCCTGATCGACCGCTTCGGCATCACGGTCCAGCAATCACAACTGTGCCTGTTCGCCTATCTGGCGGCCTTCGCCACGGGAACGCTTCTAGGCGGATTTCTGGGTGACCGTTACGGGCGGAAATACGTCATTCTGTTCTCGATCTTCGGCGCGGCGCCCTTTGCCCTGGCACTACCCTATCTCAACCTCTTCTGGACACTTGCGATGTCTGTTCTCGTCGGGCTGATCATCGCATCGGCCTTTTCGGCGATTCTGGTCTACGCCACCGACCTGAAACCCGACAAGGTGGGCATGATCTCCGGGATCTTCTTCGGACTGATGTTCGGACTGGGAGGCATCGGCTCCGCCTTCTTCGGGTGGCTGGCCGATCGGACGAGCATCGAATTCATTTTCCGTGTCAGCTCCTATCTCCCGCTGCTGGGCATCATCGCGCTCTTTCTGCCCGATCTGCGCAGCGGACTTCCGCGGGTGGCCGCATCGGATTCGGATAAGTAACAGGCAGGATCGGTGAACTCCCGTTCCGGGATTGGAGCGCCGGCCGGTCAGAACCGTTTCGTGTAGACGTGGCAATAGGGCAAAGTTCCCTTGCGTTCGTAATAGCGCTGATGATAGTCTTCGGCGGGCCAGAAGGTTGAGGCGGGTGTCAGGCGGGTCACGACCGCAAACCCCCGGGCTCGGAGTTCGGCCATGAGTTTTTCTGCCGTACGCCGTTGATCTTCGGAGGTATAGAAGATCTCGGAACGATACTGGTCACCGATATCCGGGCCCTGGCGATTGAGTTGCGTCGGATCGTGGATCTCGAAGAAAAGCCGTGCCACCTCTTCATAGGAGACCTGTTGCGGATCAAAGGTCACACGCACGGCCTCGGCATGTCCGGTCCGACGGGAACAGACCTCTTCATAGGTCGGGTTTTGGGTTTTTCCTCCGATATATCCGGACTCCACGGAACGTACTCCGGGCAGTTTCGAGAGCATGTACTCCACGCCCCAGAAGCATCCTCCGGCAAAAATGGCCGTCTCGGTATTCCGGGTCACCTCTTCAGACACTGCAGAAGTTCCCGCTCCGGATTCCACGGGTGCCACCGGCTCGGCGGACGAGGAGTCCGCACAGGAACTCCCGGCCGGAACGAACTCCAGCGAGAGGGAGTTGACACAATGACGGACATTTTTAGGCGTCAGCCGCTCACCCAGAAAACGTGCCCCAGATGACCGCCGCAGCGGGCGCACGTAATCTCGGTGCGCCGGCCGTCGGGATCGGGCGAACGCTTGACCGCACCCGGAATCTCGTCATCGAAACTGGGCCATCCGCACCCGGAATCGAACTTGTCCGACGAACGGTAGAGCGGTGCACCGCATTGCCGGCAGATATAGGTTCCGGGCTCCCTGTGTTTGTAGAAGCGTCCCGTAAAGGGAGCTTCGGTCCCCTTATCGAGAATCACGCGTTTTTCCTGAGCATTCAACGGTTTCATGGTTCGATTCTGAGGGCATGCCCCGTCAACTGACAGGAGCGAAGCCATTACACACAATAAATATTTCATACCGCACATTTTTACAAATTCCGCACCATCCGGTCTTCAATCGTTTCCGGAATCAGTCACACACCGCCACCATTTTACATAGCTGTCATTTTTTGGGAAAAGAGACTGTGCGTCAAAGATACGAAGATTCCGGATTTTTCCAAACGGCGCGTAATCATACGCTGCGCCAGGCTCAAACACAGAACGGGCCGCCCGAACGATTCGGGCGGCCCGCAGATGCAGCCGGAGGCAGAAGGGATGGATCCCGCATGTTCCTCGGAACTCGGAAACCTCCCGGTAAAGCGTCAAATTTTAGAAGGTCAGCACCACGCCGGCCGTACACCAAAGACCCGGAAGCGGCAGACCGCCCAGATCGCAATAGTGCGTGTCGGTCAGATTCGTGGCATCGACATAGAGGCGGCACCACCCCTTTTCCCACGTCAGGCGCCCGTCCAGCAGAAAATAGGGCTCATAGTCGCGCACCTCGGTGACCGACGAATCGCCGGCCACAGGATAGGCCGTATAGCTGCCGTTGCGGTCATAGACCGAGCCGGTCAGCGCCAGCGACATCCGCCGCAGGAAGTGAAGTTCGACAGAGAGTGCCGCCTTATGGCGCATGAAGTCCATGGCGCTCCGGGCAATGACGTTCGCGTTGCGGTCGTTCGTGAGGTATCCGTACGAGAGGGTCACCCGCCGCAGAAAGCCATCCGCAATGACATAACCGCCCGAAATCTCCACGCCGAAGGTATTGAGCCGGCTCGACTGTTCGGAGTGCCACCTGCCGCGCCACTCGGCGGGGCTCTCGGGCGAATCTTCATACCAGATCCAGTCGATGATGTCACGACCGCGGCGGTAGCAGATCTGCGCCGAAAGGCTCCAGCAACGCTTCACATAATTGACTCCAAAACGACAGTTGACAGCATGTTCCGGAGTCAGATCGAGGTTGTTGATCTGGGCCGGCGAGCGGTAGTAGAGATCCGTGAAGGTCGGCAGGCGCATCGACTGCCACACCCCGGCCTCAAGGCGAAGCCCCTCCGCCGGGTTGTAGCCCGCCGAGAGGCTCCACAGCGCCGAACGCCCGTAGGGGGTCAGGCTCAGACCCACCGACGCCGCTGCATCGAACCGCTGCCACGAGCGGGCTTGCCGCAGCCAGATGTTGCCCGTATGACGGGCCTTGGCGTGGGTGTAGTGCCCGTGGGGAACGGCCAGCCGTTCGCCCAGATTGGTGCTGTAGATGTGGTTAAAGGACCAGTTGCCGCCCAGCGTGGTCGTACCCGCCGTCGAGGTGTAATCGGCCCAGAATTTCGCCCCGGCGTTGTCCGTATTGTGGCGGTTCAGCGCCGTACCGCGCGTCCAGTCGTAGCGATCGAAGTTCTTGCGGTAGCTCACCGCCGCCCCCAGCGAGACGGGCCCCACCTGCCGGGTCCAGCGCAGCGAAGCCAGCGCCGTCGAGGTGTGTTCCCACTGATCGGGGTTGTAAGCCGCATAGAAGCCGTTCGACCCGAAATCGCGGTCCTGCCACCCGGCCTGCAGATCGAAGAAGCCCGCCCGGCGGCCGTCACAGGTCGCCCGCACGAAGGCGTTCCAGTTCGAAAAGTCGGTATTGGGGCGATAGCCGTCGCTGCGCCGGTATGACGCGGCTCCGAGTACCGAAAAACGACCCGAAGTCACCGCCCCCGAGAGGTTGCCGTAGCCGTAGCCGTACTGGCCGCCCGAGCCCTCGAAACGTACATAGGTCGGGCGCAGCGGCGCCGTACGGATGTTGACCGCCCCGGCATAGGCCCCGACGCCCGGAACGCCGTCAATGAGCTCGATGCCCGAGATGCAGTCCAGATCGACCGGCAGCGAATGCGACTGGTGACCGGTGCGGGCATCCGTAAAGTCGATGCCGTTCAAAAGAATCATGGTTTGGTCGAAAGAGCCTCCCCGTACGGAGATGTCGGCCTGCGCTCCCCTTCCGCGTTCGCGGAGATCGACCGAAGGGGCAAGACGCAGGGCGGATTCCAGCGTCTGGACAGGCGCCGCGGCCTGGGCCTTTCGATCGAAAAGCGGAGTGTGCGACTGGGCATTGCGCGTGGGGGCCGTCTGGCTCCCCGTTACCCCGACTTCGCGAATCTGCAACGTCCTCAGGACGGCAGTCGTGTCGGCAGTCTGCGCCGATGCGCCTTGCGTCGCAAGCAACAGGATCGACATCCCGACAGCGAGTACCCCGATCGACACGCTCCGATGCAGGCTCGCAAAGGCTGACCAGCCCTTCCGGTCCCATCGGCGCCAGCGTGCTCCCGCGGGAGTCGTCTGTACCTGGATGTGTTCCATAAAAAATTGTAAGTTTGGGTTAATAAAACATTTTGCGGCAAACCCCGGCTCCGGCTGCTTCGTTCCGGCGGCTTGCCGCGACAAAGGTAACCATTCACGGCAAATAAAAAAGCGGCCCGCAAGCCGCTTTTCATTTTTTTCGTCCGGGATCGTCTCCGTCCGCGGGTCTCCGATCTTCGGTTCCATCTCTGTCCCCAGGCCCCCGGTTCCCCGGTCCCCCGGATCAGAGGCTTTCGCCCGTTGCCGGTTCGCGGAACAGAGCCTCAACCTTCGAAACCACGTCGTCGACATTCGGTTCGAGCGGGAAGACATGGCTCGGCTGCAGATACCACAGATCGTTGTGCTCCTTGAAGTGCTCCTCGCCACCACCCGTGATATTGAGCATGATCGTTGCCTGTCGATCGATCTTGCCGGCATTCACCGCGTTGATGAGCGAAGCCAGCGCCACGCCCGCCGCCGAGTAGATGTCGATTCCTTCCAATTCCTTGAAGAGTTTCCGGGCCTTGCGCGCCATGGCGTTCGTCACGGCATATACCGCACCGTCGGTAGCCTTCAGCGCATCGTACAGACCGCCGGCCAGGCTGTAGGGCGGCTTGCGGTTCGAGAGCACCTTGGCATCGATGATCTCCGCATCACGACGGGCCTTGTCATCGTCATAGTGCAGCATCTTGCGCGACGAGGCCTGCCAGGCATCGTACATCGGGACGAACGGGGCGTTCTGCGAGACCATCAGTTTCATGAGGTTCGTGCCGAAACGCCCATCCTCGATCAGGCGCAGGTTGGCCTCCCAGGCCGCAATGGCTCCCGTACCGCTTCCCACGGCCTGGAAATAGTAGTCCGGAATGCGGCCGATGGTCGTCACGGCCGACAGCACCGTGCAGGCCATACCGTCCCGACGGGCGATGTTCTTCGCGCCACCCTCGGCATAAAAACCTTCCCCCTTGAGGGCAATGTCGCTCAGCTGGATGGCATCGAAGTAGTCGCCGCCCGCGGCACACGAAATCAGCTTCACACAGGGATTCAGCGGCTTCTCGAACCACAGCGCTCCGATATTGTCGTACGGAACCGACAGCAGCAGTTTGATATTGTTGTCCGAGCAGACCTTGGCAAAGGCCCGCGCCGTATTGCCGGCCGATGCGACAACCAGCACCCGCTTCTCATCCTCGGCAGCACGTCCGCACACCGAATAGGCTTCGGTCTCCTTGAACGAGCAGGTGGTCATCGTGGCTCCGATGGCCGGATAGTAGCCGTTGAAGGTGATCCACAGATTCTCCAGGCCCAGGTGCTGCGCAAGGCCCTTGCTGCGGTAGGTCACAGGGGCCGACGATCCCTGCAGCATCCTCCGCACGGGCATCCAGTCGGCAAAGCGGTACAGGCCCCATTCGGCAGGCTTCACCTCAAGCTGTTTTTTGGCATACCGTGCGCGGATCAACGACGGTTCCTTGCACTGCGGGTCGGAGAGCATCCAGCCCGTATCCTCGAACTGGCGGCCCGTAGCCACACATTCGAGCGTATAAGCGGTTGGTACGAATTTTTCCATGTATTTCGTTTTTCTATTTGTTTCGGGTAAATGGCGGTTAGGACATCCGGTTCTTGAAATCCTCGTATCCGAATTCGCGGATCACATCCACACGTCCGTCGCGCCGCACGATGACGATCGACGGATGCTGCACACCGTTGAACATCGTCGTCTTGACCATCGTATAGTGGATCATATCCTCGAAAACGACCCGGTCGCCGACCTGCGGCTCATGCTCGAACACCCAGTCGCCACAATAGTCGCCCGCC
>CALUKK010000150.1 GCA_944321205.1 uncultured Alistipes sp.
AGCTACAAGGTCAAACCCCTGGACCGTATCCAGATCGTGTTGCCCTATCCGCGGCGCGAAACGGAACTCGTGGCCGAAAACATTCCGCTCGACATCCCCTATGAGGACGAACATCTGCTCATTGTCAACAAACCCGCCGGAATGGTCGTCCATCCCGGCGTGGGAAACTACTCCGGAACACTGGTCAACGCCCTGATGTACCACCTCAACGCTCAAGGGATTCCGGCCGAGGAGCAGAACCGCGCCGGACTGGTCCACCGCATCGACAAGAACACATCGGGACTGCTCGTCATCGCCAAGGACGAACAGACCCACGCCCGGCTGGCCAAACAGTTCTTCGACCACACGATCCAGCGTCGGTACGTCGCCCTCGTCTGGGGGAATCTCGAGGAGGACGAAGGCACCATCGTCGGAAACATCGGCCGCAGCCCCAAGGATCGGCAGAAGATGTATGTCTTCGCCGACGGTTCCGACGGCAAGCATGCCGTAACCCACTGGAAGGTGCTGCGCCGCTACGGCTACGTGACGCTCGTGGAGTGCCGGCTGGAGACGGGACGGACCCATCAGATCCGCGTCCACATGGCCTGGATCGGACACCCGCTCTTCAACGACGAACGCTATGGCGGAGATCGGATTCTTAAGGGCACGACCTTTGCCAAATACCGGCAGTTCATCGAGAACTGCTTCGCCGTGATGCCCCGGCATGCCCTCCATGCCCGGCTGCTGGGATTCGAACATCCGGCCACCCATCAGCAGGTGCTCTTCGACAGCGAACTGCCCGATGACTTCAAGGCCCTGTTGGCCAAGTGGGACACCTATGTTGCCGGCTCCCGCGGTCCGGAAGAGGAGCAATAGACCCTCAAACAGCACAGTCAGGAAAAGCCCGCCGGGAGGGGCCTTTCTCAACCAGTTTAGCGCATAAAAAAGATGTTTCTGCCGACTACCATCAAGGAGGTTCGTGAACGGGGATGGGATCAACTCGACGTGATCCTCTTCTCGGGCGATGCCTACATCGACCATCCGGCCTTCGGTGCGGCGGTCGTCGGGCGGCTGCTCGAGGCCGAAGGGTATCGCGTGGCGATCGTCCCCCAGCCTAACTGGCGCGACGACCTGCGCGACTTCACCAAACTCGGAGTCCCCAGGTTGTTCTTCGGCGTGACGGCCGGAGCCATGGACTCGATGGTCAACCACTACACGGCCAACCTCCGGCTGCGACACGACGACGCATACACCCCCGGGGGAAAGGCCGGATTCCGACCCGATTATGCCGTGACGGTCTACACGCAGATCCTCAAACGCCTCTTCCCGCATGTCCCGGTCGTCATCGGAGGCATCGAGGCCTCACTCCGCAGAGTGACCCATTACGACTATTGGAGCAACCGGCTGAAGCCCTCGGTACTGGTTGAAAGCGGCGCCGATCTGCTGATCTACGGAATGGGTGAACGCGTTGTCCAACAGGTTGCCCGCGCCATGCGAAACGGGTATAACGCCAAACTCCTGCGCAAAATCCAACAAGTCGCCTTCCTGGCCGACGAAAGTTATGTCGCGCGGCTTGATCCCGAACGGACAATCCGGCTCCACTCTTTCGAGGAGTGTGCGGCCGACAAGCGTGCCTTCGGCGAGAACTTCACCGTGATCGAAACCCAGAGCAATCTGATGGAGCCCGAAGCGACGCTCGTCGAAGCCGTCGGCGAAAGGTATGTCGTCGTCACACCCCCGAATGCCGCACTCACGACCGAGGAGCTCGACCACTCGTTCGATCTGCCCTACGAACGGGCTCCCCATCCCCGTTACAACGGCCGCGGGGAGATTCCCGCCTGGGAGATGATCAAGTTCTCGGTCAATATCCACCGCGGATGTTTCGGAGGTTGCTCCTTCTGCACAATCTCGGCCCATCAGGGCAAATTCATCCACTCCCGCAGCGAACGCTCGATCCTCGCCGAGGTCGAACGCATCACGAAAATGCCCGGATTCAAGGGTTATCTCTCCGATGTGGGAGCCCCTTCGGCCAACATGTACCGCATGGGCGGCCGCGACCGTTCGCTCTGCGCCCGCTGCCGGAGGGCCTCGTGCCTCCATCCGGCCAAGTGTCCCAACCTCGACAACGACCATCGGCCGCTGCTGGATCTCTATGCCAAAATCCGCGCCGTGAAGGGGATCAGAAAGGCCTTCATCGGAAGCGGCATCCGTTACGACCTGTTCGACGACTCACCCTATCTGCACACGGTGATCGTACACCACACCTCCGGACGGCTGAAGGTCGCCCCGGAACACACCGAAGAGCGGGTGCTGCGGCTGATGCGCAAACCCCCGTTCTCGCTCTTCGAAAAACTCAACACGGATTTCCACCGCATCTGTCGCGCGGAAAATCTGCCCTATCAGTTGATTCCCTACTTCATCTCCTCGCATCCCGGCTGCACGGAGCAGGACATGAAGGCCCTGGCCCAAAAGGTACTGGGACGCCTGCACTTCAATCTGGAACAGGTTCAGGACCTGACACCTACACCGATGACCCTCTCCTCGGTGATGTTCTACACGGGAGAGAACCCCTATACCCGCGAGAAAGTATACGTGGCACGCTCGCAGGAGGAAAAACGCCGTCAGAAAAGTTACTTCTTCCGCCAACAGTCGGAAAATCCGGATGGATTTACCCGTCGCTTCTCCGGAAAACAGCATGCCCGACCCGGCGGAAGGATCGACAAACAGGCGGGAGGTCCGTCTGAGAATCGGACCGACCGGCGAAATGGATTCGACCAAAACCACGGCAGAAAAAAAGGCTGACCCTTTCGGGGATCAGCCCTTTTCGACAGCGGATGACGGCAGACAACCGGCCCGACCCGCATCCGGAGCGGACCCAGTCAACGCATCGGAAATGACAGCGTCCGGGCATCCAGATAGGCATCCGGGTAGGGACTCCAGTTCCAGGCCTGTCCATTCGATACCGTAAAATGAGGACCCAAACGCAACGTATTGTTGTCGATCACGGTGATACGCGACGGCAAATTCTCCCGCTGGATCTCGACGACCGATGTCATCGAGATCTTCGGCATCGAGCCCAGAGGTGACATCACCTGGGAATCCGGCCGCCACGGCGACATGTGCGCCAAGGAATCCGGAAGGGTAAAGCCCGGATTCGTATGACGCAGAACCGTATCCGGTTTGAACTCCACTCTCGACTCCGGCTCCAGAAGAGGATCCGTTTCCGGCTCCTGAGCCTCGGCGACAATCCCGAACATCAGAATCGCCGACAACAGCATCAAAATATCCCGTTTCATACGCTCTGTTTTATTTTCCTATCTTTCAAACGTCAAAATACCTCCCGTAGTATGTGTACCGAACGCACGGCGCTGATCGCGTCGAGGTGGTAGCCGTAATAGGTCAGCATCGCATTCAGAAACTCCGCCCGCTGCGTGCGGTTCAGCCCGAGACTCCCCAGGTCGCGGACATCCAGTCCCAGCAGGAGATTCAGCAGCGACGCATTGGCCGGATCCATCGACCCGGGATGAAGCGGCGGCGTCGGCACGTAGAGCCCCTCGCGGATATCGAACCACCAGCCCGGGTGGTAGTCGTTCCCCGGCCGGAAACCCAGCAGCCGGCTCAGGTTGGCCAGAAACCACAGGTGAAAGTTCGAAACTCCCGTTTCAAGGGTGTCCAACGCCAGCGCGGAGTTCCACACGAAGTCAAACAGCGGTTCGTTCGGCTCGCTCTCCCGAACCAGCCGGTACAGGGTCTCGGCCATGAACAGGGACATCGTCGATTTGCGGACGTCGAAAGGTAGACTCTGCAACGGAAAACCGACCCGAAGCTCCTTGAAACGGTCCATCTGCTGCCGCGACGACTCCAAACCCTCGAACTCCACAGGAAACATCGGCTGAAGCATCGACAGCTTCGAACCGTGGCCTCGGTGGCTCCGAACCCCCTGGACCATGTAGTTGCGACGCCCCCACACGTCCGTCAGCAAATAGGCCACAAGCGACGAATCGCCATATTTGAGCGTATGCAGCACGATGCCACGCCCCTTGTAACTCTTCACCCGTCACCGATTCTTACCCCCTCTGCGGACGTGAACCGCCATCCACCCGTCACGCGCAGCCGTCGACACCGGCTCCAGACCGAGGGCCGATGCCCGCTCCACGATGGCCGGAACATCCGCCTCGAGAAATCCGCTCATCACAAGATCCCCACCCTCGTTCAGAGTGGCCGCATACGACGACATGTCGGCCAGCAGGATGTTGCGGTTGATGTTGGCCAGGATGAAATCGTAATGCCGGCCGGCGATGCACCGCACGTCGCCCAGTATCGGCGTGATGCGATCCGCAACGCCGTTCATGGCGATATTCTCCCGACAGTTCGCATCGGCCCAGTCGTCGATGTCCACGGCATCCATGTGTGCGGCGCCGCACTTCACCGCCACGATCGAAAGCACACCCGTACCGCTGCCCATGTCCAACCCGCAACGTCCGGAAACCCCCAGGTCCAGGATCGCACGCGACATGAGCCACGTCGTGGCGTGGTGTCCCGTGCCGAACGACATCTTCGGCATCACGACCACCTCCAGCTCACCGGCCGGGGCCGCCTCGTGGAACGGAGCCCGGATCCGAAGCCGGCCCTCGACATCCGTTGCCGGAAAGTTCCGCTCCCACAGGGCGTTCCAGTTCTGTGTCTCGATGGCGATATAACGCCCGCGGACCCCGTAACGATCCAACAGCGCATCGACCGCACTCTTGCAGTCCACGAGCCGTTCCTGGGGAATGTAGGCCTTGAGAAGTCCCTCCTCCGTCTCGAAGCTCTCGAACGGATAATCGGCCAGTTCCGCCGTCAGGATATCCCCCTGTTCGGGATCCCTTACCTCAATCTGTAACGAAATGTAGTCCATATTATGTAAAATTTTTCATACCTTCGTCTCTGCAAAGGTACGATATTTCCCCGTTTTACATGGCTGAAAATACAAAAAAATGGGCCGAGGCCGGACGGCGTTACGCCATCTACATCAAACTCGAAAAAAGACTCGCGGCAAACTCCGTCGATGCTTACATGAGGGATTTGAGGCAGTTCGCTCACTTCATCCTCCGGCTGTGGGACCTCCCGCCCCAAAAGGTCGAGGCTCCGATGATCGAACGGTACATGGCCTGGCTCTTCGACAAAGGACGCGAAAAAACGTCCCAGGCCCGCGCCCTGAGCAGCATCAAGAGCTTTTTCAACTTCCTGATGATCGAAGACCGAATCGAGGCCTCCCCCGCAGAATTCATCCAAATGCCCAAATTCGGACGCCAACTGCCCGACATCCTCTCCACCCAGGAGATCGATCGAATCATCGCCTCGATCGACTCCTCCTCGGTCAAGGGGCTCCGTGATCAGGCCATGCTGGAGGTGCTGTACTCCTGCGGATTGCGCGTGTCCGAGCTCACTTCGCTCAGATTCCAGGATCTCTTCTTCGGCGAAGGATACATCCGCGTCATCGGGAAGGGCGACAAACAACGGATCGTGCCGATCAGCTCCATCGCCCGGGAGCGGATCCAGCGCTATCTCGACAAACGGCCCAATGGGGGTTCGAATCAGGAGATCGTCTTCCTGAACAACCGGGGCGGACAACTCACCCGCGTGATGATCTTCACCATCCTCAAGGAGGCGGCCCGCCGCGCCGGAATCAACAAACGGATCAGTCCTCACACCCTCCGGCACTCCTTCGCCACCCATCTGCTCGAGGGCGGAGCCTCGATCCGGCAGGTACAGGAGATGCTCGGACATGAAAGCATCCTCACCACCGAAATCTACACCCACCTCGACAGCAGCCATCTCCGACGTACCGTCGAGGAGCATCTGCCCATCTGAAAAAGGATCACAGGGCCCGGATCCGGGAGGCCGCAACCAGACGCAGCGAAGCATAATCCAACCCCGAGATCACCACCCAGATCCCACCGTCAACGACTGTCTGCGGAAGAAGCCTGGAAAGATCTCCGCCGGCCGTCCTCAGCCGCTCGAAAACCCGCACGTAATCCGCCGGAAAATCCGCAACCAGAACCCCCGCATAAAACTCCGTACACGGAAGTCTGTCGGGAGTCGGGCAGCTCTCCACAAAAAAGGTCCCCTCCGGATCGCAAAAGGTTACGACCGGATGCCGGATCAACCCCCCGGGCGTCCAGAGCAGATTAGAGGCTATCCTGCGGCGAAAGGGCCTGTCGGAAGAATTCATCGGCAAAAATCCGGATATCGAGTTGCTTTTCGTAGAGCCGTTCAACGGCCGTACGGGTCGGCGGCGTATGGGTCAGCTTCAGATCCCGAACCGTAACCGACGGACGCTGGGGCCGCTCCCCGAAGGTCAGAAAGTGGATATGCAGCCGCCGATGGGTCGAATCGGTCGTGAAACTCCGCGTAAAACGCTCCTCCCGGTTCCGCCGCAACGTCATCGTATAGAGGTTCGAACGGCTGCTGTCACGTCGCTCCAGCCACAGCGTGGCCTTCATTCCGCGCGGATTCCGGTCCAGCGAATCCACCTCGTAACGAAGCGTAAAATCGTACTCCCCGGGCTCCACATCCACCGTAAAGCTCAACCGGGACGTGTCCCGCAGCGCCGAAACCCGGATCATCGTATCCGACAGAAGCGTTTGCGTGAAGGTCCGGCGGGCCACGTTGTCGATCGTATCCAGGATGGCAA
This sequence comes from uncultured Alistipes sp., assembly GCA_944321205.1. Classification (GTDB taxonomy): domain Bacteria; phylum Bacteroidota; class Bacteroidia; order Bacteroidales; family Rikenellaceae; genus Alistipes. Next base: position 6,656 of record CALUKK010000150.1, read on the forward strand.
CCTCCCGGTTGTAGACCTTCCCCTCGGCCTCCAGAAGATCGATCGCACGCTCGACAACATCCCCCAAACGGGCACTCTTCCGTTTCGAGAAGTTCCCGATCGTATAGTAGACATCGTCGGTCGTATATCCGTAACGGGCAAAGATCGGCTCGTAGAGGCGCAGCGAATCCGGACGTACGTTCTCCGTATTGAGGTAGGCGTTGGTGAGAAACGCATCGTGGAAAATCAAGGCCAGCTTATCATCCGGAATGATCGTGTGGCGGGCGCATCCCCCCAGAATCAGTCCGAAAAACGCATATAGTAGGTATCGTTTCATCGTCAGCAACGGTTTGTGTTCTTTATCATGCTGCGGACCGTCACGTTCGCAAGCACGACCGCAACAAGCCAGAAGGAGAGAGCAACGGCCAACAGATCCGTCATCCGGAATTCGACCGGATAGCTCTTCGTCAGAAAACTGTCCGCAGGAATCTCGATCACACCGAAATGCTCCTGGACAAGGGTCAGCAATACGCCCAGCAACATCCCGAGCAAGCCCCCCAACGCACAGATCAAAAGGCCCTCCGTACGGAAAATCGAACGCAACAACCCCGTATCGGCTCCCAGGGCCCGCAACGTCGACATGTCGTCCCGCTTCTCCACGATGAGCATCGAAAGGGCCCCCACGACCGAAAACGACGCTACAACCAGCACCAACAGCGCAATGAAGAAGATCCCCCATTTCTCATAGGTCATGACCCGGTAGAACGAGGATCGCAGTTCATCGCGCGTCTGCGTGTGGAACGAGGCGCCGACTCGCTCCGAAACCGCACGGCGTGTCCGCTCGGGATCGGCGCCCGCGGTGAGGCGGATCAACAGCGACGACGCCTGGCCCGGCGTCTCGAAAAGCGACTGCGCCAACCGCAGCGACGTCAGCACATAGGTCCGTTCCGTATCGAGATCCAGCACATAGATCCCTCCGACAGGCTCCGTCCGGCGCGTATAGTTCTCCATCGGCAACAGTGTCGAGATGCTCCCCCGACGCACGGAATAGAGCGTCACGTCGGCATCCGCCAAAGAGCGGATCCCCAGCATCCAGGCCATCGACTGTCCCAGAACCAGACGCTCCAGATCCCCGAGACGCACCCGCCACTCTCCGGTCACAACGGCGTCCTGCAGATCGAAAACCGACCCGTAAGAATCATCCACGCCCCGGACCGTTGCCGTGGCCTGACGTCCCTCATGTTCCAGCAACGCGCTCTGCTCCAACACATAGGACAAGGATACAACCCCCGGGATCTGCCGCAGAGCCGCCGTATCGAGAGCCTCCATGCTGAAGGTCTGGCCCCGGCGCGGCGTAACCGTCAGATCCGCATCAAAGGCCGAATACATCGTCTTCACCAGACTCTCGAATCCGTTGAAGACCGACAGCAGAATCACCATGGCCGCAACAGGTACCGCCACGGCAGCTACACTCAGTCCCGAAATCAGATTCACGACAGAGCGCGACTGCGGCGAGAAAAAATAACGGCGGGCTATATACCGGGACAGCATGGTGCGCCTGCAATCAATCCTCCTTCAACGCCTTCTCGATATGCTCGATGTATTCGAGCGAATCGTCCAGGAAGAACTGAATCTCCGGAACATTCTTCAACTGATTGCGGATCCGCTGGCCCAAAGCCCGCCGGATAAACCAGTTCTGATGCTCGAACCGCTCCATGAGCAACTTGCTTTGTTCGAACGGGAAGATGCTCACGTAGATCTTCGCATAGCTGAAGTCCGGAGAGACCCGGACACCCGTCACCGTGACCAGGGCGCCGCGAACCAGCGTGGCACCCTCCTTCTGGAAAATATCCGCCACGTCCTTCTGGATCTGTTTGGCGATTTTCTGTTGTCGCGTCGTTTCCATAATTTCCTTGTTTTACAGCCCGAACTTGAATACCTCCTTGTTCTTCGTGCGTTTCGGACGAGGCTTCCATGTCTCGAAACCCTCCTTGTTGAAGCGATAGTTCAATCCCACGGAGATCATCAGATTGTCCAGCGGCGAGCGCATCGGTGTCGTATAGAACGGATTCTCGGGTCCGTCGTCGCTGTTGTCATAGTAGCGGTTGCGGTTCCGAACGATATCCGAATATCCGAAATAGTAACGAGCCCGGAAATTCAACTCGAACCGCCGGATCAAGAAGGCAATGCCGCCACCGCCGGCAAGACCGTACCCCCAACGGTTGTCTCGCGGTACCTTGAACGAATAGTCCCCGCCATACGTCCCCTTCTGCTTGGTCTGCGTGTCGACGAAATACTCCTGCTCCCACGTCGAGGAGAAGTTATAGAAAAAGGTCGCCGCGGCTTCGAAATAGACCCGTACGTGATTCCGCAACAGATAGGCGTGCGGCTGCCAGACAACGGGCATCACCACGGAATTGATCCGCCGCGTATAGTACAGAAAGTTGGCCGTCTCCTTCTCGTCGACCTGCGCGGCATTCGTGGCAAACGAATAGGCCTGCTGTTGAAACTCCAGATCCACACCGAAGCCCCCGACAAACCGCTGCTTCCCGTAATAACGCCACGTCAGACCCCCGTTATAGAGCCCCCAGATCGCCCGGGTCTCCTGTTGCGGCTCGAAACGCCCGCTCCCCATGCCGTAACCCGCTATCACCCCCAGCGTGTGTTGGGCGTAGAGCCCCTGCACGCAGAGTACGGCCGACATAAGCAGCAGAATTCCTCGAATTGTCCCGTTATGTTGTCTTCCTGTCATGCTATCTGAAATTGCTGAACATGCTCCCGGCCGAACCGAAACTTCCGGTGTTCATATTCTGCTGGCGCTCCGGCTGCTTCGGACCCTCCTTGGCCCGCTTCTCCGCCTCCCGCCGCAGACGCTGCATCTCCTGCTCGTCCAGCATCCGCGAAAGAGACTGCATCGTCACCGGTGCAAAGATCCGGTCCATATCCATCGTGAATTCGATCTCCCAGTTGGTCTTCGTCGCAAACGTGTCTTCGCCCTCCTCGTTCGCATACATCTCCGCACGCTCCGGCTGTCGCCGCTCGACCAGGTTGCCCGTATCCCACTTTCCGTTGCCGTTCCGATCTTCGATGATCCGGAACTTGATCTCGCCGGCAGGCACGTAGTTGAACTGGATGTCGCCCGCCGCTACGTCCCGCCGCTCCTGCTTCAACGATCCGCTGCCGTCGAGCAACTGCACGATATAGCGCATCTGCGGATCCCGGGCCGATACATGGACCTTCACCGTGGCAAACTGCTCCGGATCGTAAACCTTGTATTTCCCGACAATCGAATCGTTGGCATAGCCCGCCACATCGCGGAATACACTGTCCGGGATCGTCAGCGTATACTGACCCCCCGGAACCCAATTCGCCCGAAGGTACCACCGACGCAACATCGCCGTGTCATGGACCATGTGGATCGGAACATCCTCGATCGTGTTGTCCTCCAGCTGCCGCGTCAGAAGAAGCCGGGATGTATCGGCCTCCACAAGCGGATAGTCAAAGTCGATCGTCAGGTGATTCTCCGGATTCAGATCCCCCGATGTCGGCATGTTGTAGACAAACGGATTCTCCTGTTTCGGCTCCTCGAACACCTCGCCTGCCGCCTCGGCCTTCTTCCGGTCCCGCTCGATCTTCTCGCGCTCGCGCTCCTGCTCCTTCGTCTCGATAAGCCGCCACGTCAGTTTCAACGCCACGGTATCCGGCTGCAAACGGTTCAACGTGTCATGCTTCAGGTAGACAAGCTCCCCCTTGATCGTATCCGGAAGCGCGGCTGAGGGAACATTGAACCACAACGCAATCGTATCCTTCCCTACGGTCTGCGGATCGACGATCACACGATCCGCCGGAATGCTGTCGAAACGCAGTGACCGGATCTCCGGACGGGCCGCCGAAAAATAGAGCATCGCCTGGTGCTGTTTCGGCCGCTGGCTCTCCGAGAGAACCTGACGCTTGAAGGCCTGGTCGGTAAACATCCGGAAATAGAGCTGCGGCTCCGCAGAGACATACCGCCGAACCGAATCGTACCAGATCGCAAAGTCCGGCATCTCGGCCGGATTCCACGACCCGTCGATGAAACCGACCTGGTCGGTACCCGGATCGTACATCTGGTTGTCATTCTTATCCTCCACGGCGTAGATCCGGTAGGGGATCGGCTTCAGGTTCTGTGCTATGAAGATCCCGTTGTCCTCCGCCCGCCCGATCACCGCCGGCTGGTAGTTGAAGAGCGTTGAATCGTACTCCGCCACATCCTTCACCGAATCGGCCGGAAAGAACCAGATGAACGACTTCGAAACCGAATCCGCCCGATACCCGTCCGCCGTATATCCCGACATGACCATCGAGTCGATCTCCGGACCCGTCGAGAAGACATAACGCATCGAATAGAGCGGATTCCCCTCGTTGTTATCGCGGATCGCACTGCCGAAGTTCAGCGCGTAGGTCGTATTCGGACGAAGCGTATCCCGCATCTGGATGACGATCCCCCGTCCGCGCATCGTGATCGTCGGCTTCTTCTTCATCTGCGGCGAGGTGAAGAACTCCTTCTGCTGATCCTTGATCTGCACGAATTCATCGAATTCGATATAGATCTTGCCGTGATTCGTCGTCGGACGGTTCGTCGAAAAGTTGTCCGGAAGCATCGTCACGATCACCGGCGGCAACGAGTCCCGAGGTCCGCCCGTCGGAGTCATCATGCTCGCACATCGGCTCAGAAAGGCCGTCGCAAAGAGCAGGACGACACTCAGACGCAGGAAGTTCACCTTCCCGCCGCTATGGCGCGTTTGCTTGCTCATCATGGTTGTTGGTTTTGCGTTTCCGCCTCCGGGTCATACGTCGGATTGACAACCAGCCACCCGTTCGTATCCGTCGCATCGTGCCATAGACCCCGCCACGGACGGAATACCAGTGCCGGGAAGGTCAACGGATCCGTCTGCGTGAGATCCACCCGTTGCTGCGTATAGGCGTACATCCGGTCACTGCGGTCGGCTACGACCACCATCAGATTCTCCGAGCTGACCGACAGCTTGTAGAGCCCCGTTGCACTGTCGGCATATCCCTGGAAACTCGGAATCGTCCGCGTATCCGTCGTGTCGGCCTTCGAGGTGATCTTCCCGCTCACCGCATCGTCGTACGAGGCGATATACCACGCCGTCGTATCGGCCGCATAGGCATAGACCTCCATCTTCGAAATCGTCGTCTCGGCGGCCCCTTCGGTCAACTGGACCTTCGCATCCACGTAGCAATCCCGATAGACCGGAGGCGTATAGAACTCGTTGTAATAGCTCCAGTTGCCGTCCTTGTACGAGTTGCCCTCCTTCCAGGTCTTGAAGGTCAGCACCACGTAGAGATTCGGCAGATTAAACTCCAGCTCCTGCTGCGTATAGGCATAGAGCCGATGCACCGGATCCACCGCCAGAACCATCTGCGTCGGCTTCGAGAGAGACATGCTCACCCAGCCCGTCGCGCCCTCCTGTTCATAGGGCTCCGACGTCGCGGAAGGAGTCGTGATCTGCTCCGAAGGCTGCGTCTTCCGGCTGATGATGCCGTTCAGCGCATCTTCGTAGCTCAGAACCGTATAGAGCGTCGTATCCGCGTCGAAGGCGTAGGCCTTCAACCCTTCGAACGATTCGTAAGGATCCGTCGACAGAGTCTGCGCCAGCGGCTTGAGAACATAGTTCGTCCGAATCGAGGCGTCCTTGAAACACCCCGATGCCAGAAGCGCAAGCCCCGTCAGCCATATGATCCCTGTACGTTTCATCACTTCTCTTTTTCGTTTGGATGACCCTCCTCGCGACGCAGTCGCTCGAGCATCTCCCCAACCGTCAGACCCGTCACCGGATGTCGCCGCTGACGCATGATCTCGTTGAGCGGGACCAGCGCAAACTCCCGTTCCGCAAGGCGAGGATGGGGCAGCGTCAACCGATCGTCCGTCAGCACCACGTCGTCGTAGAAGATCACGTCGATGTCGATCGGCCGCGAACAGTAGGGTGCCCCCGATGTCGCCTTCTCGATGGCCTCCGCGGCCCGGTTGCGCCCCAGGTCCCGTTCGATCGCCTGGCAGGCATCCAGCACCTCGTGCGGCGTGAGATCGGTCGAAACCTCCAGCGCCTGGTTCGAAAAGCGCGTCGAACTCCGGAAGCCCCATGCCTCGCTCTCGTAACGGTGCGAACAGCGCAGGACGGCTCCTACCCGAGAATTGATCAACTGTTGTGCCGTTTGGAGGGTCCGCTTCACATCCCCCAGGTTACCTCCCATTAACAATGCCACACGTGCCATAGCGTTACAAAGCTACAAATGTTTTATCATCTTGCTCACCGTGAGCGCAAAATGTGTGAATACGATCGTCGGATTGCCGTTCTGCGCGATCTGGGCTCCCGTCCGCTCGATCTCCGCAATCAGCGACTCGATGTTCTGCGTCCCGACGAACGGCGCAAACTTCGAACAGAAGCCCAGCTCCTCCCCCCACAGGTAACCGATCTGCGGAATCCCCGCGTGGAGCATGAAGCTCTCCCGCAACAGTCGAGCCGCATTGCGCAGAAAACCCTGCTGCTGCTCGCGAGAAAGCTGTGCCACCTCCTCGGCCCAGCCGATCAGTTCGAGGTGCTTGTCGTTATAGCTCAGGCGCATCAGCGCGCAGAACAGATCGAAATACTCCTTGCGCAACGCATCATTCTCGCCCGCAACAAGATGTTCCAACTCCAGCAGATCGCCGCCCGACAGCCGCGCCATGTTGCGCGCCTGCACCGGATCGCTCACCCCCCGTCGCCGCGCCTCGGCCTCGAGCACCTCCGGGGCGATACGCGGCACGGCCACCTCCTGCGTCCGCGAAAGAATCGTCGGAAGCAGCCGGTCGGGCCGCTCGCTCACCAGAATAAAGAGCGTCCGCTCCCACGGCTCCTCCAGAATCTTCAGAATCTTGTTCGATGCCTCCTCGTTCATCGTCTCCGGCAGCCAGACCAGCATCGTCTTGTAATCCGCCTCGAAGCTCTTGAACGACAGCTTGCGGATGATTTCGTCCGCCTCACGCGCCGAAATCATCCCCTTGAGGGTCTTGCCCAGGTCCAGCCGGTCGTACCACTCCTGCGACGAAAAGTAACCCCGCCGTTCGGCGAACAGCTCCCGGAACTGAGGCAGGAACTCGTCGCTCAGCATCGCCTCGCCCGACTTCTTGCCCTGTTTGTTGACCGGAAAGACCAGGTGAAGGTCCGGGTGGGCAAGCGCCTCGATCTGGCGGCAGTCCGGACACTCGCCGCACGAATCCCCGTCGTGACGGTGGCGGCAGCAGAGGTACTGCACGTAGGCAACGGCCAAGGCCAGCGATCCGTAGCCCGAAGCCCCGGTGAAGAGCTGCGCATGGCTCACCCGTCCGGCATCGACCGAGCGGGTCAGATGCCGCTTCAGATCCTCCTGTCCGATAATGTCAGCAAAGCGCATCCCTCAACCTCTTTTCATCACCGCACGGAGCATGGCCCCGACGTCGATCCGCTCGCGGCGCACCAGGTAGCAACCGTACGCCACAAAGATCACTATATTAAACGCATAGCCCGCGAACATATTGTCCACAAGGCGCGACACCGTCTCGCACAGTGCAAAGGCCGCAAGGGCCACGACGACATATTCCCAGATCCGACCCCATGCATAGGGTGTCGGAAAGTAGCGGCGGTTGAGCCACCAGCTCACGGCAACCATCACCGATTCACTGGCCAGACGCGCCCAGGCCGCTCCGTAGTAGCCCCACTTCGGAATCAGTCCGAAGCCGAAGAGCGTCATGGCCACCAGGCCCGAACCCGTGACCACGATAGCCAGCGACGTCCGCTCTTCACGTTTGTACCAGAACGAGAGGTTCAGCCACACGCCCGTCAGCACATTGGCCCCCAGCACCACCGGCAGGATGAAGATCCCTTCGCGGAAGTCCCGGCCCACGATCAGCGCAAACAGGTCGCGGAACAGAGCAATGCCCAGAAAGATCACCATCGAGGCCATGACGTAGTATTTCAGCGCCGCGGCATTCATTGCCACGAAGTCCGACTTCTTGAAGTTCGACAGGAAGAAGGGCTCCGCCGCCAGTCGGTACATCTGGTAGAAGAGCATCATCACCACGGCGATCTTCGTGATGGCGCCGTAGACCCCCAGCTGGGCCATCGAGCCCTCCGGAACCAGGTATTTGATCAACTGCCGGTCGATAAATTCGTTGGCCGTACCGGCCAGTCCTCCGACCAGCAGCGGCAGCGAATAGGCGAAGATCGCCGCAAGCAGCGTCCAGTTGATGTGCGGGACGGTGCGGTTCGTGGTGGTCAGGATCGCCAGCCACGTCACCACGCTCGCCGCCAGGTTGGCCACGAAGACCCACCCCACGCCGAAATCCGTTCGAAAGAGCCCCGCAGCACCGAAACCGAAGGCCAGCGCCACGTTCAGCACCACGTTCAGCGCCTTCAGCCCCACGAAGGTCATCGCCCGGCCCTGTTCGCGCAACCGCGAGAAGGGAATGCAGCCCCAGACGTCGAAGAGGATGATCAGCGCCACCCAGACGACATACTCCGGATGGGCCACGTAGGCCTCGCCCATGAGCGAGGCGACTCCGTGGCGGAAGAGTGTCATCAGGAGAAAGAAGATCGTAGCGGCCAGCGACGTAATGCCCCATGTCGTGGCGAAGAGGCGTCGTTTGGCCCCCGCGACATCACCTCCGGCCTCCTCGGCCTTGGCCGAAAAGCGGAAGTAGCTCGACTCCATACCCATTGTCAGCAGGGTCAAGGCCAACGGGATCAAGGCGTAGACATCGGTGACGATTCCGTAGGTCTCCTGCCCGAACACCCGCGTATAGTAGGGGGTGAGCAGGTAGCTCAGGAATCGCACCACGATGGTGCTGATGCCGTAGACGGCAGTCTGTTTGGCCAGTTTTTCGAGCATACAGGGGTTATATAGGCAGCAAAGATACAAATTTTAACCGGATTGCCCGCATCATTTCGCCTTCTTTCTACGAAAGAAGAGTGCGGAAAGACCGCCGAGGATCGCAGATCGCGGGGGCAAAAGGTGCCATACGAAGGATGGGGAGGCCCGGGTCTCTTTCGGGAGCCGTCCCCGGGAAAGACGGAACGGGACGGACGGATCAGGCAGGACAAGAGATATGGACAAGGCGGGTGGATCGGGCAAGACGGCGGCACGGGTGGAACCGGCGGGACGTGCGGGTCGGGCAACACGGGCAGGACAGGCAGGACAAGAGATACGGACAAGGCGGGAGGATCGGGCAAGACGGCGGCACGGATGGAACCGGCGGGACGTGCGGGTCGGGCAACACGGGCAGAACAGGCAAAACAAGAAACCCGGGTGAGGCGGGTGCCGTGAGTGAAACGACCGACACAGGAAGAATGAGGAGCACGGCCGGAAACGAGCCGAAAAAACCGAACAGCAGGAACCCGGACTTACAAGGGAGAGCCGCAAGGGACACGTCGAAAGCAAGTCGAAGAAAACCCGAACAACGGACGCCGGAAAACATGGGTCGCGGCGGAACTTCCCGGAGTGTGGCAGAGAATTCCCGCCCGGAGCCGGCGGCTCAGAGCCACTTCTTGTAGCGGAAAAACCAGATCGTCAGAATCGAGGCTATGATCATCAGCGCTATGGCAAAGAGATATCCCAACGGTATGACCCATCCGTTCGAAAGAGTCCACGTCCACTCCAGTTCGGGCATCGTCTTGAAGTTCATGCCGTAGATCGACGCTATGAGCGTCGCGGGCATGAAGATCACTGCCGCCACCGAAAAGATCTTCACAATGCCGTTCTGCTCGATGTTGATCAGACCCAAAGCCGCATCCTGGATATAGTCCAATCGCTGGAAGCTGAAGTCCGCATGATTGATCAGCGAGTTCACGTCCTTGATCATCAGCTGCAGACGCGGGTAGATATCGTTCGGAAAACGCTCCGAACGCAGAATACCCGACAACACCCGCTGTCGGTCGAAGATGTTCTCGCGAAGCGACATCGTACTCTCCTGCAGAGCGCTGATGCGGTGCAGAACCTCCTTGTCGATCGAATCCTCCGAATTGATGTCCTTCGAAAGCGCCGCAACCTGTTTGGCGATCAACTCCACCAGGTCGGCATCGAAGTCGATGCGCACCTCCAGCAACGAGATAAACAGATGATAACCCGTCGAATAGCTCCGGTAGTTCATCTGAAGACGCTTCTCCGTCTCGCGGAAGGTCCGGAACTCCGCATTGCGCACCGAAACCAGCACTCCTTCGTTCGAAATGATGAACGAAACGGGCTCCACGATGAATGAATCCCCCGTCGGAATGAAAAAATTCGCATTCGACACGATCGAATTCTCGTTCTCGGAGTATTTCGACGTCGACTCGATCTCCTCAACCTGCTGCTTGGTCTGCAGGCTGATCTCCATGAAGTTCTCGACAGCCTTCTGCTCCTTGATCGTCGGAGACAACATGTCGATCCACAGAATGTCGTCGTAGCCCAACTCGTCGAAGAGCTTCGTATCCGCATTCCGGATGATCTTGTTGTATTGTTTGAGGTAGATGGTAATCATGTAAGGCTCTCTATAAAGTTCGTGAATCCGTGGACACAGAGAGGCGGAACCCTTGCTCCGCTATGCCCTTCAGCCCGGATTGGTCCTCGGGGCAACCTTCAGGCCCGAGTCCCAGAACTTCTTGAGTGCCTTGTCTTTCTGATTGTCGTAGATGTAGTCGAAATGGGCCAGCCCTTCGTAGGCACCGCCCGCATCAGCCGCATAGGGTGATGCGAGAATCGCCTCGTAACCCCGTTCCAGTCCGTAGGTCAACGCATACTGCAATGACTCCACCGTCTCGGGCTCCACCTCCGGATGGGCAACCCACAGCGCAAAGGCCATGGGAAGCTGGCCATAGGGCTTCCACGCCTCGACCAGCGGATCGTCGCTCTCGAGCAGCGCCCCGAGCGATGCCGGAACTCCTCCGACACAATATTCGGTGACAAGACGTGCACTCTTCAGCCGCGGATAGTCCGCGGCCGGAATCAGCGCAATGTCGGCCTGACGATCGATGAAACGTTGAAGGGATTCGGCGGGGGTGGACAACAACAAGTCGGCACGAAGATTACCCTCGTGCTGGATACCATAGATGAATGGCGTCGTGCTCAGACACGACACAACGGCTATACGGGGAACTGTGACCATCATCCATAAAGGTATAAATGTTGGTTCGGGAAACAAAGGTACGACAAATTTCCGAGAATTTTTCCATAATTTCTGGAAAAAGTGTCGACACCTCTTGACAAGGGGCTATCCGTCATCGTATATTTGTCCTGCAATTCACAGGCTACAGCCTCCGATCGGCAAGTTATCAACATCTCAAATTCGCTGCCTGCGAATGACTTGCCGAAAGATAATCCTCGTTATAAACATTCTGTCGACAAGGTTTCAACAACGAGACCCCAAGCCGGATTCCGCACCTCCACACCGTCTCCGCACCACGCCTCCGCGTGCAAAATCCTGCTTCTTCATCCGCTTTTTTACCGCTTTCCCCGCCTCTAAAATTCATCCCATGCTCTTCACTCAAACCCCCGAAATGTATGCGGCAATCGATCAGGAGATCCGCTACGTCGTCGAACAGGAGGATCCCGGAAACATCGACATCCGGGTCCTCAACGACAGCTCCAAAGAGCTGCTCGGGACCAAAAGGTTCCCGGATACCACCCAAGCGTCGTTCGACCTCCAACCCTGGCTGCACAATGTCCTGGAAATAACACCCTCCTCCGGCGAAACAGGATTCAAATCATCCTCCGAACGCACCATCCCCCTCCGGGTCGAGGCCTACGAAACGGGAAACGACAAACCCGTCAACTGGTCGACCGGCGTTACGCTCATCCCCGGAGACCAAACCGCAACCCCCTATGAGATCCGGACAACCATGCCCTCCGAACGGCTCATTCCCGCAGGCGCCGGCGACGAACTTACCCTGCTGACCAACAACGCCTGCAACATCACCATCACCGGAACGTCGCGCGACTCCACGATCGCCGAAAATTTCCAGATGATGAAGATGGGGCTCCACATCTTCCGACTCGATACCCGGGACTTCCCCGAATGCGAAACCATCACCGTAGATGTCGAAAATTGCGGCGCCATCCACTACACGGTAATCCCCGCCTCGCAAAACGCAGCACGGATCGCCTGGAGATCTCACGCCGGATCCATCGAACACTACTCCTTCCCCACCGTCCGCTCCACCACGCTCCACGTCACAAAACAACGGGCCGAAGGAATCGACGGTCACCTGGTAACGGCAGCCGAAACCGTCCGGGAGACCCTCCTCGTCTCGGCATACGAACGCCCCGAAGTGCTGGAGGCTCTCGCCGAAGTCACCTCCGCACAGCAGGTCTGGCTCGTCGACGGAGACTCCTACACCCCGATCGATGTCCTCACCGAAGAGGCCGTCATCCAACGATACGGAACGCTCTGCTCCCTCGAACTGCTCATCCGTCCCAAAAAATAACCCGCCATGGAACTGAAAATAGACGGCCGTAGCTGCGACCTGGGGTGTGACCCCCTCGTCGTACCCGGGTACGATGCCGAACAAACCGAAACAATCGATGCCGCACGGAACGGACGTGCACTGAAACTCTCCATTCCCCGCTCCTCAAGAAACGACAAGGTGATGGACTTCGCCGCCGACTCCCAGGTCGCCACCCGATTCAACGACACGCTCCACAACGCGGAACTCTCTCAACAGGGAGCCTTGCTGATCGGCGGCCCCGTCCGGCTGCTGGCCGTCGAGCGTTCCGGATATCTGATCGAAATCCGTAGCGGCGGGGCCGACTGGGCCGAAATGGCCGCCCGAAGGCGCCTGCTCGATCTGGAGATCGACTGGAACGGCTTCCTCACGCCGACGGATATCTTTCAAAGCTGGACCAACGCAAAGCCCGTCGTCTTTCTGCCCATCCACCGCGACGAATACGAACAACAGAACAGCTCCTCGGACCTGCTCCCCGCAGAGCGGATTCTCGCCGTGGAGGACTACCACCCCTTCCTGCACGTCGCTTCGCTCGTCGAGCGGATCTTCGCACAGGCCGGTTATCGGATCAAAAGCCGATTCCTGGAGTCCGAACTCTTCCAGTCGCTCTACATGAGCGGCGCCTACGCATCCCGGGACACCGCGGCCGCCGTCAACCGAATGGGTTTCTTCGCCCGCAGACTCGCCCCGGCAACCGCTTCGGCAAACGAACTGGGCCGCGTCTGGGCAAATCCCGACATGTCGTCGAACACCCTGGGAAACATCGTCGATACGGCCACGCCTCAAAGCGTCGATGCCGACGGTGAAGCCATCAGCGGTCTCTACAACAACGGTAACTGTTTCTCCGAAGAGGAGGGAGCTATTCTCTTCAGACCCCCCTCGGAGATCACCGTCGGATTCGAATACTACCTCAAATACACCACCGAACACCGAATCCTCTCCCGAACCCGTCTCAAGGGTTTCGACTCCATCTATCTCGGACCGGGCGCCGAATTCAAGTTCCAACTGGCAAACCGCTATCAGGATCTGCGGAATGAAATCACCACGAATTTCACCTACCGCGTGATCGTCTTCGACCACCAGGAAGGAGCACAATATCGACTGCTATACACCCGAAACTCCGTTCCGAATGCCATCTGGGGCACCTTCTCCGCACGGTCGTCCCGAATTTCAACCCCCGCATCGGGAACGGTTGCCGATCCCGTGCTGCAAATCCTCAGCGGAACGCAATGGATCCCATACACCGGCGACTGGGCCCTCTACAACGCATACATCGAAGAGGTCGGTGAAACAACCGTCGAACTCCGGCTCTGCTCTCCCTCGGAACGGGTATCGGAAGCTTCGCCCAAATACTTCGATCAGATCTATTTCTCCGGAGCCGAACCCGGAATGAGCCTGACGCTGCACAAGGAGTGCTCCCTGCGTCCGCGATTCCTGCCCGGACCCGGATTCGGTTCAGCCATCGACTTCACCGACGTGGCCCGACACGACATCCGACAGTCCGAACTGCTCGAAGCCCTGGCTCACCTCTTCAATCTGCGGTTCTACACCGAACCCGGAACCCGGACCGTATGGATCGAACCCGAACCCGACTTCTTCGGTGTCGGAGACCAGATCGACTGGAGCCGGAGAACGGATCTCTCGCAACCGATCCTCCGGGAACAGATCGCCCCTTCGATCCACGAAACGCGAACCTGGAGATTCCAGGACGGAGACGGCGCCGTAACCCGGTTCGACACCGAAGAGGAGACCACCCTCGGAGCCTGGAGCTTCCAGTCCGACTCCTACGCCACCCTGCAGGGCGAAAAGGTCCTCCGCAATCCGCTCTTTGCGCCCTCGCTCAACTCCACAGGCCATTATCTGAATGCCCCTTCGGCCCGGATTCTCCAGGTCGGAGACCGCGACAACGCCGAAGAGGACGGCACGAACTTCTCCCCCAGAATCGTCCGATACGTCGGAATCAAGGCCCTGCCCGAAAACGAACGCTGGGGATACCCTTCCGGACGCAACGAATATCCCCTGGCCGCCTTTCTCTTCCCCGGTGACGACTCGACGGAGCCCTTCACGCTGGGATTCGAAGACCGCGACGGCGCCGAAGGACTCCACCGGCATTATGACCGCCAAGTCCGCAGAGAATCCATCGGCGAACGAATCACCCTGACCCTGAGGATCCCGCCCCACGAATTCGAGGCCCTCTTCACGCCCGGAACCGGAGGCCCCGACATCCGTTCCGTCTTCCGGATCAACACCGCAAACGGAATCGTACGGGCCGCACTCCGCCAAATCGAAGAGTACGACCCGCAAAAGGCCTCGGCCCGGTGTGTCTTCGAACGAATCGATCAGCTATGACCCGACTCGATGAACGGCTGGCGGAGGTATTGCTCCGCCAGGTCCGGGGTATGACCCCGCGTCAGGCCGTACGGGTACTGCTCGAAGAGGGCATGATCGACCGACGGGCCTGCGAACGTCTGGCCATTCGCGAAGAGATCCAGCAGCTCCAGAAGCAGGGTATCCCCCGTTGCGAAGCCTTCGAAGTGGTCGCCGAAAAATTCTGCTGCTCCTATGAAAAAGCCCGAAACGCATTTTACAACCCTTCCAAAAACTGAATCATGAAATCCGAAATCCTGATCAAAAACTCGACCGACGTGTGCCAGATTGACATCGAAGGCACTATCGGAATCCCCGAAGAGTGGCAATTCGAAGACCCCGACGCCCGGGTCGCCACCTACGAACGCTTCCGTGACGCCCTGCGGCGAATCTCCGAAATCGAGGCCCCCGAAGTGATCGTCAACATCCGATCAACGGGCGGCGACGTGAACGACGCCCTGCTGATCCTCGATGCCCTGCGGCAGCTCCCCGCACGCATCGTCACCCGCTGCTACGGATATACGGCCTCGGCCGCCACGATCATCGCCCAGGCCGCCTCGGAGGGTGCTCGCGAAATCTCCGAAAACGCCCTCTATCTGATCCACAACTCCATCTGCTCCACGGAGGGGAATGCCGATCAGATCGCCGCCGAGATCGACCTGCTCCATCAGACCGACGCACGGATCGCCGCCGTCTATGCCGCCCGCTCGGGACGCCCCGTGGAGGAGTTCCAGACCCTGATGAGCGAAAACAACGGAACCGGACGATGGCTCTCCCCCGAAGAGGCCATCGCCGCCGGACTGGTTGACCGGATGATCGAGCCCGCACAGAAAACAACCGCCTCCCTGACGCAGAACATCTCCCGCGGATGGCAACGGCTGCTGGCCGAACTGGGCGTGAAACAGACCCCACAACCCCTCGCCGACCGGAATATCCTCCACTCCGAAGAGGAGGTGCGGGAACTTCACCGCCGATCCTCGATCGCCGCCGAGGAGATCCGACAGCGGATCGCTCCGACCCGTGTTCAGCCCACCGAGGACCCCTCCTTCGGGGATACGATCCGCTCGGCAAATGAACGAGCCTATGCCGAAGATGCCAAATGTTTCCACCACTGACCCCGCAAAAACCGACCTCCCCCGAAAGAGATCCAACGACAAATCGGGCCCAGGAGCCCCTTCCAAAGCCCGCGAATCATTATCACAAACCCCTAAAAAACAACAAAAACCATGACTTATCTTGAAAATTCGAAACAGTACACCGGTACCGATCTCGAAAACATCTTCTTCCGTCCGATGCTGACCGGACAGTCCGCCAAGGATCTGGGCATCCGCGTGCTCTACAACATGCCGCGGACCACTCACGTACAACTCTGGGAGGGACAGCGCAACATCCTCCAGAAGTTCACCTCGGCAGGCTGGAGCGGCAGCTCAGCCCCCTCACGCGCCGAAAAGACAATCGATCTGAAGCGCGTGAAGGCCGAACTGGGATTCTCCGCCGCAGACTACTTCTCGATGGTCTATGAGAAGATCGCCTCGATTGTCGACGTCAACATGGAGGACCTCTCGGGCACACTCCTCGAACAGGCCGAAACCGAACTCTTCCGTCAGGCTCTGGCCGAAAACATCCGGGCCACGATGTGGGTTGGCGACACCTCCTCCGAAGAGGGGTACAATACCTTCGACGGTTTTATCAAGATCATCGAGGATCTTGTCAACGAAGGGACGATCACCAACTTCAACTTTGCCGAGGCAAGTCTCGAGAACAACAGCTACGTCACGTCGATCTTCGATGACCTCTGGAACGAAACCTCTCCGCGTATCCGGGATCTCAAGGCCAATGGCGAACTGGTTTACTTCGTCACCTCGGACCTCTGCTATCTCTACGAAAAGTATCTGGACGAGAAGGGGGTCGATGCCGCCTACATCGATTCGGTGAACGGCCGTCAGCAACTGGCCTATCACGGCATCCCGATCGTCGACATCCACATGGGCAACTATCTCTCCCAAACGTCGTTCCACCAGACGTTCGCCATGCTCACCGACCGGCGCAATCTGGTATTGGCCGTCAATACGGCCGACATGCCCGGCAACGAGGTCCGCATGTGGTACAACCCCGACGAGATGGAGAACCGCCAGCGTGCCGTCTTCATGGCCGGATGTCAGGTCATCGACGAGGGAATGATCACCTTCGCCTACAAACAGCAGTAAAATCGCTTCGGGCGTCTCCGCGGCCGGCCGGTCCGCCGCGGAGACGCTCCTCCGAAATCCGTAAACACGTCATGACTAAAGCCAAGAATTTCAAAACCGCCGTAGGGGTCGCCAACCGTACGGATCCCTATGTCGTCCTGGGGTCGACACGCGTCGAAAACGACCGCTTCTGGCGCTGGGGCGACGATAACCTCTTTCCGGCCGCCCTGGCCCTGATGGCCCGCCGTGCTACCACACACCGCCGCATCATCAACGACAAGGCCGATTACATCTCGGGCAAGGGCTTCATCTGCGACGAAACGCGTCAGCCCGCCCTGGCGGCATTCGTCCGCCGTGTGAACGGCAGCGGCGAGAGTCTGAGGCAGCTCCTCAACAAGCTGGCATTCGACAAGTCGCTCTTCGGAAATGCCTTCCTGGAGGTCGTCACCGATGCCGGCCACACGTTTCTCTCGCTCTACCATCAGGATGCCTCCCGGTGCCGCGTGGCCCGCGATTCGCAACACATCCTCCTGCACCACGACTGGGCGGCCTTCAAGCCCGCCGAAGCCCGCTCCCTGCCGCTCTATCCCGCCTTCGAGGCCCAGGAGGACGGAACCCTGCGCGCCATGATCCACTACAAGGACTACGAACCCATGTTCGAACACTACGGCGTACCGCCCTATATCGCGGGATTCGGCGTCTCGGCCATCGCCTACAAGACCGACCGGTGGAACATCTCGCGCCTGGACAACTCCTTCCAGCTGTCGGGGGTGATGATGCTCGACTCGACCGTGGACAACGAAGCCGAAGCCGAACGCATCGTCCGGCTGGCCGAACGCAAGTTCGCCGGAAACCCCGGGCAGGTGATGTTCGTCATCCGCGACGGCGGCGAGGATGACAATTCGCGATTCATCCCCATCACGGCACAGAACGAGGGCGACTGGCAGGCGCTCCACGAACAGGCCGTCAGCGACATTGTCGTGGCACACTCCTGGTTCCGGACCCTGAGCGGGCTGGATTATGCCTCGGGCTTCAATGCCGAACGCATCCTCCACGAATACGAGGTGGCCCTCAACACGGTGATTCTGGCCGAACAGGCCGAACTCACAGAGCCCATCCGCGGCGTCATCTCCGCCATCCTGGGACTCGACACCTCGTCGCTGCAGATCGTAAACCGCCCGCCGACCCGTTCGAAACCCATCTACATGAAGGTCTGGGAGGCACGCAAGGCCGACGGACTCGACTACGACCCCGAAGATCCCAAACAACAGTATTTCCTTTCGGAAATCACCAAATACAACGTCACAAGCATCGGCTGACAACGTCGCCCGTGCGGAGGACTCCGACCCCGACCGGAGAAGGTCGCACGGCGGCCTTCGGCCGTAAACACACCCCCTCATGAATACGCTCATCTCAACCTCCCAACTGATGCAGTTCGCCTTCGGAAACGGCGAATACCTGCCGCCCAACACCTTCAGCGAAGCGGACATCACGGCCGCCGAAGAACGATACCTCGTTCCGGTGATCGGACCGGCGCTCTACGAAAAACTCCTTGCGGGCGAATATGCCGAACTGCGCGACAACTATCTGGCCCGACCGCTGGCTCTCTTCACCCGGCTGGCCCTGCAGCCCCGTCTCGACATCCGCACCGGACAGTGCGGGACAACGGCGCCGAAAAGCTCCTGGGGAGAGCCCGCCGACGAGGAGTCCCTGCGCCGTCAGTGCCGGGCCCTGCGCAGCCAGGCCCGCACGCTGCTGCGCCGGGCCGTCGCCTACCTCGAAACCCACCCCGGGAAGTTCCCCGAATACCTCCCCGAAAAGAACATTCTGAATCGTTGTACGACCGATGGAGGCTTTGTTCAGATTCGTTAGCGGCGCCGTGGCGGGGATCGCCGCGCTGTTCGCACCCATCAACCCGCTCGTGGCCACCACCGTGCTCTTCATCGGCGTCGACTTCCTTTCGGGGGTCTTCGCCGACAGGGCCGTCGCCCGGCGTGAAGGAAGGAAATGGTATTTCGAAAGCTGCAAGGCCTGGAGAACCGTCATGAAGATGGGACTCGCCGTCACGGCCATCGCCATGGCCTGGCTCCTGGACCGCTGTGTCCTGGACTTCATGCAGCTGAATCTGGCCAAGCTCTTCACGGGGTTCACCTGCGGAGTCGAGTTCTGGTCGTTTCTCGAAAACGCCGCACAACTCTCCGAAGCACCGCTCTTCCGCTGGCTGCGACGCTACGCCAAGCGGCGTGTGGAGACACATCTTCAAATCAGGGAGGACGACCATGGCCCGAGGACTCGATAACCGCAATCCCGGCAACATCCGCCGCTCGAAGGTCCGCTACCGGGGCGAGGTGCAACCCTCCCGCGATCCCGACTTCAAGGAGTTCGAAAGTCTGGCCTGGGGCTATCGCGCCATCTTCGTGCTGCTCGACACCTACCGCATCCGCTACGGGCTCGACACCATCCGGGGGATGATCTCCCGTTGGGCCCCGCCCTCGGAGAACCACACCGACATCTACATCCGCGCCGTGGCCGCCGATACGGGACTCGAACCCGACGAACGTCTCGACACCCGCGACCCGGCGACGATGATTCCCCTTGCCGCGGCCATTTCCCGCGTGGAGAACGGCACAAAGGCCGATCTGCGCGACGTGGAAGCCGGATGGCAGCTCTTTGAGCCGGGGAAATGACACTTTCAGACATATTTTGATTATCTTGCAGGTATGAAAATCGCCTGCCTGTTCGCCCGGCTCGACCGGATGCCGATGGTCAAGCTCCTCGCGCCCTTTGCCGTGGGGATTGCGTTGGCCGCCCGATTCGAACTGCCCCTGTGGTTTCTCGCAGGGGCTTTCGTCGTCACGGGAGTCGTGGCCCTGCTGCTGCGCTCGGGCGCGGCGACCGTGGCCCTGCTCCTTACGACGGGATTCGCCGCCGCACAGCTCCGGACCCCCGAGATTACGGCTCCTCGGGAGATCAATACCCTCTACGAGGTAGTCATCGAGGGATTTCCCGTCGAACGGGATCGATACTCGGTGGCCGATGCGACGGTAAGGGCCTGGCGAGATCCCTCGTCCGGACACTGGAACGCCTCGGATGCCCGGATCCGGCTCTATGCCGATTCGCTGACCGTGCTCCGCGACGGCTCCCGGATCCGCTGCCGAGGTCGCATCCAACCCTTCCGGGGCGGAGCCGAGAGCTATCGACGGCTGATGCAACGGCGCGGATACGCCGGGACGCTGTGGATCGGACAGCCGCAGATCCTCGAACAGATGGAGTCCCGTGCCGCCACGCTGCATCATCATGCCGTCGAACGCCTCGAACGGCTGCCGATGAACCCCGAAGCCCGGGCCGTGGTCGAGGCCATGGCCGCCGGCGAGCGGCGTGCCATCTCCACGGAGTTGCGGACGGCATACTCCCGCAGCGGAATGTCCCATCTGCTGGCCGTGTCGGGTCTCCATACGGGCATCGTCTTCGTCGTGGTGAATGTCCTGCTCTGGTGGTTGCCGCTGTTGCGCCGGGGCCATCTGCTCAAGAACCTGCTGGCCGCCACGTCCGTCTGGCTCTTTGTCGCCGCAGCCGGATTTCCGCCCAGCGCCGTGCGGGCCGCCGTGATGTGCACCGTGCTCCAAACGGCCCTGGCTTCGGCTTCGGAGTATGTCGGAATGAATGCCCTGGCCACGGCAGCCTTCGGCATGCTGCTCTGGAATCCGGCCTGGATCGGAGATCTCAGTTTTCAGCTTTCGTTCCTTGCCGTGGCGGGGATTCTAGCCTGGGGCGTACCTCTTTGCCGCCGGTGCCGGACCCGCCGCAAATGGCTGAACAGCGTGATCGACGCCTACGTGATCGGACTGACGGCCACACTTGCCACGGCTCCGCTCGTCTCGCACACCTTCGGACTCATTCCGCTGGCCGGACTGCTTGTCAACCCGGTGGCCATCGTGCTGGCCGGGGTCGTGGTCTTCGGCGGGGCCCTCTGGATGCTGGCGCCCATCGCTCCGCTCGCCCCGCTCTTCGGATGGGTGACGGGCAAGGCCGCCGAGGCGGTCAATGCACTGGCCCGCCTCACGGCGTCGCTTCCCGGAGGCACGGCCGAATGGATGCCCGACAAGACCCTGACGGGACTTCTCTACGGCTGTTTCCTCCTCGCGACACTCGCCATCTGGTGCCGGGAACCGGAAAAAAGAGTATCTTTGCCCCACTGAACGCAAACGCCTCATCCGTGATCACCGCCGAAGAATACGATGTGCTGTGCCGCGACGAGCTTCGAAAGGCCGTCGCCGCCGCGCGGGGACGCGATCCGCTCGAAGTGGCACTGGACCGCACCGTTCCCCGGGCCCGGCTGGTCGCCACGCAGGTCAAGTACCTCGCCCGGGCCGAACGGAAACTCCCGACGTATGCCGCGGCACAATGCATTCTGCCGCCCAGAGCCTTCGAACAGGCCTCGAGTGAAGCCGCAGCCGCCCACAAGGAGATTTCGGGGGAGTCCGTACTGGATCTCACCTGCGGACTGGGCGTCGACAGCCTTGCCCTGAGCCGGCGTTTCCGCCGCGTGGTGGCCCTCGAACGCGACCCCCTGCTGGCCCGGATCACGACGGATAATTTTGCCAGGATGGGAATTACCAATGTCGAGATTCTGCCGACGTCGGCCGAGGAGTACCTCGCAGGGAATCCCGGACATTTCGACTGGGTTTATGCCGATCCCGACCGCCGTTCGGCCGAAGGCCGCAAGCAGGTGCGGCTGGAAGCCTGCTCGCCCGACATCCTGGCACTGAAACCCCGCATCGACCGCATCTGCGAACGGCTCTGTCTGAAGAACTCCCCGCTCTTCGATGTCGACGAGGCGCTGCGGCTTTTCCCCCGCAGTCGGGTCGAGGTCGTCTCGCTGGGCAACGAATGCAAGGAGGTGATCGTCTATGCCGACGGCGCGGGACCCTCGATCATGGCCACGGCTCTCGGCACGGGGAGTTTCGCGGCACGCCCCGACACCTCCGTATCCGAGGCTCCGGAGTTCGACCCGACACGCTACGGCTGGCTCATCGTTCCGGACGTCGCCCTCCAGAAGGCCCGGCTCGTACGCCTCCACCTGGCCGGCAAGGCCGACTGCTGGAGCGACAACTCCTTCGGCTTTGCCGTCGAACGGCCTCTCGACGTAATCGGGCGCGTACTCGAAATCGAAGAGATCCAGCCCTTCGACCCCAAAAAGCTGAAACACCAATGGAAAGGGCACGGCGCCGAGATCCTCAAGCGGGACTTCCCGCTCCGCCCCGAGGAGCTGATGCGGCGCCTCGGCCTGCGCCCCGGCAACGAACTCCGGCTGGCCTTCACGAAAATCGGGAACGATTTTTGGGCAATCCGTCTAAAATAGCTACCTTTGTACGTATCGCACCGCGCGTAACGGATTCGCCCATGAAACCGAGCAACCTCCTTACATACTTCACCGATACGATCTTCCGCCGCGACGTAAGCCATTGGCGCAATCCCGTGGTGCGGTGGCTCGTACAGCAGTATCGGCTGCTCTTCTACACGGCCCGCGGCCTGCTCGAACACGGAACCATCGTCCGCTCGGCGGCCCTGACCTTCTATACGCTCATGTCGCTCGTGCCGCTGCTGGCGCTGGTCTTTGCCGTGGTCAAGGGGTTCGGCCTGGCAGACGGCCTGGTCGAGAATCTCTACGGACTCTTCCCGCAACATCCCGAAACCGTCGACTACATCGTCGGCTTTGCCGAAAATGCCCTGGCCCGCACACAGGGCGGCGTGGTGGCCGCCGTGGGTCTGGTGATGCTCTTCTGGGCCGTGATCCGGGTCTTCAGCTCGATCGAGAACGCCTTCAACAACATCTGGGAGGTCAAGGTCGAACGCAGCATCGCCCGGCAATGGACCGACTATATCGCCGTGGTGATGATCGTCCCGGTACTCTGGATCCTCGCCAACGCCGTGGGCAACTACCTCGAACAGCAACTGGGACTCTACGACAAGTGGTATTTCACGACCCTCTCGCGTCTGGCCTCGATGATAGTCATCTGGGCGATGTTCACACTGCTTTACCTGATCATCCCCAACGCCCGCGTGCGCTTCGCCAGCGCCCTGATGGCCGGAATCGTCGCCGGAACCTGTTTCCTGCTCTTCCAATGGGGCTACGTCTACGTCCAGCGCTGGATGACCTCCTACAACGCCATCTACGGAAGTTTTGCGGCCCTGCCGCTCTTCCTCATCTGGATGCAGACCTCCTGGGAGATCCTGCTCTTCGGCGGCGAACTGTCGTTCGCCTACCAGAACATCCGCCGCTTCGCCGAGGAGCGGGAATCGCTGCGCATCAGCTACGACCAGCGCCGCAAGGTGATCCTTGCGGTGATGATCCTCGTGGCCCGGCACTTCCGCAAACAGGGCGGAACCCTCTGCGCGGATGCGATCCGCGAACAGCTCGGACTTCCCACCCGTATCGTCAACGACATTCTTTTCCAACTCGTCCAGGCCGGACAACTCATCGCCGTGCGCAGCGGAGACGGCGACCGCGACGTGGCCTTCGCTCCGGCGCATGATCTGGGATCGATGACCGTTTACGGCATTCTGGAGGCCGTGGAACGGAGCGGCCCGACGACCCTCGACCTGAAACAGAATCCCGAACTGAAACGGATGAGCGAAGAGGTGGAGACGCTCAAGGAGGAGGTGCGGCGCTCCCCCAACAACGTGCGCCTCACGGATCTGTTGTAAAACATCGCACATCATGAAACGTATCGTTCTCATAGGAAGTGGAAATCTGGCCGAAGCGCTGGCCCGGGCCGTCGCGACAAGCCCGCTGGAGATCGTTCAGCTCTTTGCCCGCAACCCCGAACGCGGTCAGACCGTGGCCCGGCTGGCGGGATGCGGATGGACCGACGACCCCGCCCACCTGGACCGAACGGCCGATCTCTATCTGATCGCCGTAAGCGATCGGGCCGTGTCCGAGGTGGCCTCCACACTTCCGATCCCCGAGTCGGCCGCCGTGGCGCACACGGCCGGCAGCGTTCCTCTGGAGGCCTTGCCCGAACGATTCGCCCGTCGGGCGGTCTTCTACCCGATGCAGACCTTCACCAAAGGCCGTGCCGTGGATTTTTCACAGATCCCGATCTTCCTCGAGACCTCGGCACCCGAATGGCGCCCGGAACTGGAGACGCTGGCCCGACAACTCTCCCGCAAAGTCTTCTGGGCCGACTCCGCCCGGCGTGGCAACGTGCATCTGGCGGCGGTCTTCGCCTGCAACTTCGTCAACCACATGTACGCCATCGGCGAAGAGATCGTACAGCGTGCCGGTCTCGATTTCGAGGTTCTCAAGGCCCTCATCGCCGAAACCGCGGCCAAGGCCTGCGACGCCCGCTCGCCGCGCGACGTGCAGACCGGCCCTGCCGTGCGCAACGACACCACAACGCTGGAACGACACCTCCGCCTGCTCGACACGGAACCGACCTTACAGGATATCTATACGCAAATCAGCAAAAACATATGGGAAACTTCAAGGAAGAGATAGCACGCTGCCGGACCTTCATCTTCGATGTCGACGGCGTGATGACCGACGGGGGCATTATCCCGACCGTCGACGGTGACTTCATTCGCCGCTACAACGCCAAGGACGGATACGCCCTGGCCTATGCCCTGAAGATGGGCTACCGGGTCTGCATCATCACCGGAGGGCGCGGCAAAACCCTCGAATACCGCCTGCGCATGCTGGGGATCCGCCACTACTACCTCGACTGCATGGACAAGATCTCCGCCATGCGCGAATACCTGCACAACGAGGGGGTGGATCCCGCCGACGTGATCTACATGGGCGATGACATTCCCGATCTGGAGTGCATGCGCGAAGTGGGGATTCCGGTCTGCCCGGCGGATTCGGCCGCCGAGGTGATCGAAGTCTCGCGTTACGTCTCCGAATTCAAGGGTGGCGAAGGGGCCGTTCGCGACATCATCGAGCAGGTGCTCCGGGTTCATGGCGACTGGGCCCGGAATTCCCAGGGTGTAACCCCCTCGTCGCTGGCCGCCTCATGTTGACGGACCCTTCTGAAGATCCATCCGGCATTTGTCCGAGAATCCGTCTTCGGGCATCCGACAAAAAAACGACGGGACCGACTATTCGGTCCCGTCTCTCATTGTCCCAAACCCCGGGAACTACCACATCACGTTGACGGTGTAGGCCTCGATGCCGTTTCCAAGCGATTCGGTCTCCACCCCCGTGAAGCCCCAGAAACGCTCCTCGGCAAGCATGAAAAGCACGTATTCGCCGCTGCCGGCCACCTTGTAGACCTTGAACGACGGGTCGGTTCCGGCGACCGTCTGTTCAAGCGTCCCGAACAGATCGTTCTTTACCGTGCCGATCATCAGCAGATTCATGTTCTCACGTTTGATACGGTTCATGACACCCGTCTCCCCGCCGAAGGCCGCGAGCTGATCCGCCGCGTCGAATCGGACCGTATAGAAGTTGATGTTGAACGAAACGTCAACCGTAGCAACAACCTGTCCATCCTCATTCTTGTCGGTACGCGTCCCCTTCATCAGAGGCGACAGGCTCGTCACCCGGCATCCGGCTCCCGACTCCACCGAACGGACCAGACGTGTCGGTTCGTTGAAGAAGAGCGTGCTGCCCTCAAAGGTCGTCTTTCCGCCCAGTTTGTTAAAGGCGGAAGCCGTCCAGCGATAGGTATCGACCGAGAGCTGCATCACGTCCGAGAGACACGAATTGTCCGTCCGGTCGAGAATCGTCAGCCAGGCATTCTCGCGTTTTTTCAACTTGCCGACCATGTATTCGTTCAGCGCCTGGTAGTCGGCATCCCCGGTGATCAGCGGTGCATCCGTCAACCGGCTCACGAACTGGATCTTGGTATTGAACTTGTCGGAGGGTTTGGCTCCTACCGAACTCAACGTGTACTCGTCGTCATCGGAGCAGCCGGCAAATCCCACGGCAACCACCCCCAAAGCGAGGAGCGCCGTCATGTATTTCTGTATCTTTTTCATCGTTTCGTACAATTTTTCGATTCGTTACTTCAGGGTCACGGTTGCCATGACGGGAGAGTGGTCCGAAAGAATCCCCTGGGAGACGGTCTGAAAACCGCTTCCGGACCAGGCTCCTTTCGGGAATGTCCAGATGTGGTCGACCCACGAATAACCCACCTGATCCCCGACGGCCCTTAACGGATCCAGCACGGTTCCATCACCGATGTTCAGGTCTCCCATCATGATCGTCGGATAGGGAGGATTGGCCAGTTCGAGAAAAGCGATCGACTCCTGGATCTGACGCTCACGCACGATCTGATCGCCCATGTGGTCGAAGTGCGTGCAGGCGATACGGACAATCTTGCCGGCCGATTCGGAGGTCGGCACCAGCACGTCGGCATAACCGATGCTGCGCTGATCCGTGCCATACTGACTCAGCTCCGTACCTTCATTCCACTGGTAATTGCCATCCCCCTTGAAGTGTTTGTAGGTGAAGAGTTTCGACCCCGAGGCGACAATCGGGTATTTCGACAGAATCACATTCCCGTAATAGCCCACATCCTTCGGATAAGACATGATGTAATAGGGATACATCTCCATGAGCGTTGCGATTTCGGCCATCTTCTCCTTACCCATGCGGCTGGTTCCGGTCTCGAACTCGTTAAAGCAAACCACATCGGGATTCTGAGCCTTGACCAGATCGACGTACTCCGCGACGGGGAACCCGGCATTGGCGCCCGACTTGTCCGTCTTTTCGAACGAAAGGATGTTCCACGACAACACTTTCAACTGCACGTTCTGTGCACTTACCATCGCCGTTGTGAGAAGCGCGGCACACAGGGCCCCGGCGCGAACGGCATATTTCAGGATTTTCATATACGATTGACTGCTTCAAATTAATAACCCATGTTCTGTTTCAGGTTCACCGACCCGTCGAATGCCGACACCGGAATCGGGAAGACCTGATTGACCACCGGATCGAACGTACGACCCTCGTCGTAATTGGACGGTTCGTCGACGATCACCTGCTGCGTCGCGGCATCCCAATGCGAATTGATGCGGCGCGTCGGTTTGGCATACTCCTCCTGTGCATCTCCCCAGCGAACCATGTCCAGATGGCGGCTCGGCATGAATTCGAAGGCCAACTCGCAACGGCGCTGATTCTTCAGTTCCGCCTTCGTGGCGGTGCTGTTCTCCGCCAGACGGGCGCGTTTGCGGATACGGTTGAGCAACTGTTTGGCCTCGTCGTTGCCCTCGCCCTTGCTCCAGATCAGGGCCTCGGCCTTCATCAGCAGCACGTCGGCATAACGCATCAGACACATGCCGAGCGTATTGCTGGCATTGTCGCCGTTCGGGTTGACATCCTTGCCCACACAGTCGGCCTCTTCCCACGGAGAGAGGAACTTGCGGAAGGTCATGCCCGTATCCGAAGAGATCGAATAGCTCGAACTGCCGAAAAGAATGTCGCGACCCATAAACTTAATCGTCTGACCGGGATAGAGGATCGTGGCATCCCGACGGATGTCGCCCGATTCGAAAGCCTCCCACAACGAGAGGGTCGGCTGGAAATAACCCCAATGGTTGTAGAGATTCCACCCGCCGTTCTGGAACGACATGCCGTGGAATTTCGGGCCGTCGGAGGCGTTGCCCAGCAGCGAGAAGATGTATTCGCAACCGAAATTCTGCTCCTTGCGCCAGAGGTTGGCGAAGGTGTTGTTCGAACCGTCGTCGAACAGATCGCGCTTGTCGGCTCCGCTCATCGACATCACCTTGTCACACATCTCGATGACCGTATCGTAATACTTCGCATCGAACTGCGCGGCATAGAGGGCGGCACGGGCGGCAAAAGCCCACGCGGCAGCCTTGTGGGGCAGGCCGTACTCTTCGGGAGCCAACTCCGAGAAGTAGGGCAGGCGCTCGCCGGCCTCTCGCAGGTCGCGGATGATCTGATCGTAGTTCTGAAGCACCGAAGCGGGACGCGGCAGGTCCATGTCGGCCGGTTCGGTCGTATCGAGAATGATCGGAATACCGCCGTTGGGGCCGTTATCTCCGTAATAGGGGGCGATCCACAGCATGGCGAAGCCCCGGAAGAAATAGGCAATACCGGTTGCCTTGCGTTTGTAGGCCTCGTCGAGATTCATCGTGGGGACCATCTTGATGAGGTTGTTCGCCTTGGCGTTGACCTCGTACATGGTCTTCCAGTTATTCTTCACGTCACGGCCGTTACTGGGCGACATCCGGAAATTCCGGATCTCCTCGGCTTCACTCTGCGGACGGCCTACCGTCATGTTGTCGCTGCAGCACTCAAACCACATGATGCCGCGACCCGTCACACCCTCCGAATCGTTCGTCGTGAACGAATAGAGTGCGGCTATCGCCTTGTCAATATCGCCTTGGGTCTCCCAGACCGTCGAGGCACCGTATTTCTTGACTTCGAGGAAATCGGAACAGCCCGAGACGAGCGCCCCGCTCAGAATGAGTCCTCCCAGAACAAATATCTTTTTCATTTTCATGATCTTGGCTTGTTAGTTT
>CALUKK010000151.1 GCA_944321205.1 uncultured Alistipes sp.
CCTGAGTCACGATCCAGATCGTTCCCCGGGCATCCTTGAAGATCGTCCGGACAAAATTGCTCTCGCTTCGCTCCGTACGAATGTCGTATGCCCTCAGACTGTCATGGCTTGCGTCCCACCGGAACACCTTGTCCCGGGCGCCCATCCACAGATTCCCCGAATCGTCGTATCGCATACAAAGAATGTGGATCCCCGGCCGGTCGAACGCCGTAAACTCCTCCGTCCGCGGATCGAACAGATAGAGCGTCCGGGTACTGGCAACCCAGATCCGCACGGAATCCGCATGCAGACAAAGCCGCTCGATATTGAGCACGTTGCTCTCCTGTTCCGCCCGATAGTTGATGAAACTGTTCCCGTTGAACTTGTTCAGACCGTCCTTCGTGGCAAACCACATGTAGCCCTTCGAATCCTGAACAATGTCCAGAACACTGTTCTCGGACAGGCCCGTCGTCACATCATACCTCCGGTAGGTCCCGGAGGAATACAGCGACTGCGTCCAGACAAGAGCCAGAACAAACAGATATTGTCGAAGTCCGTACATCTCCCCTGATTTGATGATTCCCTTCACAAAGATACAGGAGAGCGACCTCTTTGTCAACAAATGCATGTCGCTCTCCTGTCTTCTTCCTGAGAAGCGGGCCTTGAACCCTCTCCTCCCCTACGCAAGCCGGATTTACAACCGGCATTGCGGATACCTAACGGTTCCCTTCATCCTGCATGCAGCGTACCGAGCAGGCATTGGCCCGATCTCCAAGCTGAGCCTCCATCTGTTCGTTGTTCAGCGTGCTCCCGGCCACAACCTGGGCATTGTCGGGATCCTGACCCACTCCCTTCAGATACAGACAGTAGGCCTTCGCACTGCTCTTCACAGGACTGTTCGCCCAATAGAAACCTCCGACATCCGTACAGGTGAGCGTCCGCGCATTGCCGCTGTTCGATTTGGCGATCGACCCGAACCACTCGCCAGCACACGGCCAAATGGCCTTCTTGCCCGACGCATACTCGTAGATGTATCTGTAACAGGTCAGCGTCTTGCCGCCGCTGCTCGTCTCGTACGTATCCTGGTAGGCATTCTCCGAAACCTCCTGGAGAATCGCGGGTGTCACCACCCGCCAGCCCTTCGGACACGGATCGTAAATCGACTTCTGACCTCCGTCCTCTGAGTCCGGATCCGGATTCCCCCACAGGTCATCCTTGCGGTCCTTCTCCGTAGCACCGCTCCAGTACCAGTCGCCGAAGGCCGTCTCAAGACCCTCCGTGTCGAAACGTATCAACGGGTTCTCGTTGCTCGTACGGATCGTTCCGTCTGACTTCTGCACAAATCCTCCCTGTCGGGTGCTGTTCGACCACGGCATGAACGTATAGCGCCCCCACTGAATGTAGATTCCGTTACAGCTGAAGCGGCTCAACTGATTCAACGCTCCGAGGTTCCGGTCCATGACCGCACCGTTCTTGTACTGGTCGACATTCCAGGCCGGAGAGTACCACACCATGAAACTCCACAATACAGTCGTCTGATCGTCTCCGTAGATCGCAACCTGTCCGACTCCTCCCAAGGCGGAGTTCTCCTTGATGACGTTCACCGTCACCTCATAGTCCGGACTGTTGACGGGGATGTAATCCGTCGTCGAGCCGCCGCACGTCACGAACTGCTTCGTGGGACTCTGGTCCAGATTCCAGATCACCTTGGCATATTTGGGCTCCGAAACCTCCGAAAAATCACCTCGGGCCTTGACACTGAACACCTCGTCGGCGTCAAAGGTACTCATGATACAGTTCGCCTCGCCATAGGCATAGCCGCCCACAAGCAGACGCGTCTCGACCGGCTCATACCACGCGCAGGAGTTGTCCGACAACTTCAGATCCGCAATGTCGATGACATGCATCTTCCCCGCCTCGAGGGCCTTGCCCTCCTTCTTCACGGGTATGGAAACCGCCGTAGTCCCGCCGTTTGCGTCCTGCGTCTCCATCGCCACGACCACATAGATCTCCTTGCCCGCCAAATCGGCCGGTAGCGCCGCAAGGTAGAACGACTGCGGCGTCGTGCTCAGCGTTACACCCTCGGGGCAGACCTTGACCGAAGAGTTCACCATATCCGCCGATGCCGTGACCGCACCACTCCTCAGATTGACCGAATAGCGGCCCGAAAGCGCCGTTCCGCCATCCTTGTCCGAAACGGTGATGCTCTTGAGCGTATAACCCGCGTATTCGGAGGACGAAACATTCACCTTGATGTAGGCCAGAGCGTGCTTCAGCGTAAACGATACCGGCTCATCCGCATCGGAGGTCTCGGCCGTGGCGTAGGCCAGTCCGTATTTCGTCACCTCGGATGATACATTCGCCGCGGACTGCTCCTGCGTCATCTCGACGTTCCCCTCAAGTACGGGATCCCCGCCCTCCGCAAAGGTCGACATCATGTTGTAGGGATAGTAGATGCAGATCTCGGTAGACCCGCTCGACGCAAGCGTGATCGGATCGCTGATCGTAAAGCGTCCCGTACGCTCGCCGGCTCCCTCGGCCAGGGTTGCCGCAATGTTGTCGATCTGCGCACCGTCCGTAACCGAATAGAGTCCCAGCTGGTCCCCGGCACTCCACAGGAGCGGATAGCTCGTCCCATCCTTCTCCCCAATGGAGATGCGGGTCCCCTGTCCGGTGCCGCCGATCAGGGTTAGGGACGACCCCTGCGGACCCTGTGCCGTCCCGCGCTCCTCAAGATCCGTAACCGTGCATCCCGATGCCATCAGAAGCACCAGGCCGTATTTCATCAATATCTGCGTTTTCATAATTTTCCCGTTTTACCATGTTACCTCGCCCAGATCTCCGGCATTGCCCGCTTCACTCCACGCCTCCTCCTTGCCCACGGCCGTCCATATCTCATAATCCGAACACGTCGCCGAACCGTTCCCGTCCAGCGCGATCACCGCCGTGATGAACTGTGTCCCGTTCTTCAGATCCTCAAGCTTCACACTGTAGGGAAGCGTGATATCCTTGCCATTCTCCCGAACATACTTCACCAACTGAATCTCGTTCTCATAGTCGAACTGAACATCCGACAACAGCAGATTCTCGACCAGCTTGCCCCGGGTCGAACTGCCGCTTGTCATCGATACCCGGATCGTGGCGCAATTCTCCTCGATATCCGAAACCTCGACCTGAATGGCCGATACGGTTGCCGAGTCGCCGTCACCCGATGCCGAATCCGATTTGTCGCACCCCACCGCACACAGCAGGGGTAGCAACATCAGAAAAGAAATACGTTTCATAACTGTTGATTTTAGATGGTTATTTTAGGTGTCTCGATTCCTCCTCTCACGGCTCCGGAGAGAGCGTAACCCGGAATATCGCACTCCGTCCCTTCGTCACGGTCCCCTCGAATCCTACCAGATAGCTCCCCGGATTCGCCGCGTCGTACGCCGTCAGTGGCGTACTGTAATCCGCGGGATCCGACGACCACTCCTTGTAGCGTACGGTCGTGCCCGTGGCGATCGTCTTCAGATACAGGGTCTTGCCGTTCTTCGTCAAGGTGATCCCGTTCGAGGTGAAGGTGGGCTCACCCTCCGTCACCATCGTCCAGCGAACCGTCGCATCCTTATCATCCCGCGCCGTAACCTCGTCCGTTATCTTGAGATTCGTCTCGTTCTCCAGCTTAACGGTCCGCATCACCGAGGCCGCCTCGCTCTCGAATACGGGTGTCAGATCCATCTTCGCTCCCAGGGCATCCCCTTCGGTGTACTCCTCCACGATCGTACCCTTCCCCGTCACAAGATGGTCCGCACCGTTGATCGTCAACGTGCTGTGCTGCTTGTTGTTCATCCGGAAAACCATCCACCGGTACGACCCGTCGTCCATCGTCCAGAAACTCCCGCCCAGCCCGATAATCGCATTCTCGACCGACTGGTAACTCTGCCGCTCGTAGTCCATCGACCACCTCACACCGTCGGACTCATAATAGAACTCGCCCGTATCCATGTGAGAATGGCTGCTCTGGGCGTAGCCACCCTTGAATCCCACGTATTTGTCACTCTCGCTCAGGCTCCAGTCCGTGTGAATGAGTACCACGGGGACCGCACCATGCCCGCTGTAATACTGCTGCGCAGGAGGGGATATCCGATCCAGATCCATTCGATAGGCATAGGCCATCAGCATGGGAAGAAAACGGCCTTCGTTGTTCCCCTGACCGTAGCCGCCCGCATCCAGAAACTCCAACTCCCGGTAGAGCAGCGACGGATTGTTGAATTTCCACGCAAGGTACCACATCGCATACTCCGGATTCTCGGCCTGAAGATTGTCGCTGTAACAGAAGTTCCGGTGCGTCGCCGTATAGCAGAAAAGCCGGTATTCGCCCGTCTTGTCGAACCCTTCGGTGCGCGAAATCCCGAAATCGGTCCCCACCGTCGACTCCAGCGCCCCAAGCATCAGAGCTTCGTAATTCGTGCCGTAACCCCAGTAACCCGGACCCTCCGGATAGTTCCCGTCCGGACTGTACAGCGCCGCCATCACCGTCGGATTCGACTCCAGCGCCTTGTCGATGATATCCTGGGCCTGCTCCCGACAGGTCTCGTAGATGGCCAGTGCCCCGGCTACCAGACCGCCGTTGCAGACCTGGTTCCAGTTGCTGTTCGCCGTATAGAAGTTCAGATTCCAGACCCGGTTCTGCGCCGGAGTGAATGCATAGTCCTGCAACGCCTTTTCGCACAACGTTTTCGTCTCCGAATCCAACTCCGGATAGAGCCAGTCGTAACCGAGCGCCACCCCTGCAGCCATCTCCCCGACATCAAGGAAATGCTTCCGCGCATTCCAGCTCTCGAACGAACAGACGTCCGTGAGATCCTTGACCGCATGATCCAGGTACTTCTGCTCGCCCGTATAACGGTAGGCGTAGGCACATGTGAAAATGCGGACAAAGGCATTCTTCGAAACCGTCAGAATCCGCTTGTTGCTCGCATCCAGCGTGAAGGTCAGCTCCGCGGTCGAAAGCCCCATCAGATTGGCCAGGGACATGACCTCCGCATGCAGCTTGGCCAGATACCCGTCCGGCCGGGCCTCAACGGCGGCCTTCATGGCGGCAAACTCCTCCTCGTCAAGGAACAACCGCGGGTGATTCTCCGCCGTAAGCCCGCTGTAATCCGCCTCGGGAACCGGTTCCTCCGTCGGAGGTGTATTCGGTTCGGGATCCGGAACCGGATCCTGCTCCGCCGAGGAACAGGCCGTCAATGTCGCAAAGACCAGAAAAAAGGTCTGTAAAATAAATTTGTGCATCTTCATATCGTTTCGGTTTTTGATATCAATAGGCCCATCCTGGACGCCGGGTCAGATTGCTGTTCTTCTGGATCTCGGCCAAAGGCGCCGACCACGGCCACATGCATTCGTCGTAGTACCACACCAGCTCGTCGAAACTTCCCCACCACGACGTCCCTCCGTATTGATCCTGTCCGTGGAACTTGACCGCCTTGTAGGTTCCCCAGCGGATCTCGTCGAAAAAGTCGATCCCCTCCAGGCACATCTCAACTCGCCGCTCGTAACGGATCTGTTCCATGAGCGCCTGCGCGTCCGTGGTCGTATAGGGCGTCGTAAAGCCCGCTCGGCTCCGAACCTTCTGTACGATGGCAAGGGCCTCCGGCAACCGATTGACCTTCACCAGCGCCTCCGCACGCTGCAAGGCCACATCCGTATAGCGGATCAACGGCCAGTCCGCATGACAGAACGATCGGCTCTGGATCCGGCCCATCTCATGCTCGCAATACTTCAGATAGAGGCAGAAACCCGAAAAATCATTGTTCCGACGAATATCCCCTCCATCGTCGTTGCTCCGGTAGAAGGGCCAGCGAAGCTCCTTGCCAAGCACGTTCCGATCCGGAGATACCGCCCCGGAGACATAACAGGTCGTCGGCTCGTAGGGAACAATCGCGATCTGCTTCATCCGCGGATCCCGATTCGCATAGGCCTGGCGAATCCGGACCTCGTTGCCTTCATTCAGATAATACTGCTCGAAGGTCGCCGAGCCGATCCGATCCTTGATCTCCTGACGCTGTGCCAGAAATCGATCGTCCGTCTCGATGCCGTCCCGCAGAAAGAAAACCTCCCGCTGATGCGGTTGCAGACGATCCCAGTCCTCCAGCCCCGGAACCTCCGACCATACGAAATCCGTCCCGTCGGCATTCTCGAACGAATCGATGAACTCCGTCGACGGCTTGAGCGTGCTCCAACCCGTATAGCAATCCCAGTTCCCCGTGTAATACTGGAAATTGTCGCTGAAACCCGCCGCCTCGCTGAACTGAATCGTGAAGATCATTTCGGGACTCGTCTCGTTCTCAAACTTGAAAATATCCCCGTACGAACCCTCGAAAAACGTGTAACCGCACTTCTCCACCTCCTCGAAATCCGCTATGGCCTGCGCATAGTAGCCCGCAGCATCCCCTCCCGTGGCCGGGACATTCTGCAACGTGCCCTCGCTGGCCGCAGCCATCCACATGTTGGCCATACCCCGTAAGGCGTATGCCGCACCCTTCGAGGGGCGCCCGCTCCGCTTGTTTGGAAAATCCTCCGTATCGATACAGAACGTCAGATCATCGAAAACAACCTGCCACACCGCATCCGCCGTAGACTGCCCCCTCGTACACTCTTCGTTGGAGACCGGTTCCAGATAGATCGGAACCCCCCAGTACAGCGTGTTGAGACGCATGTAGGCCCACGCCCGCAAAAAACGGGCTTCCGCCTGGTAACTGTTGTATTTCGACTCCGGAAGTCCGGCCTTGTGCAGATTCGCGATGGCATCGTTGCACGAATGGATGATCGTATAGCAGAACTTCCATTCGTAGGACAACTGAAAATCAGAGGCCTTCTTCGCCGCATCCGACAGCAGCTGGACCTGATGCCCCTGACCGTAATAATCCGTGGCAAAACCCAGGGCCTCGATCCCCGCCCGGTTGATCCCCGACTCGATCTTGTCGAAATGGGCGTCACTGAGGTCCTTGTTGTAGAAAGCACTGTAAAGGCCGATCATGCCCTTGTCCGCAAGAGCCTCTGTCGTCCACATGTTCCCGCTTGCCACCTGGCTGTCCGGTGCCGTGTCGAGCATATCCGTGCATCCCGCACCGCTCAGAACCGTGAACAGCAGCAGACTGGTTATCTCTCTTTTCATAGTCTTGTTTTTCCGTTATTAGAAGGTGATCTGTGCTCCGAAGGCGATCTGACGCATCAGCGGATAACCTATGGAGGTCCCGATCTCCGGATCCAGACCCGGATAGTCGGTAATGGTAAGCAGATTGTCCGCCGACGCATAGAGACGGAGCTTCTGGACAAAGAATTTCCGCGTGATACGCTCCGGCAACGTATAACCGATCTGCAGATTCTTCAACTTCATGTAGTTGCCATTGTATTCGTAGAAATCACTCCGAAGCGTATTGTCCATGTTCACACCGAACGTCAGACGGGGATAGTGTCCCGACTGGTTCGTCCGCGAATCCGCCGGATCCGCCGGATCGTAGTAATAGTGATCATAGGCCACCATCGTCCCTACGCCGCTCCCGTTATTGACCGTGGAGACGTTGTAGCCGCTCGCAATCCAGTTGAGCCTGAACCCGAAGGCCCCAGACCATACCATGTTGAAATCAAACCCGTAGACCGAAAAACCCAGATTCAGCCCCACGTTGTATTTCGGAGTCGAGGAGTAACCCGTGAAACTCTGGTCGTTCGTATCCCCGTAGTTCCCGTCGCCGTTCAGATCCGCATAGATCAGATCCCCGTACCACAGCTGATCCGGTGATACCGAACTCTTGCCGTTGAAGGTATAGCCCGAATCCATCATGGCCTGAACCCATTTCATGTCCGACTCCGTGCGGATCATGCCGTCTACGGGTCCCGCCTGGACATCCACATCTCCACCCGTATATCCCCGGCCGGAACCCCGATAGAGCGAGTAACGGTAGTGCTCCCCAAGGGTATGTCCCTCGCACAAACGGCCCGGGGAACTGCCCCAACTCTCCGATACGTCGTTCAGATTGTTCCGATAGCTTCGCGTCCCGTCTCCGTTCTCGATCCAGCCCGTCCGGTGAAGCCCCTTGAACTTCGTTACCCGGTTCTGGTTGTAGGAGAAGTTCCCTCCGACATAATAGCTGAAGTGTTTGCCGATCCGGCTCCGCCAGTTCAGTGTCAGCTCTATGCCCCGGTTGCGCACCTCCCCGAGATTGGCCGGAACCGCACTCACCTGACCCATCGTCAGATAGATCGCCGGCGTATAGAGAATATCGCTCGTATATTTGTGGTACAGGTCCAGTTCGCCCGTGAAGCGATTGTCGAAAAGCCCGAATTCAACCCCGAAATCCGTGGTCGCCGTCGACTCCCATTGAAGATTGGCATTGCTCAACGCCGAAATATAGAGGCCCGTAACCATCTCACTGTCGAGAACCGCATTGTTCGTGTCGTAAAGGGCCTGCCAG
Organism: uncultured Alistipes sp.; assembly: GCA_944321205.1. GTDB lineage: Bacteria > Bacteroidota > Bacteroidia > Bacteroidales > Rikenellaceae > Alistipes. Next base: position 8,439 of record CALUKK010000151.1, read on the forward strand.
GCATAGTTCCCGATACCCTGGTTGTTGCCCGTCTTGCCCCACGAAAGGCGAAGCTTGAGCATCGTCAACCACTCCGCCTGCGAGGAAAGAAAATCCTCCTTCGTGGCAATCCATCCCGCCGAAAACGAGGGGAATAGTCCATAACGACGATTGCTGCCGAATTTGGACGACCCGTCCGCCCGAAGATTGGCCTCGAATATGTATTTGTCCCGGTAGGAATAGTTCAGTCGCCCGAAATAGGAGCGTAGACCCCATTCGGCTTTCGGCGACGAGGTGATGCCGTAAAGCTCCGAATAGGTCCCCATATCCGTTATCGACCAGTCCGTAGCCCCCTTGCGCGAGGCCCCGAAACCCCGGCTCATCGACTCGATGGCCGAATATCCGAACAGAGCCCCGAAGGTGTGATCGCCAAGCGTCTTCCCGTAACGGGCCAGAAGCTCGGCAGACTGCGTATAACCGCGCGAATAGGTGTTGCTGTTGACCGCATTCGTAAGCGTCGATGTCGTAACTCGCTCATTGCGAACGTAGTCCCATTTTCCATTCTCGATCGTATAGGTGTTCTTCTCCGAAAAGCGGGGCGAATAGTTCACCGTCGCCTCCAGCGAAAGACCGCTGACGGGAGTCACCGCCGCATAAAAACTTCCCGAACCGCGCCAGGCCATATTGTACCCGTCCGACCCGGACATGTGCTGAAAAATGTTGTTCGCATTCTGAAGTTCCCGGTCACTGGCCGGATGCCCCCAGCGGTTCGGCGTCCCGGGCCAGATACCCGGCGAAGTCGCCAGATACCGGAAACCCTGCGCGATGTCCGCCAGCCCGTAGTCCTGTTGCAGCACATTGATCCGGGTACCGATCTTGAACCATTTCGTTACGTCCGCCTCCAGGTTGACCCGCGCACTGAATTTCCGGTAGCCCGAATCCAGATTGAAGCGGTTCATGACTCCCTCGTTGTCCAGATAGCCCAGCGACAGGTAGTATTTTATCCCCTGCTTGCCCCCCGTCACCGAAAGATTGTGCTCCTGCGAGTATCCCGTATTGAAGACCTCATCGAACCAGTTCGTATTCGGATAGGCCATGTAGTTGGGCATCCCGTATTCGTTGAGCCCGTTCGGGTCGGCCTTCGCGGCCTCCCACTGCTGGATCGTACTCTCCGGAAAGATGATCGCCTGACCGACATTCTCGGCTCCCTCGTTGATCAGACGCATGTGCGTGGCATAGTCGCTGACAAACTCCAGCCCGTTGGTATAGGCACGCTGGACTATCCCCGAGTAGGAATATGTGATCCGGGGCTTCCCGGCCTCCCCCTGCCGCGTCGTGATAAGAATCACGCCGTTGGCCGCGCGCGTCCCGTAGATCGCCGTCGAGGACGCATCCTTGAGAATCGAGATGGAGGCGATGTCGCTCGGATTGACGTTGTCCATGCTCCATTCGACCCCGTCCACAAGCACCAACGGAGAATTGGCCGATCCCGTGATCGAATTGTTGCCCCGAATCCGCAACGTGGCACTCTCCTGTCCCGGCTGTCCCGTCGTCTGCGTGACGTTCAAACCCGCAGACAAACCCGCCAACGAAGCCGAAGCACTCATTATCGGTCGCCCCGACATCTTGTCTTCGAAGTTGATGGAGGTGACGGAGCCCGTAACGTTGATCTTCTTCTGGGTCCCGTAACCGACAACAACCACATCCTCCAACAGCGTCCGATCCTCGGCCATCTCCACATCGATCCGGCTCCGGCCCCCGATCTTCACCTCCTGGTCCGAGAACCCCATGCACACGTAGCGCAAGGTCGAGTTCCCGTCCTTTACATGAATTGTATACTTCCCGTCCGAACCCGTGGCCGTACCGTTGACCGTGCCCGATTCGATCACGGCAACCCCCGCAAGCGGCGAGCCACTCTCATCCGTGATCGTGCCTGTCACCACCTGCTGTGCAAACCCCGGACGGATCGTACACAAGAGCAGTAAAACAGCAATTTGTCTAATTGGATTTCTCATACGTGTTTAGTAGTTATTAGGTCCGCATCACAAATTTAAAGCGTATGCGCCTTTCGGAATGACAACTCCCTGCCGAGGAATAACAATCCCTTGTCTATTTGATTCCCCGGACGGCAAAATGACAATTCAATGGCAGATCGAATCGGTTTTTGTCATAACTTTGTTAACACTCTTGGAAGTCCCGAGCCTTCTCCCGATCTCCGAAAGGTTGAACATGACCTCCCGTCCCCGGATCCTTCACCCATCCCGTCGCCTCAACTATCTTTTATATATATATGAGCCTCAAAAACATGAAAAAAATTGCTCTCGCAGTCCCGGCACTGCTCCTGACTCTGTGCGTCTCCGCCGGCTTCGCGCCGAAAAGCCCGTCCGACAGGGAGATCATCGCTCAAATGAGAAAAACATTCATCGAGACCTCCTGTGTCAATTATGCCCCGTCCCGAGAGATTACGGACCGATTCATCCGATACTCCGACTGGGGCCGGGCCAACGACGTACTGCTCCTCCAGCTCTACATGTCTGTACACCTCCCCGACGAGGAGGTGTACAGACTGCTCGACCTGCTCGAACCCAACGGCGCTTTCTCCGACATAGACTACGACGACCGTACCAGAGGCCGGTGGCAACCCACACTCCATCTCACACGTCTCTATGCCCTGATGAAACTCTATGCGGATCCCGATTCCCGATGGTACAGGAATGCCGACCTGCGCGCGAAATTCCACCAGGCCCTCGACCTGTGGTTCTCGCTCATGCCGCAAAGCGACAACTGGTGGCACAACGAAATCGGTGTCCCGCGTAAAATGACGGCCATCCTGCTCATGTTCGCAGAGGACCTGACCGAAAAGGAGATCAACGGAGGACTCGCCCTGCTCGAAAAATCCCAGTTCGGGATGACCGGGCAGAACCGCGTATGGCTCGCCATCAACAACCTTATGAAAGGTCTGCTCGTGGCCGATCCGGATCTGATCCGAAAGGCCCGGGATATTGTAGCCGAAGAGATCGCCATATCCCCCGGCGAGGAGGGCATTCAGAAGGACTGGGCCTTCCACCAGCATGGCCCTCAGATTCAGTTCGGGAACTACGGCCTGACCTATGCCGAATCGGTATCCGCCCTCTTCCGCATGCTGGACGGTTCGCCCTTCGAGTTCTCCGACGAGCTCTACCGAACGGTCGATGCGCTTCTCCAGCAGGGAATCGCCTGGAGCGTATGGAAAGGGGTCATGGATCCGAGCTTCTGCGGAAGGCAGGTGTTCATCGATGCCGGAGAGGGAAAAGCATACTCCACGGCCGTCGCCGCCCTGAACCTGGCCGCACTCGGCAAACCCGACAGCGCCCGGCTGCACCAATTGGCTCTCCGCATTTTCTACCCGCAGAATGAGCCCGAAAACTTAACAGGAGCCAAATACTTCCCCTCGTCGGATTGCGGAATCTATCGTACGCCGGACTGGTATGCTTCCATCAGAATGCACTCTCGCAGGACTGTCGGATTCGAGTTCACAAACCGGGAGAACATGAATGCCTGGTTCTCGGCAAACGGCGCCCTGCTGTTCATGCAGGACGGAAGAGAGTATGACAATATCTTTGCCCGATGGGACTGGCGGAAGGTTCCCGGAGTCACGGCCTATGACGATGGGAAACCCCTGAAGACGGATGATGCTCCCGGAGCCAAGCAGAACCGATCCGGACACGTCGCAGGCGTGACGGCCGACGGCGTGATGTGTACGACGATGGAGGTGAACAGAGACAGCCTCCATGCGCTGAAGTCGGTCTGCTTTTTCAAGGATCTGGTCGTCGCTCTGGGTACGTCCATCCGGACGGAGAATCCCGAGGTCTTCGCCCTGACAACCGCGATCGACCAGACCCGGCTCCGCGGCAAGGTGGCCCATGCGCGGAATTGCGCCCACCACGACAACCGGGGATATGTCCTGCTCGACACCCCCGAATCCGAAGGTGTACAACTCGCAGACCGACTGCTCGTCTCCACCAAGGTTCAGTCGGGAAAGTGGGATCTGATCGACCCCTTCTACAAGGACAAATGGGACTCCGGAAGAGTCTTCAAATGTTACGTCGAGCATAACCCCGCCGCTCCGGACAATGCCTACGCCTACGCCTTCCTCCCGGGCCGAACCTGGAAAGAGACAAAGGAGTTCGCCGCCAATCCCTCCGTAAAGGTTCTCGCCAACAACGCCGACATCCAGGCCGTCGGGCACGGGGAATATCTCTGCATCATATTCCACAAGGCCGGATCCTTTACGGCTCCCGACGGCAGGAGCTTCACGGCCGAGGAGCCCTCGATCGTCATTGTCAAAGCGGGGAAAATCCTCGGAAAAACCGAGCTGGAGCCCCTCTCCCGCGACTGGGAGTCATTATAGATCCCGGACCCGGGAGGGTGATCTTGCGGATGATCGAATCCGTAAAACGTGGAGCGGCCTTTGGAAAGGCCGCTCCACGTTGTCTCCACCGCCGGGATGGATTGCCCCGCGATCGAACGGATTCGTCCGGCTACGAAGGCGGAAAGCACATGCCGGATCCGATCAGGGGATCCACAGCGTCTCCTCAACGCCGAAGTGGACCGTCAGCATCCGACCCAGCACGTAGAAGTAGTCCGAAAGCCGGTTCAACCAAACCAGTGCCGTGGCGTCCGCGCCGTATTTCGCGTCGGCACGCAGCGCCGCACGCTCCGCACGCCGGCACACCGTCCGGCAGACGTGGCTCCACGAAACGGCCGGATGACCCCCGGGAATGGTGAACTTGTCGATCGGCGGTAACGTCGCCTGCATGGCATCGATCCGCCCCTCGAGCCACGTGATCGTCTCCTCGGGCAGCGGCGAGAGTCTCTTGCGCCCCTCCTCATCGGCCGCCAGCAGCGCCTCGACCGTCATCAGCCGCGAAAGAATGCGGTTCAGATCATCGACCGTCCCCGCCAGCGCCGCATCGCCGCGCAGATGGTCGGTCAGCAGTGCCGTGAAGGCCGTCAGTTCATCCACCGTGCCGTAGGCCTCGACCCGTTCGTCGCTCTTCGGGACACGCTGGCCCCCAATAAGCGAGGTCTGGCCCCGGTCGCCCGTCTTCGTATATACTTTCATAGTCGGAAGTGTTGTTTCGGTAAATAGTTGTTGAATACCAGCAGGTAGCCCCGATTGTCGACCGTCGTCGAGCCATGGCCCGCCACGATCTGGGCGCACAACGTCTGGCGCTCGCGTCCGTCATAGGGCGAGAGCAGCGCAACGGTATGGCCCCCTTCTCGCGCCTGACGCACCAGCGTCAGCGTCTCGGTCCGCGGCAGGTCGCGCGTGACAATGCACAGATCCGCATCCGCACGATTCATGCCGAAGGTCGCATAGCCGCAATGAATCGCCAGATTCTGCAACTGAACGGCCCGGCGGTGCGGAACTCCCGCCGCAAGCAGCGTTTCGTAGAGACTCCGGTCGCCCGGAAGCAGTTCGCTGCGCATGAAGACCTCGCGAACGATGTCGTAGACAAAGGGCGAATGGACCCCATGTCCCCGAAAATAACGCGCCCGCGAGAGGCGGTTGCGAAGTTCGGCCATCCGCCGCGGCAGATGCAAGGACAAACGGTGTCCGGTAAGTTTCATGCCGTTACTGTTTTTTGAGTTGTCCGGCCAGCCGGCCCGTCGAGAAGGCGATCTGGAGGTTGTAGCCGCCCGTATTGGCGTCCAGATCCAGCACCTCGCCCGCCAGGTAGAGACCCGGAACCTTCAGCGACTCCATCGTCTGCGGGTTGACCTCGTCGCAGCGAACCCCGCCGGCCGTCGTCACGGCATATTCGAACGGTGCGTAGTCCGAGATCGGGAAGGTCAGACCCTTCAACGTGCGGATCAGCCGCGTCACCTGTTCCTCCGTAATCTTCGAGACGTAATCCTTCGTGTGGATATCGATTTCGTGCGCCAGCGGCTGAACCAGCGGCTGCGGAACCAGCTTGCGAAGCAGCTCCCCGAAGAACTCCGTCGGAGCCATCTCGGCCCGTTCACGGGCAATACGGTCGCGAAGCTGCTCTTCGGTGAGGGCCGGCTTGAGGTCGACCACGAGTTTCACCCGGTGGCCGTCGATCAGCGCGTCGACCGCATCGCGGCTCATACGAAGCGCAACGGCTCCCTCGATCCCCCGCTCCGAGAAGCCCAGTTCACCGAACTCCTCCCGTACCGGTTCGTTGTCGACATAAAGAGTGGCGCGCACGTTGCGCAGCAGCAGCTTGTGAAGGTAGCGGACCTGCGGGTGCGAGGTCACCAGAGGCGTGAGCGACGGCCGGAGCGGTTCGATCGTGTGGCCCAGGTCGGCGGCAAAGGCGTAGCCGTCACCCGTCGACCCCGTGGCCGGATACGAGACGCCTCCCGTGGCCAGGATCACCCGCGGAGCCTCCTCCTTGCGTTCGAAGCCCCGCTTGTTGATGTATTTCACCCCGAAGACCCGGCCCGAAAGGGTCAGGATCCCCGTCACACGCGTATCGTAGAGGATCTTTACGCCGTTCTCCACGCAGTAGTCCAGCAGGGCGTTGGCAATATCCCACGCCTTGCCGCTCTTCGGAAAGACCCGCTCGCCGCGTTCGATCTCCAGTTTGACGCCCTGGCGCTCGAAAAAACGGATCGTCGCCCGGTTGTTGAAGGACGCAAACGCCGGAGCAAAAAAATCCGCGTTGGTCCGCACCTGCGAGGCAAACTCCCCGGCCGGACGAGCATTGGTCACGTTGCAGCGTCCCTTGCCCGTGATGCGGACCTTGCGCCCCGACTTCTCCATCTTCTCCAGCAGCAGAACCCGGTGGCCGTTCTGCGCCGCCGTGCCCGCGGCCATCATGCCCGCGGCGCCCGCCCCGATGACGATCACATCGTACGACTGTTTTTCTTCATTCTGTTCCATACGGTGCAAAAGTAGGAATTTAATGCGAAATTTTTTATTTTTTGCACCCTTTTCACTACCTTTGCGCCCGAAAAACATCGTTCTAGATATGTTGAGCAGAAGATTACTCCGCATCAAGGTCATCAAGGCCCTCTTCGCACACCTCAAGTCGGGCGCCGACAACATGAAGGAATCGGAAAAAACGCTGATGGCCTCCGTGGACAAGGCCTACGATCTCTATTTCCAGATCCTGATCCTCCCCGTAGAGATCGCCCGGTACGCCCAGCAGCGGATCGATATCGCCAAACAGAAAAAACTGCCCTCCTTCGAGGACCTCAATCCCAATACCAAATTCGTCGACAACGCCGTCATCCGCATCATCGCAAACAGCGACGCCGTCAACGACCGGATCGCGGCCCGGAAACTCGGCTGGAGCCAATACCCCGAACTCATCCGGACGCTCTACACCCAACTCGTCGAGAGCAACGTCTACAAGGAGTACATGCAGCATGACGAACGATCCTTCGAGGAGGACAAACACCTCGTCGAGGAGTTCTTCAAAAGCCTCCAGGAGTGCGACACCCTCGAAGAGACACTCGAAGAGATCTCCCTGCTCTGGAGCGACGACCTGCCCTACATCATCATGATGATCCTGAGAACTCTCTCCGGACTGCGCGCTTCCCACTCCGAAATCCGTGTCCCGGCAAAGTTCAAAAGCAGCGAGGATCCCGAATTCGTCAAAACCCTCTTCGAAAAGGCTCTCGTCAACTACAACGCCTATCAGGACTACATCGAAAAGTTCACCGCAAACTGGGACGTCGACCGGATCGTCTTCATGGACAACCTCATCATCGGCACGGCCATGGCCGAACTGACCTCCTTCCCCTCGATCCCCGTCAAGGTGACTCTCGACGAGTGGATCGAGATCTCGAAATACTACTCCACGCCCGGCAGCAGCACCTTCATCAACGGCGTGCTCGACAAGATCGTCGCCTCGCTGACCCAGGAGGGCCGCATCAAAAAGAGCGGTCGCGGTTTGATCTGACGCTCCCCATGAAACGGTTCCGATCGGTAATGAGACTCCTGGCCGCCGGGGTGATCCTCGGCGCAGCGGTCGCTTGCGGCGGCAACGCCCCCCGGACCTCCCAAAACGAAGACTCGACCCGGAAAACATCCTCCGGCAGCCCCGCGGCATCCCCCGAAAGCCCGGATGCAAACGCCCCAAAAGGCCGGATCATCTCACTCTCGGACTCGATACTTGTCCACGGCGGAACGGATACGCTCCGTTTCGGACATCTCCGATCCGGAGAGATCGCCGTCCTGCGCTTCCGGATCGAAAACTCTGCCGCAAAACCCGTCGTCCTCGTCTCTACGCAACGCAGCTGCGGTTGCATCTCTCTCGACCATGACAATCAGCCCATTGCCCCCGGAAAAACCCAAACCATGGAGATGTCGTTCGACTCCCGCGGAGAATTCGGCTGGCAACTCAAACGCATGGATCTCCTTTTTGCCGGAAGCAAAAAACCACTCCGGATCTTCGTCGAAGCAGATATCGAATAAATCCTTGCTTTTTCGACAATATTTTCTATCTTTGTCGCGTTAAGTTTTCCAAACATCCGAAATTTTCACTTAAAAACCGAATAACCGTTATGATTCAATTCCTTCAAACTCCGCCCGTGGAACCCCAACCCGGATTCATGCAGCAGTACAGTTTCATTATCATGATCGCACTGATGGTGCTGGTCCTCTGGCTCTTCATGTGGCGCCCCGAAGCCAAGCGCCGCAAGCAGATGCAGGCATTCCGCGACGGCCTCAAAAAAGGGGACAAGATCATCACCGCAGGAGGTATCTACGGCACCGTAAAGGAGATCAAGGATACGACTCTGCTGATCGAGGTCGACAGCAACGTCACTCTCCGCATCGACACGAACATGGTCGTGGCCGACAATTCCGATCTCCAGCGTCAATAATAGCGACAAGGTCCCCAAAAAAAGAGTTGCAGCGATTGCTGCAACTCTTTTTTTTCGGATTTCCCCAACCGGAATTATCGCATCGAAAAGCGATAGATACACGTGTGCGTATAGGTCTCGCCCGGATCGAGACGCGTCGTCGGGAAGTTCGCGTGGTTCGGACTGTCGGGGAAGTGCTGGGTTTCAAGCGCCACGGACTCCCGCCACGACTGCGGACGTCCGTATTTGCCCAGACTCTTGCCGTCGAAGAAGTTCCCGCTGTAGAACTGAAGACCCGGCTGGTCGGTGAGAACCTCCATCACACGTCCCGTCGTCGGCTCGTACAGCGAGGCAACCAGCTCCACACCGTCACCCTCTCGACTCAAGACCCAGTTGTGGTCATAGCCGCGACCGTTCCGCAACTGCTCGTTGTCACTTTCGATCCGGGCCCCGATCGCCGTCGGCGTCCGGAAATCAAACGGCGTACCCTCGACCGGGACAATCTCTCCGGTGGGGATGAGCACCTTCGTGACCGGAGTTGTCGAGTCCGCCTTGATCCAAAGCTCGTTGTCGAGGATCGTACCGTTCCCCTCGCCCTTGAGGTTGAAGAACGAATGGTGCGAAAGATTGACAACCGTCGGTGCATCCGTCTGTACCCGGTAATCGATACGGAACGCATCGTCCGGAGTCAGCGTATAGCTCATCTCCACGTCCAGATTCCCCGGGAAACCCTGCTCGCCATCCGCCGAGCGGTAGCGGAACACGATCATCGTGTCGTTCGATCGCTCCACGTCCCAGACAACCATGTCGAAGCCCTTCGTGCCGCCGTGCAACGTCTGGCCGTTGTCGTTTTGAGGCAGCGTGTACTCCTTGCCGTCCAGCTCGAAACGTCCCTCCGCAATACGATTGGCATAGCGGCCCAAAGCCGCCCCCAGGAAACGCTCGCCCTGATTGTTCACATAACGATCGAGATTCTCGTAGCCCAGGACCACATCCTCGAACTTCCCCGTGCGGTCCGGAGTCCACAACGATACAACCCGGGCTCCGAAGTTCGTGACCTGCATCGTCAGATTCCCGTTCCGAAGCGTGTAAAGCGTCACCGGTTTCTCATCCACCGTCCCGGTGAAGGCCGCTGCGTCGAGCAACGCCAACGGCTGTTCCGCCTGGCCGCAGCACGCCGTCATCAGCATCGCCGCAACCCCAATTCCCAAGATTCTCATAATGTGTTATTGATTTTAAGGTTTTTGCAAAAACAAAGATATAAAAAAAAAGGTCGCTTTCGTTTGAATTTTTTGACACTCCGCTTTCGCTTTCGTATATTTGCCCCCGCTAACATGACAAAATCGCACAGAATGCTCAAGATCGTTCACCGCTGCCAGGGAACCTGCTCCCGACAGATCGACATCGAAATCGAGGAGGGAATCGTGCGCAACGTCCTCTTTACAGGCGGTTGCCACGGAAATACGCAAGGGGTCGCGGCTCTCGTCCGCGGCATGAAGGTCGAAGAGGTGATCGCCCGGCTCGAGGGTATCGACTGCCACGGGAAAGGAACCTCCTGCCCCGATCAACTGGCCCGGGCGCTGAAATCGGCACTGAACGATCCGCAAACCCTCAACCCGTAAGGTCCCGAAAGGTCGCCATGAGGTGTCCAAAGTCGCGGCAATGAGTGTCCCAACCCCGAAACCGGCTCCCGACGTCCGCCTCAGAAACACGGCCGATTCGGCTTCGGAACGGATTTTGTACCGACCCCTTCCGTCATAAAACCTCTAAGACCTATGTATTTTATCTGGTATCTTCTCATCGGTCTGGCGGCCGGATGGATCGCCAACCTCATCGTCAAGGGCAGCGGCTCGGGACTCATCGTCAATCTGATCGTCGGACTCATCGGCGGAATGCTCGGAGGTTGGATCCTCTCCTGGATCGGGCTCGTTCCCGTCGGAACGCTCGGAAGTCTTGTCACCGCGGTAATCGGTGCCATCCTGCTGCTGTGGATCGCCGCACTGGTCTCCCAGCGGAAGAAAAACAACAAAAAGTAACCTCCCGGCCAACTCCCCTTCACCCATGGAACGGATGAATCCGAACAGCTCCTCGCCCGAAAAGAGCGGTAAAGACCCCGACCCGGAGACCTCCGATCTCGAAACCCTGGGACTCTTCGCTTCGCAAATTGACCGCCGGAGCCGTTGTTCCCGGGAGATTCCGGACTCCGCGTGCGGAGAGGCGGACCCCGAAGAGGTCAAACGGAAGAGGCCAAGCTCCGAAAAGAAGATTTGACCGGAAAACCCGTCTTTCCGATACCGCATGAAAAAAGGTGGCCTTCCTGACGGAACGGACCACCTTTTTCAGGTTGAGCTGCCGGGATTCGAACCCAGAACGACAGAACCAAAATCTGCTGTGTTACCATTACACCACAGCTCAATCTTCTGCTCGAAAGCGGGACAAAGATAATGAAAAATTTACAATTCCAAATCCCATTCCGCAAAAAATAAAGCCCCCGATCCGGATTCCTCCGCTCCGGCAAGCGGCTGGCGGACTTTTAGACCTCATGTTATGATTACCGTCATGATCCTGCTCTTCGCGGTAGGATACCTCTTCATCGCCCTCGAACACAAAATACATATCGACAAATCGGCCATCGCCCTGCTTATGGCCGGACTCATCTGGACGATTCTCAGCCTCTTGGGCAAAGACCCCGCCCTGCAACACCAACTCGTCGACCAGTTGGGCGACACGTGCGAAATCCTCGTCTTCCTGATCGGCGCCATGACCATCGTCAACCTGATCGACTCCTATGGCGGTTTCGCCGTCATCTCCGAGGCAATCTCCACGCGCAAACCCGTCAAGCTCCTCTTCATACTCTCCACGATCACCTTCTTCCTGTCGGCCGTACTCGACAACATGACGACCACGATCATTCTGGTGATGCTCCTGCGAAGAATAGTCCCCGACCAGAAACTGCGATGGTGCTTCGCCGCGGTGATCGTCATCGCGGCCAACAGCGGCGGCGCCTGGTCCCCGATCGGCGACGTCACCTCCATCATGCTCTGGATGCGGGGGAATGTCTCCGCTCTGAAGCTCGTCACCAATCTCTTCCTGCCGTGTCTGGTGGCCGTGGCGATCCCCACGCTGCTCGCCGCACGGCAGGTCGCACGGACTCCGCTCTCGGCGCCCTCCGCACAACAGCATCAGGATCCCTGCCCGGCCTACATCTCCCATCGATTGCGGCGATTCATGCTCTTGGTCGGAATCCTCAGTCTGCTCTTCGTCCCGCTGTTCAAAAGCCTCACGGGACTGCCTCCCTACATGGGAATGATGATCTCCCTGGGCGTCATGTGGATCCTCTCCGAACTCATCTATTACCGCAGGCGCTGTCTGCAAAACCTCGAGGATTCGATCCAGCCCCGTGTGGCCAAGGTCCTCAAACACATCGACATGCCAACGATCCTCTTCTTCCTCGGAATCCTTATGGCCGTCGGCGCTCTCCAGACCGCGGGGGTCCTCTCCGACATGGCCGACTGGCTCGATCGAAACATACACGCCGTCTTTCCGATTGCCGGCGTCATCGGTCTTCTCTCGTCGGTGGTCGACAACGTGCCGCTCGTGGCGGCCTGCATGGGCATGTATCCCCTTGCGGACCCCGCTGCGGTTGCCGCCGCGGCCGATCCCGCCTTCACACGGGCGTTCCTTCCGGATGGGCTATTCTGGCATCTGCTGACCTTCTGTGCCGGAGTGGGAGGAAGCCTGCTCATCATCGGATCCGCGGCCGGAGTCGTCGCCATGGGACTCGAAAAAATAACGTTCGGATGGTATCTCCGGAAAATAACGGGTTGGGCGCTGGCCGGTTATGCCGCCGGAATCGGCGTCATCTGGATCGAGCATCTCCTCGGCGGAATCGCCGCCTGAAAAGACTCGGCGGAATCGCCGGAACGGCAGCCGTGAGGCCTCGGCAGAATCGGCGAAACGACGGAATCGGGGGCTATGAGACCTGCTGAAACGGCAAAGCGGTCGGATCTTCCGCTCCGACACGTCTCTGTACGAAAACCGGGCGGTACTTCCCTTGCAGGAAGACCGCCCGGTTCATATGTCGTTCCGGTTCCCCCCGGTCAGCAGTTCATCGATCCATCCGTTCAGACAGTCCGCCCGGATCCCGAGGTGCACTCCGTCCGGCCCCCCGGTCAGCCCAGTTTGGAGAGAAAACGCTCGCGGTCGACGATATAACGAACGTGCGTCCCTTCGCCGATCACCCCCTCCTCGTCGCGCGCTCCGACGTTGAAGGTCAACCGGCGACCCTCGATCGCCGTCAAGACCGCCGTGGCCGTGATCGTGGCGCCCGGTTTCGACGGCTTGAGGTGCGAAACGTTCATCTCCGAACCTACGGTCGTCGAACCCGCAGGCAACGACGACGACACGGCCTCCAGGGCCGCATGCTCCATCAACGCCACCATGGCCGGCGTGGCATAAACCGGGAGGTCGCCCGAACCCATCGCAGCGGCCGTCTTATCCGCCGTCACCGTCGTGGTGCTGCGGGATGAAAGTCCTGTTTCAAGCATAACGTATACTTCTGTTCTATTCCTGTTTTACATCTTGCACTTCGGCACCCGATCCAAAGGTCCCGGGCTTGTCGCACGGCGCACCCCGCAGATTTGCTTCTCCCGCGAAGTTATATTATATTTGCGCAGGTCCGACGCCGGCAAAGATACGAAATGTCCTCCGGAAAACCCGCATGACAACCCGGGATTTTGGACGGAAAAGCTCCCGACGTGCGGAAAGAAGACCATGCGGATGATCATGAAAAGGTGGATACTGCTCTTCGTGGCGCTGGTCTGCACAGGCTCTGCCGTGCAGGCGCAGGGGGGCCGCGGCTTCTGGCACCAGGAGTGGGAGATCACAAACGGAGACTCCATCCCCCTGGTCCATATCCTCCCCGTCTACGTCTTCAGCCGCCCCGTCGACCTGAGACGCTATCAACGACTGGTCGATGCCGTCCGGAAGGTATACCCCATCGCCAAAATCGCCCGCGCCAAAATGGCCGACATGGAGGCCGAACTCTGCCGCCTCCCGACAAAAAAGGCCCAGAAAGAGTATATCAAACAGGTATACGACCAGATCAAGGAGGAGTATACCCCCGTGTTGAAGCACATGACCCGAACCCAGGGCCGCGTCCTGCTCAAACTCATCGACCGCGAAACGGAATACACCGCCTATGAGGTGCTCAAGGAGTTCCGCGGCGGATTCATCGCGGGGTTCTGGCAGGGAGTCTCGAAAATTTTCGGCCAGGATCTCAAATCCCAGTACGACCGGGAAGGCGAAGACCGGATGATCGAACAGATCATTATCTATTACGAAGCCGGACTGATCCGCTGACCGGCCAAAGTACATGCAGGAACCCGAAAACGCCCCGGAAATCTTCGGAATACGACCCTCCGGAATCTACGGCAACACTCGTGGAAATCGATTCCCGACTCCCGCCATCGTCCCACCGTCAATTTTGTCTCTTCTCCGGATTGCGCTTTATGAATTATTTCGTACCTTTGTCCGAAATAATCGTAACAGAATCCATAAAATTCCGGAATATGTTCGAAAACCTCACCGATAAACTCGAACGATCATTCAAAATCCTCAAGGGCGAAGGCCGTATCACCGAAATCAATGTCGCCGAAACCCTCAAGGAGATCCGACGGGCGCTCATCGACGCCGACGTAAACTACAAGGTCGCAAAATCCTTCACCGACGAGGTCAAACAAAAAGCCCTCGGGCAGGATGTCCTCAAGGCCGTCAAGCCCGGACAGATGTTGACCAAGATCGTCCGCGACGAACTAGCCGCTCTCATGGGCGGTACGGCCTCGGACATTCGTCTCGAAGGTACACCCGCCGTGATTCTGATCGCCGGATTGCAGGGATCCGGTAAGACCACCTTCTCCGGAAAGCTCGCCGCAATGCTCAAAAGCAAGAAGGGAAGACAGGTCCTGCTCGTCGCCGGCGACGTCTACCGCCCCGCGGCCATCGACCAGCTGAAGGTCCTCGGCGGGCAGATCGGTGTCGAGGTATACACCGAAGAGGGAAACAAAAATCCCGTGGAGATCGCCCGGCACGCCATTCAGTATGCCCGCCAGAACAACCTCAACGTCGTCATCATCGATACGGCCGGACGTCTGGCCGTCGATGAAGCCATGATGCAGGAGATCACCGCCATCAAGGATGCCGTCAAACCCTCGGAAACGCTGTTCGTCGTCGATGCCATGACGGGACAGGATGCCGTCAATACCGCCAGGGAGTTCAACGACCGGCTGGATTTCGACGGCGTGGTCCTCACCAAGCTGGACGGCGATACGCGAGGCGGTGCCGCCATCTCGATCCGCTCGGTGGTCAACAAACCCCTGAAGTTCATCTCCAGCGGCGAGAAGATGGATGCCCTGCAGGTCTTCCATCCGGAGCGTATGGCCGACCGCATCCTCGGCATGGGCGATGTCGTCTCGCTTGTCGAGCGCGCCCAGGAGCAGTTCGACGAGGAGGAGGCCCGCAAACTCAAGAAAAAACTCGTCAAGGACCAGTTCAACTTCAACGACTTCATCACTCAGATCCACCAGATCAAGAAGATGGGCAATCTGAAGGATCTGGCCTCGATGCTCCCCGGTATGGGCAAGATGCTCAAGAACGTCGACATCCCGGATGACGTCTTCAAACAGACCGAGGCGATCATCTCGTCGATGACCCCCGCCGAGCGCGAACACCCCGAGATCATCAATGCCCGGCGCCGTGAACGCATCGCCAAAGGCTCGGGAACAACCGTCGCCGACGTCAACCGGCTGATGAAGCAGTTCGACGATACGCGCAAGATGATGAAGGCCGTGGCCGGCGGCGGGCTGAAAATGCCCAAGATGCCCGGAATGAGGCAACGGAGATAAACCGTGCGGATCAAAGAGCCGGCTGTGACGCCCTCACTTCTCCACCCTTGAAAAAGAGACGTGCCGGTTGCGGCACGTCTCTTTTTTCTTCTCCGAGGAGGGTTCGCGTCGTGGAAACGGCATTTTCGCCCGGTAAATTAACCGCCCGGCTGTTGCAGGCAAGCCTTTTTATCCGTATCTTTGTCCGAAATATCTCCGTAACAGAGTTGAAAATGCACAAATCCGGCTTCGTCAATATCATCGGAAATCCCAATGTCGGAAAATCCACGCTCATGAACGCCCTGGTCGGCGAGCGGCTCTCGATCATCACCTCCAAGGCCCAGACCACCCGTCACCGAATCATGGGTATCGTCTCCGGGGACGACTTCCAGATCGTCTACTCCGATACGCCGGGAATCCTAAAACCCGCCTACAAGCTCCAGGAGTCGATGATGAAGTTCGTCAACGGCGCACTCACCGATGCCGACATCATCCTCTACGTCACCGACACGGTCGAAGAGTCCGACCGCTCGGCCCGGATCCTTGACAACATCCGCCAAAGCGGCATCCCCACCATCGTCGTCATCAACAAGATCGACCTCTCGAACCCCGCGGCACTCGACACCCTGGTCGAAAAGTGGCACCGGACCCTCCCCGAAGCCCGTATCGTCCCCGTTTCGGCCAAGGAGGCGTTCAATATCGAGGGGCTCTTCAAGACCATCCTCGAACTGCTTCCCGAAGGCCCCGCCTTCTACCCCAAGGATACGCTGACGGACAAGACCCTGCGCTTCTTCGCCTCGGAGATCATCCGCGAAAAGATCCTCCGCTTCTACGACAAGGAGATCCCCTACTGCTGCGAAATCGAAATCGACAGCTACAAGGAGGAGCCCACAATCGACCGCATCGCGGCCACGATCTACGTCTCGCGCGAATCCCAGAAGGGAATCCTCATCGGTCACAAGGGTGAAAAACTCAAGCGCGTCGGACAGGCCGCCCGGGAGGATCTCGAACAGTTCCTCGACAAGAAGGTCTTCCTGCAACTCTTCGTCAAGGTCAGCAACGACTGGCGAAACAACGATCGTCTCCTCCGACACTTCGGCTACGAACTGGAATAGTCCCAAAAGCACAGAATCGCCCCCTGAATCTATAAACCCGCCCAACAAGCCGCCCCCGGGCAATAAACCACAACCCAAGGGCGTTAAAACAAAAAATCGGAAAAATGAAACAGTTCATCATCGGTATCCTCACGGCGCTCGCGCTGCTCGGCGCCCCCGATGCCCAGGCCCAATACAACCGGGAATACTTCTTCTGGATGGGCCGTTCGTGCATGATGAACAACGACTATCAGGAGGCCATCCGGACGCTCAATATCCTGTTGCGATTCGATGAGGATGCCTTCGAGGGGTATTTCCTGCGCGGTATCGCCAAGTACAACCTCGACGACCTGCTGGGCGCCGAAGAGGACTTCTCGACCGCCATACGTCTCAACCCCGTCTATACCCAGGCCTACACCTATCGGGCCATCACCCGCTCGCGGCTGGGAAACTACGACGATGCCCTGCAGGACTTCCGCGAGGCCATCGAACTGCGCCCCGACCTCCCCGGGCCCTATTACAGCCGGGGCGTTACAAGGCTGCTGAACCAACAGTTCAAGGAGGCCATCGACGACTTCGACAAGTTCATCCGTCAGGAGAACAAGGTTGCCGACGCCTACATCTGCCGCGGTCTGAGCTATCTCCACCTCAAGGATACCGTGCAGGCCTACGAAAACTTCAACACCGCCATCCGCACCAATCGCGAAGACCCCAACGGATACAACCGTCGCGGCGGCCTCTATCTCGAACAGGAGCGTTACAAGGAGGCCGAAGCCGACTTCAACAAGGCCATCTCGTGCGACTCGACCTATCTGCTCTCGTTCTTCAACCGCGCGCTGGTCTACAATGCCACGAATCGCCCGATGCTGGCTCTCAAGGATTTCGACCGCGTCATCCAGCTCGATTCGACCAACTCGCTCACCTATTTCAACCGCGCCATGCTCCGCACCCAGATCGGAGACTACAACCGTGCCCTGGAGGATTACGACCGCGTGGCGCTCTACTCGCCCAACAACGTCCTGGTATACTACAACCGCGCCGGCGTACATGCCCAGCTGGGAGAGATCGAGGAGGCCGTCAAGGATTATTCCGAGGCCATCAAGCTCTATCCCGACTTTGCCAACGCATACATCTATCGCGGACAACTGCGCGAACTGCTGCGAGACCCCCAGGGAGCCCGCAGCGACCGCGAAACCGCACAACGCAAAATCGCCCAATACCGCGAACGCCTCAGCGACAGCACCTACTCGATCTTCGCCGATACCACACAGCGCTTCGACCGCCTGCTGTCGTTCGACAGCAAGCTGGCAGGAAACAGCTTCGAAAGCATAACCGGACACAACGGCGGACATGAGGAGATGCGTCTGCTGCCGCTCTTCAAGTTCACGCTCATGCGCCCCGATACGCTGCCCGAAAGCGGAACCTACCGTCTGCAACGGGTCGAGGACTTCAAGAAACGGATCGGAAACGAATACCTGACGCTTTCGTGCCGCGAAAGCAACATCGCGCCCGATACGCTCGTAATGCTCGACAAGGAGTATGTCCAACGACTCAAAAACGGCGAAACGGATTGGACCCTGCTCTTCGAACGGGGTGTCTCGCAGGCCCTGATCAAACAGTACACCAACTCGGTGAATACCTTCTCCACGGCCATCGAACAGAATCCCTCGAATCCGTTCCTCTACCTGAACCGTTCGACCACCCGGGCCGAAATGATCGACTTCATCTCCTCGATCGACAACTCCTATCAGCGGATCTCGATCGATTCCGATCCGGCCAACCGTCTGAACAACAACTCCAAACGTACGTACAGCTACGACGAGGCCCTGGCCGATCTGAACAAGGCCATCAAGCTCTTCCCCGCCTTCGCCGAGGCATACTACAACCGGGCAAACCTCCGGGCACTCTCCGGAAGCCTCCCCGAAGCCTATGAAGACTATTCGAAGGCCATCGATCTCAACCCGTCGTTCGCCGAGGCATACTACAACCGCGGCGTGATCCAGATCTTCATGAAGGATACCAGAAAAGGGTGTCTCGACCTCTCGAAGGCCGGAGAACTCGGTATCGCCGAGGCCTACGACATCCTCAAACGTTACGCCGCTCTCGAAGACTAATCCAAACCCTATAACAACATGACTGCAACTATCCAACGCAAACTCAACGATTCACCCGTGGCGCGGTGGACGGCCCTGGTGCTCATCGCTCTGATGATGTTCTTCGGCTACATGTTCGTCGACGTGATGTCCCCGCTCAAATCCCTCATCGAATCGGCCCGCGGATGGGACAGCGGAACGTTCGGAACCTATGCCGCTTCGGAATACTTCCTCAACGTCTTCGTCTTCTTCCTGATCTTCGCCGGAATCATCCTCGACAAAATGGGGATCCGCTTCACGGGCCTGCTCTCCGCATCGCTCATGGTAATCGGTGCCTCGATCAAGTTCGTCGGAATCTCCGACTGGTTCCAGACTACCGCCCTCAACGAGTGGCTCAACAGCTGGTGGGTCGCTTTCCCCGGCAGCGCAAAAATGGCGTCCCTGGGCTTCATGATCTTCGGATGCGGCTGCGAAATGGCCGGAACAACCGTCTCCAAAGCCATCGCAAAATGGTTCGAAGGTAAGGAGATGGCCCTGGCCATGGGGCTCGAAATGGCTATCGCCCGCCTGGGCGTCTTCGCCGTCATGTGGCTCTCGCCCATGATCTCAAACCACTTCGACAAGTCGGTCGTCGCACCCGTGGGCTTCTGCACGGCCCTGCTCATCATCGGCCTGCTCTGCTACTCCGTATTCGTATACATGGACCGCAAACTCGACAGACAACTTATCGCCGCCGGAGAGATGAAGGAACAGAAATCCTCCGACGAAGAGTTCCATGTCCGCGATCTCGGCATGATCTTCCGCAGCAAGATGTTCTGGCTCGTGGCGCTGCTCTGCGTCCTCTACTACTCGGCCATCTTCCCCTTCCAGCGCTATGCCCCGAACTTCCTTGAGGTGACGCTCAACATCGATGCCGAGGCCGCCTCGAGACTCTTCAGCTGCTTCCCGATTCTGGCCATGATCCTCACGCCGTTCCTCGGAGCCATGCTCGACTTCCGCGGAAAGGGCGCCACGATGCTCATGATCGGAGCCGTCATCATGATCGTCTGCCACCTGAGTTTCGCCTTTCTGCTACCCGCGTTCCCCTCGAAATGGCTGGCCCTGCTGCTGGTCGTGACCCTCGGAGTATCGTTCTCGCTGGTTCCTGCGGCGCTCTGGCCCTCGGTTCCCAAGATCATCGACTCCAAGATCCTCGGATCGGCATACTGTCTGATCTTCTGGATCCAGAACGTCGGACTGTGTCTCGTGCCGCTGCTTATCGGCGAGGTGCTCGATGCAACGGGCGGATATACCGTGCCGATGATCATCTTCTCGACATTCGGAATCCTGGCCTTTATCTTCAGCTTCTACCTCAAGATCGAGGACCGCAAAAAGGGATACGGACTCGAACTGCCCAATATCAAGAAGTAGCCCGAACCCAGTTGATAAATGAAGAAAACCCCCTGCCGGGATAGACCGGGCAGGGGGTTTTCATATGGGAGGAGGGGGGGGGTGAAGGGTCCGCGAAGGCAGGAAAGGCGGCGAAGACGCAGCAAGGCGCAACATAAGGGCCGGGGTTGCAGTGAGGGTGCAGCAAGGGACGGAACAAGGGACGGAACAGAAGATGGAGCAGGTCGGGACCGAGACGGCTATGAAGGCACGGCAAGGCGAAGCACAAGGGTCGCGTCGCGCCCCCTCCTCGAAAATCACTTTCCGGAGACGAGGTCGTAGAGTTCCGTAAGGCGGTTGCACATCTCCTCCCACGAAAAACGGCGCCGCTCTTCGACACAGTTCCGTCGGAAACGGGGCAAAGTATCTCCCTCGTACATGCGTTCGATGGCCGCAGCTACCGACTCGGCCGTGGGGTCACAGACGTACCCCACCCGACCGTCGGGAACAATCTCCGCCAGTCCGCCGACCCGCGTCACCACCATCGGCACGCAAAACTGGTAGGCAATCTGCGTCACACCGCTCTGCGTGGCCGTTTTGTAGGGCTGTACGACAAAATCCGCCACCGAAAAGTAGTATTTGACCTCCTCGTCCGGTACGAAACGATCGTGAAGCAGCACTTCGTCCTGCAACCCGTGGTCGGCGATCTGCCGCAGGTAGGGCTCTTTCGAGGTATAGAACTCCCCGGCCACGATCAGCCGCCGGCCGGCCGTCTTGCCCTGCCGCCGAAGAAGTGCCCACGCTTCGAGCAGGATATCAAGCCCCTTGTAGTCGCGGATCAGACCGAAAAAAAGCACATAACGCAACCCCGGATTCAGCCCCAGACGGACACATGCCTCCGAACGCTCGACCCGTTCCCCGAAATTCTCGAACAACGGGTGGGGCGAAAAGAGCGCCGGGACCGATGTATAGGCCGTCAGTTCCTGATGAACCTGTTCGGACATGTAGATGAAACCATCAACCGAAGCGAGAAAATACCGGTTGCATGGCCGGTCGATCAGATGGTGTTCATGCGGCTCGACATTGTCGATCTGGCACAGCACCTTCGTATGGCCGTTCCGACGCGCAAGCCGTGCGATGGTCCCGAAGCAGGGGGCCATGAAGGGAGTCCAATACTTCATCAGCACGAAATCCGGCCGCTCTCGCCGTATCTGCCGGCCGACCCGCAGCCAGTTGAAGGGATTGACCGTATTGACGCATCGCGTGATGTGCAGATCTCCCGGGGCCGGGGTATTCACCGTCTGGCTCTCTCCGGGAAAGAGCAGCGACGGATATTGCAGCGTAAAGGTCCGGATGTCAACCTCCGCACCCCGCCGCTGGAACGTCCGCGCCAGAATCTCCAGAATGGAGGCCAATCCGCCCCGATAGGGATGAGCAGGTCCTACGATCGTGATTTTCATAGCTTTTGATTTCTGGATTTACACCGTTTCCCGAATTCGTATCGCCGGAACGGGGAATCCCCTACTCCTCCGGCCGCTTCCACTCCACCGAAGCCCGTACAGCTGCCGTCGTTCCGTCACCCGAGATCTCGAAAAGCACTGCTTGACCGCGCTCCTCGCACCCGATCCGCAACGTCTGACCGTAGCGGCACTCCTTCAGAAAGTGAATATCCAGCCGGACCGGAAAATCCTGGGTCAATTGCTCCACGGGCAGCATGTCCAGCATCATCTCCACGTAGCGCATCGTATTGACATGACGGTTGAAGTCGATGTCGCTGTATACGACCCGGTGTTCGGTCGTCCGCGTGGGCGTCACCTCCCGGATCTTGCGGGGACGTTCCGTCGGCGGCGGAACCGGAACAACCGCATCGTTGTGTTCGCGCCCCACCCACGAAAGATCCACCGCCGACCGGGTCGTCAGATCGATCATCGCCCACTGGGTCACGGCTCGGCCGAATTCCCCGCCCGCAGCATCGCTGAGCGTAAAGTTACGCGTCGACAAAACCCGGCCGTAATCGCTGATCCACGTGGCGATCGTATAGTCCGTATACTGCTCGGGACGCCGATCGATCTCGATCGCCATCCGCGAGAGAACCCACGAATGGTTCTCCGCATTGAGCACATCCACCCCGAAGCCCTTGCCGTAGGCATCCTGCCCCGCCGTATTGAGTATTGACGACCCCAACGAAGTCAGGGTGGCCCGCAACGTGAAATCCACATCCTGAGGCTCTACCCGATATCCGTAAAGCGATTTCTCAGCCATATTTCCTGATATTATCCGTACAAAGATAAAGATTTTTGCTATATTTGTTTATTATCCTAACCCTTAAAACTCTCTACCATGGAAACGAAAAAACTCGATTTCGCGACCACGCTCAAGGATGCAATCGCCATCGGCGTGAAAAATGCCCCCTCGATCATCGCGGCTGTGGCCCTCTGGCTCGTCACCATCTGGATCCCCTACCTCAACGTCGGAACCACGATCGCAATCACCTTGTTGCCCACCCTGCTGGCAAAGGGCGAGATCATCAATCCGCTGAGCATCTTCGACAGCAAATACCGCCGATACATGGGCGAATTCTTCATCACCATGGGACTGATGGTCTTCCCCATACTGATCGGCTTCATCTTCATGTTCGTGCCGGCCATCGTCCTCACTTTCGCATGGTCCCTCTCCTACTACTTCCTCATCGAGAAGGGTAAGAACCCCATGCAGGCCATCAAGGCCTCGAACGACGCCACATACGGCAGCAAATGGACCATGTTCTTCGTCTCGCTGCTCTTCGGCGTCATAGTAGCTGTCGTCATGGCCATCTTCCAGACGATCTGCAACGCCATCAACGTCGGAGTCATCACCTTCATCGTGATGTTCGTCCTCTATGTCATCGCCATCTCGATCAGCATGGCCATCAACGCCTCCTACTGGAAACAACTCAAGGACAACGTCGAATAACCCCTTCATCCGTCATGTAACGGCTGCCGGAAAGGACAGCCGTTTTTTTGCTTTTACGAATAAATTTTATCGAAAAACGATAAATATTGTTTGTTTCTCGAAATTTTAGCTATCTTTGCTCCGACGAAGGACAACGAATCGAACCATGCAAAACAAAAAATCGCTCCTCAAACGGCTCCTGGTCATCTACGTCACCTTCTTCATCGTGCTGGTGGCCGGCTTCGCCCACAACATCATCCCCAACCTCTCCCGCGGCGCCGCCGAAGGACTCGAAATGGGGAACGATATCACCCGGAAGTGGAACACCGGAGATCCCCGGATGATCTTCCTGCTCGACAATGTCCGGATCCTGGCCCAACCCCAGGATACCCTGTCGTTCGAAACGCCTCAGGCCTCCGTCCAGGCCCGGATCCGCAACCTCGAACTCCTGGTCGAAAAAAATGCACCCGGAAAATCCCCCGTCGCCCTGGCTTTCCACGCCATCGGAGGCAGCGTCTGGATCTATCTGCTGGTGATGCTGGTCCCGCTCCTGATGCTCGCCATCATCATCCTGATGTTCGTCATCATACACTCCCTGCGGCGCTCGATCCGCGAAGAACGCCCCCTCGACCCGCGGAACGTCCGGTATCTCAGAACCATCGGACTGCTTACGATCGCCTCGGAACTCCTCGAAGACCTCCTGACCTGGATCATGAACTCCCGGGCCGCGGATCTGCTCACCGGATCCGGATACCTCGTCGACACCCGATTCCAGGTCTCCTATACGCCGATCATCATGGGGATACTCATCCTCTTCGCCGCCGAAGTCTTCGCCGTGGGACAGAATCTCAGCGAAGAACAGAAACTCACCATCTGACACACTCCGAAAAATGGCCATAATCATCAATATCGACGTCATGATGGCGAAACGCAAGATCTCCCTGGGAGACCTCGCCGAACGGGTCGACATCACCCCCGCCAACCTCTCGATCCTCAAAAACGGCAAAGCCCGCGCCATCCGCTTCTCAACGCTCGAGGCCATCTGCCGCGAACTCGACTGCCAACCCGGCGACATCATCGAATATCGCCCCGATACCCCGAAAAACCAATCTTTTTCCATTCAATAACATGATTCACATGAAGCGATTGCTATGGCTGGCCCTGGCGGCTCTGACCGCCTACGGTGCCGCAGCGCAGAATCAACCGATTCCTGCCGACCCCGAACTGAGAACGGGACGCCTCGAAAACGGAATGACCTACTACATCCGTCACAACGACAAACCCAAGGGTCAGGCCGATTTCTACATCATCCACAACGTCGGAGCCATTCAGGAGAACGATACCCAACAGGGCCTCGCCCATTTCCTCGAACACATGGCCTTCAACGGCACCAAAAACCTCCCCGGGAAACAACTTACCGAATACCTCGAAACCGTCGGGGTGAAGTTCGGAGCCAATCTCAATGCCGCAACCAGCTGGGATCAAACCATCTACAACATCGAGGATGTCCCCACCTCGCGCGAGGGCATCATCGACTCGGCTCTGCTCATCCTCCACGACTGGTCGCACTTCATCGCCCTGCAACCCGAAGAGATCGACTCCGAACGCGGAGTCATCATGGAGGAGCTCCGTACGCGTGACGGCGCCGCATGGCGCTCGTCGATGAAGCTCATCCAGGCCCTCGGCAAGGGAACAAAATACGAACACCGCAATCTGATCGGCTACCTCGACGGACTGAAAAATTTCAAGCATCAGGAGCTCGTCGACTTCTACCACCAGTGGTATCGCCCGGACTATCAGGCCGTGGTGATCGTCGGGGATCTCGATGCCGAAGCCGTCGAGGCCAAGGTCCGCAAACTCATGTCCGACATCCCGGCTCCGGCCCCCGATGCCGACAAGAAGGAGGTGATCGTCGTTCCCGACAACGAGGAGCCCATCGTCAGCATCTACACCGATCCCGAAATGCAGGGTACAAAGGTCCAGATCTTCATCAAACGCCCGGCCTTCCCCACCGAAATGGCCAATACCGTGAACGGTGAGGCCGCCCGGATCATCGAAGCCTACATCACCACCATGGAGAATGCCCGGTTGCAGGAGATCGCCATGCAGCCCGATGCACCGTTCCTCGGTGCCGGGATGGGAACGGGGGACGTCATCGGCATCATCCCCACCCTCAACGCCACGGCATTCGTCGCCATGACCGAGGATGGAAAACTCGAACGCGGCTTCGAAACCCTCTACACCGAGATGGAGCGCCTGCGCCGTTACGGCTTCACCCAGGGCGAATTCGACCGGGCCCGGGAAAACCTCCTCCGCGGTGCCGAACGCAGCTACACGAACCGCAATGACCGCTACAACAATGCCTTCGTCCAGACCTATCTGAGCAACTTCCAGAAAAACACCCCCATGCCCGATGCCCGGACCGAATGGCAGCTCGACAGTCTGCTCATCCAGTCGATCAGCGTCGAAGCCGTCAATGCCTTCGCCCGGCAGACCCTCACCGAGACAAACCAGGTGATCACGGTCACCGCCCCCGAAAAGGAGGAGCTTGTCTGCCCGACGGCCGAAGAGCTGCTCGCCATCCGCGACAAGGTGATGGCCGCCGAGGTGCAACCCTACGAAGATAATGTCGCCAAGGAGCCTCTGATCCCGGAAGGAACCCTGCTCAAGGGATCCCGTGTGAAGAAGACCGTCACGGACAAAGAGCTCGGAACCACGGAATGGACCCTCGCAAACGGAGTCAAGGTCGTCGTCAAACCCACGACATTCAAGGCCGACGAGGTGTTGCTGACCGCCGTGGCAAAGGGTGGACTCTCACAACTCTCCGACCAGGAGTATTACATGGGCAGCCTGATGCCCTCGATCAACGCCATGTCGGGAGTCGGCAAGTTCTCCGCCACGGAACTCCGCAAACAACTCGCCGGAAAGGCCGCAGGCGTGAACACTTCCGTCGGAAACTATACCAGTTCGATGAGCGGATCGGCATCCCCGAAGGATCTCGAGACCATGCTCCAGCTGCTCTACCTCAACTTCACGCAGCCGCGTTTCGACCGCAACGACTATGACAACCTCCTCACGATGCTCCGGGCCCAACTCGCCAATGCCCGGTCGAATCCCGACTTCCAGATGCAGGAACGGGTTCTGAAGGTCGTCTATGCCGACCATCCCCGTCGTCAGACCATCTCCCCCGAGATCATCGACCGGTTCGACTTCGGGCAGCTGCCCTCGATCTACTCGAAGCTCTATCCCGGCGCCAACAGTTTCGTCTTCACGTTCGTGGGGAACGTCGACCTCGAGACCCTGAAACCCCTCGTGGAGAAGTACATCGGATCGATCCCCACGACCCGGAAACCCATGACCTGGATCGACGACAAGGTCGAAACCGTCAAGGGGCAAGTCACCGAAGATTTCCGCGTCGAGATGCAGCAGCCCAAGGTCTCGGTTCTCTACTACTTCTCGGGTGAGATGCCCTACAAGTTCAAGGAGAAACTCGCGCTGACCTTCCTGACGCAGGCCCTGAACTCCCGCTATCTGGAGTCGATCCGCGAGGAGAAGGGGGGTACGTACGGCGTCGGCGTCAAGGGCTCGACGGACTACATCCCCAAAGAGAGCTACGACATGACCATTGCTTTCGACACCAACGAGGAGATGGCCGACGAACTGTGCGAAATCGTCCTGGCCGAGATCCGCGAAATCGCACAGAACGGCCCCAAGAGCGAAGATATCGAGAAAACCCGCGAATACCTGCTCAAAAGCTGGCAGAACAGCCTCCAGCTCAATAACGGCTGGTTGGGTTATATCCAGGCTAAATATGGCTCGGGACTCGACTATGTGGCCAATTACGAGAAGGAGCTGCGGGCGTTGACCTATGCCGATGTGCAGGCCATAGCCGGGAAGATCCTCAAGGACGGCAACCTCGTGAAGGTGATCATGCGTCCCGAAACAACCGGAACACCCGAGGAGACAGACGCCCGATAAACCTCCCCTACGGCGGATGAAGGGGCCGGCACCTCAGGTGCCGGCCCCTTTCTTGTAGGCGGTACCGGAATTCCAGCCCCGTACGGAGAGGAATGCGGCGGATGCGGCCCGAAACACAAGGAAGGCGGTCCGGAAATTTCCGGACCGCCTTTGTTGCCAGATCGAAAGACGATGAATGGCTACTCCTCGAGATCTCCACCCATGGGATCATTCTTCACGGGCGGCTGGAACGAGTCGTAATATTCACCCGCGTCATTCCAGCCCGCCGGATTGGCAGATGCCCAACGGGCCAACTCATCCGCCTCGGCATCCGTAAGCACATCCTCCGCCTTGAAGTCGAGGTCTTCCAGACGACTGACCGTGATCTGATACTGGGCATAATCATCCGCACCGCCGGTAAAGGTGCTCTCCCGTGCATAAATTCCATAGATACCCAGCACCGTACCGACCGCTCCGTCCTTCGGGATGGGCTTCATCGCAAATTGCGAATAGCCGCTCGTACGAATCGAATAGACCCCCTTGTCCGACGTGTACTTGGCCGCATCGTTATAGGAGATCAGCACCGAAGCATACAGCCGGACGTTGTTGATGTTGTAGGCCCAACGATACCAGGCCCCATACCTCGGCGTACCCCAGTCGGTCACGATCCACGTCGGGAACACACTGGTAAAGCTACCGTTCGTCATGATCGGATTCGTGTCGTGATTCTGGTTCGGAATACCCGCATAGCGGACCTTCACGTCCGTGAAACGAACCAGACGACCCAGTTGTGCCTCGCCCAGCGTGGTGTAGTTCTGAGAATTGATCTCCAGGATGTTCGTATCGTCCAACATCACCCGCTCACCCGGGAAGACATACTGTTTGGCTATATTCGGGTTATCGAGGTTCGAGTTCGCATAGAACTTGTGCGTCCCCGACGTATTGATCGAATCCGACGGTGCATCGCCGATCGAAAGCATCATCCGGTAGTTGCCCAGGAAAAGACCGTCCAGACAAACATATACCCACTGGCTCTCCAGCGTATTGAGATTCAGATAGAAATCCAGATAGAGACCGTTGTAGAGTTTCAGTTCGATACCGGCCGTGCCGTCGTCGATGTAGAGCGACTTGTAGATATTGCCCTGGCGATCACTGCTGATCACCTTGCCCTTGATGTACTTGTTCGAGGCCGAAGACCAGCCCTTCACTCCGGCGAACTTCTCCTCGTCCGGAGTAAGATCCCCGAATTTCAACGTCTTGGTCGTCGACCAGTCCTTGTTGGTACCCGTATCCGAGATGCCGCCGAAGGCCGAATCGAACCACCCCTTCACCTCCTTGATCGTCACATGCTCCAGGCCCTGCGCCGTCATGTCCGCATCGGTGTAGATCTTCCGGGGGGCCGGCGTGTCGAAATCATTGTAGCAGCTCACGGCCATCGCGCCGACAAGAACTGCAATTGCTATTTTAAGATTTTTCATAATATCTGCTCTTCCCGGTTGTTAGAATCGTAAATAGACATTCAGGAAATAGGTCGTGCCCAGCATGTAGAAATACTTCGACGGGAAACGTCCGAAAATATAGTCCCCCGAGGTACTGCGCACCTTGCTCATTCGCATCTGCTCGTAACCGCCCGTGCGGATATCCTGGTTGTTGAGAATGTTCTTCACCTCCAGGCTGCAGCCCAGCATGTAGCGTCCGAAATACCAGTTCTTGCCCACATTGGCGCTCAAAGTGAAGTATCCGCCGAACTTCTCCTGGGCCTGAAGCTCATCGATCGCCTCAAGGGCTCCGGCTACAGCCTCATAATTGCCGTTGTTCAGCTCCGCAGAGATGAGATTCGTATAATACTCAACGGCCGTATTCGTCCGGTAGAAGGGATTCATCGACAGATAGAGATTGTCGTAATAGTTCAGGTTCACACCGGCAAACCAGCTGCGCGGCCCCCGATAGTCGAGGCCCACGTTGACGGCCGTCTGCGGCGAACTCTCCACATGCAGCCCCTTCCAGTTGACCTTGTCGCGGAGAACGATCCGGTCCACGTTGTCCACCGTCTGCACGAAATTCGCATCCGACGTGTAGGTGTAGTCACCCCAGCTGACGGCTCCTACCACCGAAATACCGTTCCAGACCGGAACCGAAAGACCCAGCTCCACGCCGTAATGGCGCTTGTCGATACCGCTCATCGCAAAGTTCGTGAACGAACTACGCGTATCGTCGTAGAACGAAATCACCTTCGACTGATCCTGAATCGTCGTGTAGTAGCCCGAAACGCGGGCCTTGATGTAGGGCAGATTGAGGTTATAGGTCAGATCCACACCGAAGACCTTCTCGGCCTTCAGACCCGGCGTCGTGTTGTTGCGCGTACGCGGCGACACGAAAGCCGTATTGAATTTCGGGGCGTTCTGCTCGATCACCGCATTGGCCTCCAGGGAGTGTGCTCCGGAGAATTTGTAACCCAGCGACAACTTGCCCTCGTAGGTCAAATAGTCGAGTTTCTTCGAATCGCCCTTCGAGGTGTTCGGAAAGAGTCCCTTGCGCCACATACCCTCGCGGTACATCTCCGAATAACCCACCGAAGCTCCTACGCCCAGCGAAAATCCGCCAATGGCCCACGAATAGTTGGCCCAGGCATCCGTCTCAAGCAGATGCGCACGATAGTAATAGCCGTACTTGTCACCCTCGCGCGCAATACGGGCGTGTCCCGTTGCCCAATAGTAGTCCAGATCGTTCTGATAGGCCGTCTCGCTGGCCATGTCCCGTTCGGCAAACTTGTCGATGTCGTACCAGTAGTCTCCGCCCAGCAGATCCTTCACCTGCGAATAGTAGTTCGTACGGTTCACACGCAGGTTCACACCTCCCACGATCTTCATGTTGTTGCGCATGTTGTGCTGCACGTTCACCGCCAGGTTGTAGTCCAACTGGTCGGTGTGACGCTCCTCGATCATGTAGTTCGAACGACGGCTGTCGCCCATCAGATCGGTCAACTCCGTATCGACATACTGGTTCTTGTGGAAGAAATCGTCGTAATCAAGCATGCCGTTCCACACCTGGCCCGCCTGAACCACATTCTGCAGGTAATAATAGATCGTCTGCTGGGTCGTCGTACCCGGCAGGATCTGCGTCATGTCCGACAACGGCATGTAACGGTAATAGTCGCCGCGAGGATCCGATCCCCCGTTCCACGTCAGCGCCGAATAGCCGTTCTTGCCGAAACGCAGCGACGTGGCGGCATTCAGACGCGTCTGCTCCGAAATGTCCCACGTATAGTTCAACATGGCGATCGGCTCGTGCGTCTTGCGAACCCGCGAGTTGCGCAGCTTCCCGGCCTGGTAGCCCACGTTCGGATTGTAGTAGTTGTTGCCGAACAGCGCATAGGCTTCGTCGGTCGAGGCCTGCTGTGCACCACGCTCCGCCGGTGAGGCCAGGAATGTAAGGGACAAACGATGGTTGTCGCCGAAGAGCTTCTCCACAGAGGCAAAGTAGGCATACGAATTATAGTAAATCCCGTCGACATAACCGTTGCCGCCCTGACGCGTCCCCACCGAGAAGGCATACGACCAACCGTTGTCGAGCTGCCCCGAACCGTAGGAGACCATCGCACGGAATCGGTACATCTGATTTCCGTTCGAAACACTCACCCGGAAACCCTTGCGGACCTGCGACGCCCGGGCATTGACATTCGTGATTCCGCCGATCCCGCCGATCCCGAAATCCGCCATCTCAAGACCCGTATAGTTCTCCTGATTGCGGGTGGCATCGTTCAGACCGCTCCACAACGACCACGGTCCATAACCCGTCATGGCATCGTTGAAGCGGATGCCGTTCAGATAGATGTCCGAATACTGCGAATCGTAGCCCCGCACGTTGAAACGCATCTCGCTGAAACGGTACGACGCAATGTTGTTGAACAGATCCTTCGAGGCCGACAGCGACGAAGGAAGCGCCTGCGTATCCGACGCCGAAGAATCGGTGTCGAACTCCGCAAAGATCGCATCATCGAAAAAGGCCGTATTCGTGGGACCTGCGGGAACCAGAACTACCTGTTTGAGATCCTGCAGATGCTCCGTACCCACACGGACCATCAGGCTCAACGCCTCGAAATCCGGAGTCGTGAACTGCACCGTGTAGCTGCCGGCGGGAAGATTCTCCAGAACGAAATTACCGTCTCGATCGGTCTTGACCGCAAGGCCCAACGACTCGATCGTCACCTCGACATTGCTCAGAGCCTCGCGTCCGTTACGCGAAACCACCTTGCCGCGAATGCCTCCGTCCTGTGCGTAGGCGGCGAAGCTCACGGTGGCGAGCATCAGAATAAGTAGAGCTTTCAGTTTCATACATTTATTATTAGCATGTTATTTGCCGATATAGATATAAACGGGGAAGTGGTCGCTGAAACCGCCCTGGAAATCATTCCCCACGAACGTCCGCAACGGATAACCCTTGTACTGACCCTCCTTCTGGAACATGTACGGCCGGTGGAAAATCCCACCGTAGAACTTCGACGAACCAACGGGCTGGATCTTCAACGTTCCGGTGGATCCCGTAGCCAGATTCTCCGATACGACGATATTGTCGAACAGATTCCATTCGTCGCGGTATGCCAGTGTTCCGTATCCGGCCTTGAGCAACGCGATGAAGGGGTTGAACATATCTCCGGGTTTCACATCCTTGATCTTGCCCTTGGCCCGCAGACCCTCGACCACGCTGCGGTCCGTAGCATCGTCGTTCAGGTCTCCCATCACGACCACCTTCGTCGCCGGATTGGCCGCCATCACCGAGTCCACGATATGTTTCACCTGACGGGCCGTCTCCTCGCGTTTGGGCGACGAAGCCTCCTTGCCTCCCAGGCGCGACGGCCAGTGATTGACCACAAAGAAGAAGGGTTCACCCTCGATCGTGCCCCACATGGTCACGAAATCCCGCGTCTTGAAGTCCGGCATCCCCGGCATCACAAAACGGTGTGGTGCACTCCCCTCCAGCTTGAAGACATCCGGACGGTAGAAAAACGCCACATCGACACCCCGGGCATCGGGCGAATCATAATGCACGATACGGTAGTTGCCATGGGCGAGTTTGGGCTGCGCAATGACATCCTCCATCACCGAACGGTTCT